>NZ_CP120361.1:5150000-5306519 GCF_029457495.1 Chelativorans sp. AA-79
TGACTGAAGCTACCATGATCGCCCCCGGCGGTGTGCCGGAGAGCGCAGCTGTTTCCCCCGAGGAGGGGGAAGAGGGCTCTAGTAAACCTCCGCGACGCCACAAAAGCCGCCCCTCGCTGCTCACTCGGATTGCGGGCTTTTTCCGCACACGCGGCAATTCCACCCTGCAGAACGATCTGGCCGAGGCTTTTGCGGAACACACGACCGACGCCGCACCGCTTTCGCTGGGCGAGCGTGCGATGGTCGACAACATCCTGCGGCTGCGAGAACTCCGGGTGGAGGACGTGATGGTGCCGCGCGCCGACATTGAGGCAGTGGAACTATCCACCACACTTGGGGATCTTCTCAACCAGTTCGAGCGCGGCGCGCACTCGCGCATGCCCGTTTATGTGGAAAGCCTCGACGATCCGCGCGGCATGGTGCACATCCGTGATGTGGTGGCCCACCTGATCCGGGCGGCGAGGCAGAAGAACGGCCGCAGCCGCAAGCCTTTGCCCGCCAATCCGCAACTTTCGCTTGGCAATGTCGATCTCAATCGCACGATCGGCGATCTCGATATCATACGCCCCCTCCTCTTCGTTCCGCCCTCGATGCTCGCCTCGGACCTCATGGCGCGCATGCAGGCGGCCCGAATACAGATGGCGCTCGTCATCGACGAATATGGCGGAACGGATGGACTCGTCTCACTCGAAGACATCGTCGAGATGGTTATCGGCGATATCGAGGACGAGCACGACGAAGACGAACCAATGATCGAGAAGGCCGGCGACGGTATCTTCCTGGTCGATGCGCGCGCGGAGATCGAGGACGTCGCCGAGGCGATCGGCGACGGCTTCCGCGCTGGCGAGCATGCGGAGGACGTGGACACCATCGGGGGCATGATCTTCAATGCGCTCGGCCGTGTGCCGGCGCGCGGCGAAGTGGTGCAGGCGATCCCGGGTTTCGAGTTCCACGTGCTCGACGCCGACCCGCGCCGTGTCAAAAGAGTGCGCATCGTGCAAGGCCGGACGGCCGAACGCCGCCGTCGTATCATCAGATCGCCGGAAATCCCCGGCGTTTAACGCCTTCTCACAGTCGAGTGCGCCCGTGATCAACTGGATCGCGGGCGGCACGGATTCAGGGTCGTCCTGCTGTGCGTCAGATTGCCGCGGCTATTGGCTTATTCCCTGCGCTGTGACGGAAAAAGAAAACGCAAACAAAAACTTATGCGCGCATAATCGCCCGCGAGGTAATTCCCGCTCCACTTGATCAAGGGGCGGGCTCCCGGTTGGCAAGCCGACCGGTAAAATGCCCGACGCGATTCTTGAACCGAACTCCGATAACGGATCATTTCTTCTTGTCCTGCGGCCTCCCAAAGGATGAAGCGTTTCGCGGCGGTGAAGAGGTCCATGCCATATCAAGAAACGTAGGCCCTCCCACAAAAAGCACCGCCTGAAATCCTTCCTCGGCGGCAGCCTGCACGGCACTGGATGCCGCAGAGCGCGGCATATCCATAACGAGCGCAAAGATCGTTCCCCTTAGCGTGAAACACATATCGGCAGGAAGACGACAAACCCATTCCACGGCCGCGCTCGACGAGAGCCTGCTACTTCCCGCTATCACGAAACGTGGTGCTCCAGTGTGGGGCGAAGTTGGGAAAAACGTCGCCCGAGGCCTTACATTTCTGATAATTTGGGCATATTCCCTCTAGTGTTAAGCATATGGGTAAGCATACTGACCCTTGAATTGACATCGGTCGACAGGCTTACGCATATGAACAGGCCGACTATTCGCGCAAAGCTGGGGAGACCCGGCAGAGGGGGGCGTGGACCTCGTCGGTTTCGTTGTCAACTGTCCCGAGCGGCGAGGGATGAATGAGTATTAACAAAAAGAGGCCGAACCCCATTGATGTTCATGTCGGCAGCAGAATCCGGCTCCGCAGGAACATGCTAGGGGTCAGCCAGGAGAAGCTGGGCGAAAGCCTGGGCATAACTTTTCAGCAAATTCAGAAATACGAGAAGGGGACAAACCGTGTCGGCGCAAGTCGCCTGCAAGCGATTGCATCGATCCTGAACGCTCCGGTTTCCTTCTTCTTCGAGGGGGCGCCCAGCGACGACAAGGAAGGAGGGGCGGGCTTCAGCGAGGAAGGCTCGACCTATGTCGCTGATTTCTTGAGCAGTTCGGAGGGAATTCAGCTCAACCGCGCCTTCGTCAGGATTGCCGACCCGAAAGTGCGGCGCAGGGTCCTGGATCTCGTGAAGGCGCTCGCGGCGGATACCGCCGCATCTGACTGAGTAAGTTTTCTTGACCGGTTAACTGGCGGTGGCTAACTAGATGCCGCCAGTCGCCGGCATGCGCCGGCTTTTCTCAGAGGGGTTACCCGTGGCGCGCAGAAGCTATCTCTTCACAAGTGAATCCGTTTCCGAAGGCCATCCGGACAAGGTCTGTGACCGAATTTCGGACGAGATCGTCGATCTGGTCTATCGCGAAGCAAAAAAGGAAGGCATGGACCCGTGGAAGGTCCGTGTCGCCTGCGAAACGCTTGCCACCACCAATCGCGTTATCATTGCCGGCGAGGTCCGTGTACCGGAAAGCCTGTTGAAACGCGGCAAGGAAGGCAACGTCCAGATGGACGGCCGGGGACACCCCGTCGTCAATCCCTCCAAGTTCCGCGCAGCCGCACGGCGCGCCATCCGTTCCATCGGCTATGAGCAGGACGGCTTCCACTGGAAGACTGTGAAAATCGACGTCCTGCTTCACGCTCAGTCTCCCGATATCGGCCAGGGCGTGGACAGCGCCGCCGACCGGCAGGGCGAGGAAGGTGCGGGCGACCAGGGAATCATGTTCGGCTATGCCTGCCGCGAGACACCGGATCTCATGCCGGCACCGATCTATTATGCTCACCGCATCCTGCAGACTCTCGCCGAGGCGCGCAAGGAGGGCAGCGGAGACGTCGCCAGGCTCGGGCCCGACGCCAAGAGCCAAGTTACGGTGCGCTATATCGACGGCAAGCCCTCTGCCGCCACCGAAATCGTGCTCTCCACTCAACATCTTGATCCCACCTGGGACAACAAGAAAGTGCGCGAAGTCGTCGAACCCTATATCCGCCAGGCACTCTCGGATGGTGGTTTGGCGATTGCCGACGACTGCCGCTGGTACATCAACCCCACCGGCAAGTTCGTGATAGGCGGACCGGATGGTGATGCGGGCGTGACCGGCCGCAAGATCATCGTCGACACCTACGGCGGAGCCGCGCCCCATGGCGGCGGTGCGTTCTCGGGCAAAGACACGACCAAGGTGGACCGCTCCGCGGCTTATGCCGCGCGTTATCTCGCCAAGAACGTTGTGGCGGCGGGGCTTGCAGACCGTTGTACGATCCAGCTTTCCTACGCCATCGGCGTGGCGCAGCCGCTTTCGGTCTACGTGGACCTGCACGGCACAGGCCGAGTATCGGAGGAGGAGGTCGAGCTTGCCATCCGGCAGGTGATGGATCTCTCGCCGACCGGCATCAGGCGCCATCTGGACCTGAACAAGCCGATCTATGCCAAGACCGCTGCCTATGGCCATTTCGGCCGCAAGCCCGGTGGACGCGACGGCTCCTTTTCCTGGGAGCGCATGGATCTGGCGAAGGTCCTGAAGCAGGCGCTTGCAACTGCCGCCTGAGACGATTGCAAACCCTATGGCCGAAAGCCATCCGGAGCGATCGACCGAGGCCTTTTTCGGGCGCAGACGCGGCAAGCGTCTGCGCCCTCAGCAATCGGCCGCACTGGAAACACTTCTACCCCGCCTTCGGATAGAACTGGATTCGCCGGCTCCGAACGATTCTGGCGACCTCTTTCGTGAACGCGTTCAGGAAGTCCGTCTTGAAATCGGCTTTGGCGGCGGAGAGCACCTCCTCACCGAGGTCCAGCGCCATCCCGAGATCGGCTTCATAGGCGTAGAGCCGTTCGTCAACGGCATGGCGAAGCTCACCTCGGCTCTCGAAGGCAATATGCCTCCCAATCTGCGCCTTTACGACGACGACGCCACACAGCTCCTCGACTGGCTGCCGGGCGCCTCGGTCTGGCGGATTGATCTTCTTTACCCAGATCCCTGGCCGAAAAAGCGCCACTGGAAGCGACGCTTCGTCAATCAGGCCAATCTCGACCGGTTTGCACGGGTTATGCGTCCGGGCGGGCTGTTTCGCTTTGCCTCGGACATTGAAAGCTATGTGAACTGGACTCTTCTCGCCTGCCGTGCTCATCCCGCTTTCGCTTGGGTGGCAGGGAGCGCGGAGGATTGGCACACACCCTATAAGGGCTGGCCCGGAACACGTTACGAGGCGAAAGCCATCCGCGAAGGCCGACGCCCGACCTATCTGACCTTCGCCCGCGTCTAAGGGACATCTTGCAGGCGAGTGGAACTACTTGCCGTCGCACAAGCACAGCCAAACAAAAATATGGCACGGCTCCCGTCAATCGGAACGGGAACCGCGCATGGGGACTGGCCGGGGAAGAACTTCTAACGCAGCTTGATTTCGCGGAAGCCAGCCGGATCGATGCCGAGCTTGATGAGGTCGGCGGTCCTCGGCTGCACCCGGTTGCGCACGGCGGTCGAAACCCGCACGGCGCTGTCCATCATCTCGAAAAAACCACCAATCCCGCTGACGATATTGCGCGCACGCATCTCAAGTTCTCCATTCTTCTCTATCGCAGCGAAGATAAGCGTTCCGATAATCTCGAGTTAGGGCTGTTTGTGCATTGCACCTATGCAATTGTGCATTGCAACATCCCGCCAGTGCCCCAACCCGCTTGAAACCTGACAGCGTCTCCGCTATATGCAGCGGAAATTCTTGGTCACTATGACGAAGAGTGGGTCCGGCCGGTCCCGCTCTTTTTTGTTACCATAACCCGTGTGGAGGTATGTAAGGCTGCATGCAGGACGACCGCATCATTCGTGAGACCGGAACCGAGGCCCGGGTGGCGGGCATCGTTGCGCCGGTGCTCGATGCGCTTGGCTACCGGCTTGTGCGTGTGCGGCTTTCAGCCCAGGATGGACTGACACTGCAGATTATGGCCGAGCGGCCCGACGGGACCATGACCGTCGAGAATTGCGAGGAAGTAAGCCTTGCGGTCTCGCCGGTGCTCGATGTCGAGGACCCGGTCGACAGCGCCTATCAGCTCGAGATCTCCTCGCCGGGAATTGATCGCCCTCTGGTGCGGCTTGGCGATTTCAAGGCCGCCGTGGGCCATCTGGCGAAGATCGAAACCACGGTGATGGTCGGTGGGCGCAAGCGTTTCCGCGGCCAGATCGTCGCCTGCACCGACGAAATCCTTAGCATTGAGCGTGATAGGGCCAGCGAAGAAGAGGAGCCGCTGACCGAAATTCCGCTCGACGCCATCGGCGAGGCAAAGCTTGTGCTGACGGACGCCTTGATCCGCGACGCATTGAAGGCGGACAAGGAAGAAAGGCGGCAGCGCAAGAAGGCGCGCCGCCGCGGCGAAAAGGCGCCTGCAGAGGGCGACGATGCCGAGAACAAAGAAGAATGAGAGATCTCGCGGACGGGACACAACACCTTGTCCGCAGCTTCGAGGAGAATGAACAATGGCAGTCAGTGCAAACAGGCTGGAGCTCTTGCAGATCGCTGATGCGGTGGCCCGTGAGAAGTCGATCGACAAGTCGATCGTCATCGCGGCGATGGCCGATGCCATCCAGAAGGCCGCTCGCTCGCGCTATGGCCAGGAGACCAACATTCGCGCCGACATCAACCCGCAGACGGGTGAGATGAAGCTGCAGCGGCTTATGGAAGTGGTCGAGGATGTGGAAGAACCGGCGCGGCAGGTTCCGCTCTCCTACGCGCGGGCACGCAATCCCGATGCGCAGGTGGGCGACTTCATCGCCGAGCAGCTTCCGCCCATGGATTTCGGGCGCATCGCCGCCCAGTCGGCCAAGCAGGTCATCGTTCAGAAGGTTCGGGAGGCCGAGCGTGACCGGCAGTACGAAGAGTACAAGGACCGGGTCAGCGAGATCGTCAACGGCACGGTCAAGCGCGTCGAATATGGCAATGTGATCGTCGATCTCGGCCGAGGCGAGGGCATCATCCGCCGCGATGAGCTCATCCCGCGCGAGGTCTTCAAATATGGCGACCGCGTGCGTGCCTATGTCTACGACGTGCGGCGCGAGCAGCGGGGGCCGCAGATCTTCCTCTCGCGCACGCATCCGCAGTTCATGGCGAAGCTGTTCACCATGGAAGTGCCGGAGATCTATGACGGCATCATCGAGATCAAGTCGGTGGCCCGCGATCCCGGCAGCCGCGCCAAGATCGCGGTGATCAGTCACGATTCTTCAATAGACCCCGTCGGCGCCTGCGTGGGAATGCGTGGCAGCCGCGTGCAGGCGGTCGTAGCGGAGCTGCAGGGAGAGAAGATCGATATTATTCCGTGGAACGAGAATGCGGCGAGCTTCATCGTCAATGCGTTGCAGCCGGCGGAGGTCTCCAAGGTGGTGTTGGACGAGGACGCCGAGCGCATCGAGGTGGTGGTGCCGGACGACCAGCTTTCGCTCGCAATCGGCCGGCGCGGACAGAATGTGCGTCTTGCCTCGCAGCTCACCGGCTGGGACATCGATATCCTGACCGAGGAAGAGGAATCGCAGCGCCGCCAGAAGGAATTTGTCGAGCGTTCGACACTCTTCATGGAGGCGCTCAACGTTGACGAGATGGTCGGCCAGGTGCTTGCGTCCGAAGGTTTCACCAGCGTGGAAGAGCTCGCCTACGTGGAGTCTGGCGAGATCGCCTCGATTGATGGCTTCGACGAGGAGACTGCAGGCGAAATCCAGGCCCGTGCCCGTGAGTATCTCGAGCGGATCGAAGCCGAGCAGGACGCCAAACGCAGGGAGTTCGGCGTTTCTGACGAACTGCGCGAGATCCCCGGCATGACGACGGCGATGATGGTCAAGCTCGGCGAAGATGGCGTGAAGACCATAGACGATTTTGCCGGCTATGCAGTGGACGATCTCGTCGGCTGGAAGGAGCGCAAAGATGGGGAAAACAAGTTCTTCCCGGGCGTCTTCTCCGATCTCGATGTCTCCCGTGCCGAGGCAGAGCAAATGGTCGTCGCCGCCCGCCTGAAGATGGGCTGGATCAGCGAGGCGGATCTCCAGGCCGAGGGCGAGGACGTCGAAGCTGAAGAAAACCAGCCGGCGGAAAGCCCGGAACTTTAAGCAAATGCCGCCTTCCTTGTCCAAGGGTCTTGTGAAACGCGATGAACGACCGCACATGTATCGTGACGCGCGAGACACGACAGCCGGATCAGTTGATCCGGTTCGTCGCGGACCCCGACGGAATGGTCGTTCCCGACCTGAAGCGGAAGTTGCCGGGACGAGGCTGCTGGGTCGGCGCTGAGAAAGCCTTGGTCGAGAAGGCAGCAGCGAAGAATCTCTTCGCCCGCTCCCTGAAGGCGCCGGTTAAGGTGCCTCCGGAACTGGCCGAAATGGTCGAATCTTTGCTTGCGAGCGGCGCACTCGGCGCTCTTGGCCTTGCGCGCAAGGCCGGAGCCGTGGCATTGGGAGCGGCGAAGGTGGAAGCTGGCGTTCGAAGCGGCAAGGTTATGGCCGTGCTTCATGCCAGAGAGGCTTCCGAGGACGGCGTCCGCAAGATCGCGAACGCGCGAAAATCGATTGTCCATGTCGGCGGCCCCGTGGTGCCGGCATACAAACTCTTTTCGGAAGCGGAATTGGGTTTGGCATTGGGGGCAACAAATGTGATACATGCTGCCGTGCTCGACCGGGGGCCGGGTGAGGCAGCGCTGAGGCGCATCGAAGCGCTCGCCCTATATCGAGGCATTGCCCCGGACTGGAAAGTGTCGAGTGCGGCAGATGCCGCAGAGGATATGGAATGACTGATACGAAAACCGGTGACGACAAGACGCTGAGCGTCAACCCGAAGAAGACGCTGACGCTGAAACGCCCGGGCGTGGAACAGGGCACTGTGCGCCAGAACTTTTCGCATGGGCGCACGAAGGCGGTCGTTGTCGAAACCAAGAAGCGGAAATTCTCGCGGCCCGACGAGCGCGCCGAACCGGTTGCACCGCCGCAGCCGAAGCCGGCTGCTCCGGTGACGGCTGCGCCGGCGCCGCAGCAGCGGGAAACGCCGCGCCCCCAGCCGACGCAGCAGCGCCCGAGCGTGGTGCTGAACGAGCTCTCCGCGGATGAAATGGAGGCGCGCCGCCGCGCGCTGCAGGATTCCAAGGTGCGTGAAGCGGAGGAGCGCAAGCGTGCCGCGGAGGACGCCGCGCGGCGTGCAGAAGAGGAAGAGCGTCGCCTCCGCGAGCGCGAAGAATCTGCGCGCCGCCAGGCGGAGGAGGAATCCCGGCTGAAGGCCGAAGCCGAGGCACGCAAGCGTGCGGAGGAGGAAGCCCGCCGGCGAGCGCCGTCGCCTGAAGCTCCCGTCACCGCAAAGCCGGCCAAGGACGACGAGGAAGAAGAGCGCAGCAGCCGTAGCGGCACCGCCAAGCGCGGCGCGCCCAAGCCGGAAGCGCCGGCACGGCCTGCGAAGCCTCGCAGCGAGGAAGAGCGCCGTCGCGGCAAGCTGACCCTCAACTCCGCCCTTTCGGACGAGGAGACGCGTGCGCGCTCGCTCTCCTCGATGCGTCGCCGACAAGAGAAGTTCAAGCGCACTTTGCAACAGGAGCCGCGCGAGAAGATCGCCCGCGAAGTGGTGCTTCCCGAGACCATCACCATCCAGGAACTCGCCGGCCGTATGGCCGAGCGCGCCGTGGACGTGGTCAAATACTTCATGAAGCAAGGCCAGATCATGAAGCCCGGCGACGTGATCGACGCCGACACGGCCGAGCTGGTGGCGGTCGAGTTCGGCCACACGGTGAAGCGCGTGGCGGAATCCGACGTCGAGGAAGGCCTGTTCAACATCGAAGACAAGCCGGAGGACATGGTGTCGCGTCCGCCGGTGGTCACCATCATGGGCCACGTCGACCACGGCAAGACGTCTCTGCTCGATGCGATCCGCAAGGCCAATGTCGTGTCGGGCGAGGCCGGCGGCATCACCCAGCACATCGGCGCTTATCAGGTGGAGCAGGCCGGCCAGACGATCACCTTCATCGACACGCCCGGCCACGCCGCCTTCACGGCCATGCGCGCCCGTGGCGCACAGGCCACCGACATCGCCGTGCTGGTGGTGGCAGCCGACGACAGCGTGATGCCGCAGACGATTGAATCCATCAATCATGCCAAGGCGGCGGGTGTGCCGATCATCGTGGCGATCAACAAGATCGACAAGCCGGACGCCGACGCACAGAAGGTGCGCACGGAACTCCTGCAGCACGAGGTGTTCGTGGAATCCATGGGCGGCGACGTGCTCGATGTCGAGGTGTCGGCTATCAAGCAGACCAACCTCGACAAGCTTCTCGAGGCCATCCTGCTGCAGGCGGAAGTCCTTGAGCTAAAGGCCAATCCCGACCGCACGGCGGAAGGCGTGGTCATCGAGGCCAAGCTCGACCGCGGCCGCGGTTCCGTGGCCACGGTCCTGGTGCAGGCAGGCACGCTGCGCCCTGGCGACATCGTCGTCGCCGGCAACGAGTGGGGTCGCGTCCGCGCGCTGGTCAATGAGCGCGGCGAGCAGGTGAAGGAGGCTCCGCCTTCGACGCCGGTCGAGATCCTGGGCCTTCAAGGCACGCCGCAGGCTGGTGACCGCATCGCAGTCGTCGATTCGGAAGGCCGGGCGCGCGAGATCTCCGAATACCGTCAGCGCCTGGCGCGCGAAAAGGCTGTGGCCCGGCAGGCCGGCCAGCGCGGCTCGTTGGAGCAGATGATGTCGCAATTGCAGGCGAGCGGTCTCCAGGAGTTCCCGCTCATCATCAAGGGCGACGTGCAGGGCTCGATCGAGGCGATCATCAGCGCTCTCGAGAAGCTTGGTACGGACGAGGTGCGGGCACGCATCGTCCATTCGGGCGCCGGTGCCATCACCGAAAGCGACGTATCCCTGGCAGAAACCTCGGAAGCGGCGATCATCGGCTTCAACGTGCGTGCCAACAAGCAGGCGCGCGATGCCGCCGAACAGGCTGGTATCGAGATCCGCTACTACAACATCATCTACGACCTCGTGGATGACATCAAAGCAGCGATGTCTGGCCTGCTTTCGCCCGAACGGCGAGAGACCTTCCTCGGCAATGCCGAGATTCTCGAGGTCTTCAACATCACCAAGGTCGGCAAGGTCGCCGGCTGCCGTGTCACGGAAGGCAAGGTCGAACGCGGCGCCGGCGTGCGCCTCATCCGCGACAATGTCGTGATCCACGAGGGCAAGCTGAAGACGCTGAAGCGCTTCAAGGACGAGGTCTCGGAAGTCCCTGCCGGTCAGGAATGCGGTATGGCCTTCGAGAACTACGAGGACATCCGCGTCGGCGATATCATCGAGGCCTTCCGCGTCGAGCATGTGACGCGCACACTTTAAAGGATGCCGGCGGCTTCTGGCCGCCGGTCCCTCGCGCACTCCGCCCGGGTAACGGGCGCCAGCTAGAATCCAGGGCGGATGCCGTCCAGGCACCCGCCGGAAGCTTTTGACGATCGAATCGCCATGCCCAGTTCCGCTCCCTCCCAACGCCAGCTCCGCGTAGGCGAGCAGGCACGACACGCGCTTTCGGACGTTCTCCAGCGTGAGGACTTGCGCGATCCCGCGCTCGAAGGTGCCGTCGTCTCGGTCTCCGAGGTTCGCATGTCACCGGACCTCAAGATCGCTACGGCTTACATTTCTCCCCTCAGCGGCGACAAGGATGCGATTGTCGAGGCGCTCAACCGCAACGCACGCTACATCCGCGGTCGGGTGAGCCCGGCCCTGCGGCAGATGAAGTACATGCCGGAGTTCCGCTTCCGCCTCGACACCAGCTACGAGAACTTCGAGAAGATCGATCGTATTCTGCGTTCGCCCGAAGTGGCGCGCGACCTCGGGCATGACGAGGACAATGAAGAATGAGCAGGGCGTCACCGCCCCCGAACCATATGGACGACAGAGTGTACTGATGGCGCGTCGCGGAAAGAAGAAGGGCCGGCCCGTCTCCGGCTGGCTGGTGCTGGACAAGCCAGCGGGCCTCGGCTCCACGGAGGCCGTATCCAAGGTGAAGTGGCTTTTTGGTGCCCAGAAGGCCGGCCATGCCGGCACGCTCGACCCGCTCGCCTCCGGCATGCTGCCGATTGCGCTCGGCGAGGCCACCAAGACCGTGCCCTATGTCATGGAAGGAGCGAAGATCTACCGCTTCACCGTTGCCTGGGGGGAGGAGCGCTCAACCGACGATCTGGAAGGCCCAGTCACGAAATCGTCCGGCAAAGCACCGTCCGAAGGGGACATAAGGGCGCTGCTGCCGCGCTATACTGGCCTGATCATGCAGATGCCACCGCAGTTTTCGGCCGTCAAGATCGGCGGCGAGCGCGCCTATGATCTGGCGCGCGAGGGCGAAGTCGTTGAGATCGCCGCTCGCGAAGTGGAAATCGGGCGCCTCGACCTCGTCTCCATTCCCGAGAGCGGCAGGGCCGTGTTCGAGGTTGAATGCGGCAAGGGCACCTATGTGCGTTCGCTGGCGCGCGACCTGGGGCGCGATCTGGGCTGTTACGGGCATGTGGCCGACCTCCGCCGCACGGAGGTCTATCCATTCGGGCCCGCACAGCTGGTCCCCCTCAAGACCCTGGAAGATGCCGCCGCGGAGGCGGCTGACGAGGCCGAACGCTTCAAGGCTCTCGATGCGTTCCTTCTCGGCACGGAAATGGCCCTCGACGGTCTGCCCGAGGTGGCCCTCAGCGACGATGCGGCAAGCCGCATCCGGCTCGGCAATCCGGTGATCGTCCGGGGACGCGATGCGCCCGTCGAAGCGCCGGAGGCTTGGGCCAGTGCACGCGGACGGCTTATCGCGATCGGCATGGTGGAAGCCGGCATGTTCAAGCCGAAGCGGGTATTCGGCGCCTGAGCATTGACGACCTTCCCGGCTTCTGTTGCAACACTTGCCTGAGTTCCGCATTGAAACGAGAATGCGGGTTGGACTGGCAAGGTAGGCGACTTGGAGATCGGCGCTAATAGCCCTGACGAGAAGGATGGTTACGGACGGAGCTTGCGCAAGTGGCTGACCGGCCCGAAATCGATCGGCTTCTATCTTTTTCTGCTCATCCTCGTCACCATTGTGCCGGCGCTGGCGATTTCGGCCGTCCTGCTTCAGCGCAACGACGCGGCGCAACGCGAGGTGGTCGAGACGCTTGCCGAAGCCATGGCTGGCTCCATCGCAGAGGCTGTGGATCGCGAATTGAGCGGAATGGTGACGACGCTGCGTGTACTGTCCACCACACGTTCGCTCTCGGTAGGCAATCTGCAAGATTTCTACGAGCGGGCGAAGATGGCGCTTGCCGGCACCGGCTCCTATCTCATCGTGCTGGATGAGAGTATGCGGCAGCTGATGAACACGCGTGTGCCATACGGCACACCGCTCGGCCCGACCAGTGATCCAGCCTCCGCCAGACAAGCACTCGAGGCGCGTACGGCTGTCATCTCCGGAGTCTTCCTCGGCCAGGTATCGCAGAAGTGGGTCTTCAACGTGATTCTGCCCTTTCTGCCCGAGGATCAGCCGCCTCTCCTTCTGGTCCTCACGCGGGATGCTGAAAGCATGTCAGATGCGCTTTCGGAACAGATGCTGCGCGGCGGCTGGAATGCCTCCCTCATTGATCGCGACGGTACCGTGATCTCATCCTCCTTCATGTCTTCCACGGTGGGGAAGCCGTTCTTCCTCAATATCGGCGCCGGCACGTCGTCACAGGTGGCCCGCCTTTCGGAAAGCGTTGATTCCCAATCCTATGTGGCGATCGTGGACGAGTCGGCCTATAGCGGCTGGAAAGTGGTCGTTTGGGCCCCGACCGCCACGGTGGAGGAGCCGACGCGACGCGCCCTGCGCTCCCTCTTCGCTGGAAGCCTGATCACCATAACGATCGGCACGCTAGCCGCATGGCTGCTCGGCAGGCAGATCGCGGGGCCCGTGCGCCGTCTCGCCTATGACGCAAGAAGACTCGGCGCTGGACAGACGGTAGACGCCATGCGCTACCCGATTGCGGAGGTGACCACCGTCTCTTCCGCACTATCGGAAGCGGCAGCAGATCGAAAGACCGCGGAGAACGATATTCGGCTGCTCATGCGCGAGGTGGCACACCGCGCCAAGAATCAGCTCACCGTCGTCTCCTCGATGGCCAAGCAGACGGCACGCAGCTCGCGATCGCTGCCTGCCTTCCTGGATTCCTTCCAGAAGCGTCTCTATGGCCTGGCACGCTCGACCGACCTGCTGATCGCCGGCGGCGCCACCGGCGTTGAACTTCGCGAGCTGCTCATGGCGCAGATCGAACCCTTCCGTCCGGAAGATTTGAAGCGGCTGGGGGTTTCCGGGCCTCCCTTTCGTCTGTCGAACCAGGCCGCGCAGACGATCGGGCTTGCCATCCACGAACTCGCGACCAATGCAGCCAAATATGGCGCCTTCGCCACGCGAACCGGACGGCTCTCCGTCAGCTGGGCGGTCGAGGGGGACCTGCTGGTGCTCAACTGGCGTGAACATCTCACGCTTCTGCGGCGCCGCCCGGTGAGGCGCGGCTTCGGCACTGAGATCATCGAACGCATGCTGGGTGGGACGCTTGACGCGGAAATTTCGAGAACCTTCCACCGGGACGGGCTTGAATGCATCTTCCGCATCCCGCTAAAGCGGCTCGTGCCGGAACGCATACATACCGCCGCTCAGGGGTGATTGCCTTTTGGCTGGCAATTTACCGCATTATGCCCTATATGCGCCGCATCATAGCGTGTTTGACGCCATGTGACCGGCCCTTGCTGGACGACATCCCGGCTGTGGGCGACCAACTCCTCTATACCGAGAGAAAGGATGTTCGATGTCGATTACTGCCGAGCGCAAGCAGGAGCTTCTGGAGGAATTTGCCACTGTCAAGGGCGACACCGGTTCGCCTGAGGTCCAGGTGGCGCTCCTGACCGAGCGTATCAAGAACCTGACCGAGCATTTCAAAGACCACCACAAGGACAACCATTCCCGTCGGGGTCTGCTCAAGCTCGTCTCGCAGCGCCGCCGTCTGCTCGACTACGTCAAGCGGAAGGACGAAAGCCGCTACCAGACGTTGATCGAAAGGCTCGGGCTACGTCGCTAGTTCTGGCTGGCGGGTCCTCTCCGCAGGATCCGCCTCCAGCATGCCGGCACCCGCCGGAACACGGGTGCCATGGCTTCCCGGACACGACGTCCTGGTCGCCGCCGACGGACAGGTCATGGGGCAGGATTGCAGGATGCTTGCGGGCCGTTTCAAGCGGCTGCAGACCCAAGCTTCCCGTTGTCTTGCCCGTGGCTCGTCCTGAACAAGGAAGAAGGATGAAGGCGGATGCATGAACGCGTCCGGCCCTTCGAGAATCAAGGACAAGACATGTTCAAGCAACACAAAGTGGAAATCGAATGGGGTGGGCGTCCGCTCATCCTCGAGACGGGCAAGATCGCTCGTCAGGCCGACGGCGCCGTCCTTGCCACCTATGGAGAGACGGTCGTGCTCGCCACGGTCGTCTCCGCGAAGGAGCCGAAGCCGGGCCTCGACTTCTTCCCGCTCACCGTCAACTACCAGGAAAAGACGTTCGCCGCTGGCAAGATCCCGGGCGGCTATTTCAAGCGTGAAGGCCGCCCGAGCGAGAAGGAGACGCTGGTCTCCCGCCTCATCGACCGGCCCATCCGCCCGCTTTTCGTCGACGGCTACAAAAACGACACGCAGGTGGTCCTCACGGTACTTCAGCATGACCTGGAGAACGATCCGGACGTGGTAGCCATGGTCGCCGCCTCCGCCGCGCTCACCCTTTCCGGCGTGCCATTCATGGGCCCGATCGGTGCGGCGCGCGTGGGCTATATCGGCGGCGAGTACGTGCTCAATCCGCATGTCGACGAGATGGAGGAGACGAAGCTCGACCTCGTTGTCGCCGGCACCCAGGACGCGGTCCTGATGGTCGAATCGGAAGCCCAGCAGCTTCCGGAGGACGTCATGCTTGGCGCCGTGATGTTCGGGCACAAGAACTTCCAGCCCGTCATCGACGCGATCATCAAGCTCGCGGAAGTCGCCGCGAAGGAGCCGCGTGCGTTCCTTCCCGAGGATCTTTCCGCGCTTGAGGCCGAGATGCTGAAGGTGGTCGAGAGCGACCTGCGCGAGGCTTACAAGATCACCAACAAGCAAGAGCGCTATGGTGCGGTGGACGCCGCAAAGGCCAAGGTGAAGGAGACGTTCCTTCCCGAGGGTGCGGAAGAGTACAAGTGGGCGCCCGAACAGGTCGCCACGGTGTTCAAGGCGCTTCAGGCCAAGATCGTGCGTTGGAACATCCTCGACACCGGCAGCCGCATCGACGGTCGCGACCTGAAGACCGTCCGCCCGATCGCGGCGGAAGTGGGCGTTTTTCCGCGCACGCATGGCTCGGCCCTGTTTACCCGCGGCGAGACGCAGGCGATGGTGGTTGCCACGCTGGGCACCGGTGAGGACGAGCAGTATATCGACTCGCTTACCGGCACCTATAAAGAAGCGTTCATGCTGCACTACAATTTCCCGCCCTATTCGGTGGGCGAGACAGGCCGTATGGGCTCTCCCGGAAGACGCGAGATCGGCCATGGCAAGCTCGCCTGGCGAGCGGTTCATCCCCTGCTGCCCACGCCGGACCAGTTCCCCTACACAATCCGTGTGGTCTCCGAGATCACCGAATCGAACGGCTCCTCGTCCATGGCCACCGTCTGTGGCACTTCGCTGGCGCTGATGGACGCGGGCGTGCCGCTCGCCAAGCCGGTGGCCGGCATCGCGATGGGCCTCATCAAGGAAGATGACCGATTTGCCGTGCTGTCCGATATCCTCGGCGACGAGGATCATCTCGGCGACATGGACTTCAAGGTCGCCGGCACGGCCGATGGCATCACCTCACTCCAGATGGACATCAAGATCACCGGCATCACCGAAGAGATCATGAAGGTCGCCCTTGACCAGGCTAAGGGCGGTCGTCTCCATATTCTGGATGAAATGGCCCAGGCCATCTCCGAAGGACGCTCAGAGCTCGGCGAGTTCGCCCCCCGCATCGAGGTGATGCAGATCCCGACCGACAAGATCCGCGACGTGATCGGCACCGGCGGCAAGGTGATCCGCGAGATCGTGGAAAAGACCGGCGCGAAGATCAACATCGATGATGATGGCACGGTGAAGATCGCCTCCTCGAGTGCGAAGGAGATCGAGGCGGCCCGCAAGTGGATCCATTCCATCACGGCAGAGCCCGAGGTGGGCGAGATCTACGAGGGCACGGTCGTCAAGACCGCCGATTTCGGCGCCTTCGTGAACTTCTTCGGGCCGCGCGATGGCTTAGTCCACATCTCCCAGCTCGCGCCGGAACGCGTGCAGAAGACTACGGATGTCGTCAAGGAAGGCGACAAGGTCTTCGTCAAGCTTATGGGCTTCGACGAGCGCGGCAAGGTCCGCCTCTCCATGAAGGTTGTCGACCAGACGACCGGCAAGGAAATCGCGCGCGAAAAGAAGGAAGAGACCGAAGAGGTCGAGAACTGAGTTCTTCGACCTGATGTTTGCAACGGGCGCGGCAATTGCCGCGCCCGTTTTGCTTTCCAGCCTGTCTCCGTTAACCGGTGGCTCCGCCAACCGACCCTCAAGATCGATCTATGAACGAGGCTTTACCCACACTCCTCTTCCCCTTCGAGCGCGGCATCCTTGAGTTGCCGGGCAACGGCGAGCGGGCGCTTTTCTTCGGCGGTTCCGCGGGCTTTCCCCCGCCTGAGGGTTTCACCGCTACGCTCCATATGGTCCAGGATTTTCGCCCGGATTTCCTGGCGCTGCAGAGGGCCGGCTACTCTGTCACGCCGCAGGTGGAAGGCGAGGCCTACGACGCGGCGTTGCTGCTCCTCGGTCGTCATCGCCGGGAAAACGAGGTGCGGCTGGCCGCAGCTCTCGAGCGAGTCCGCCCTGCCGGACTCATCCTTGCCGCCGGTGCAAAACAGGACGGTGCGTCGAGTTTCCGCAACCGGATCGCCGAGTCCTTGCCGCTCGAAGGTCACCTATCCAAATACCACGGCGTTGTCTTCTGGCTTCGCCGCCCTCCGGCCCTCGAAGAGGGCACCCTCGCAATCCTCACGGCTCCGGCAGAGGCAACGGTGGACGGATATCAGACTGCGGCCGGCGGCTTTTCCGAGGGAGCGGTCGACGCGGGCTCTCGGCTGCTGGCCGACAGCCTGCCGCCGGACATTTCAGGGGACATAGCGGACTTCGCCGCCGGTTGGGGGTACCTGTCGCTCCGCGTGGCCGAATGCTTTCCCGTCTCGTCACTCGATCTCTACGAAGCGCATTTCCCATCGCTCGAGATGGCGAGACGGAATCTCGCTTCCCATGCACCGGGCGCGAACTGCCGCTTCTTCTGGCACGATCTCCTCGGGGAGTCGGTTGCGCACCGCTACGACGTGATCGTCATGAATCCGCCGTTCCACCGCAGCCGGGCCGCGGAGCCGGATATGGGTCGAGGCATGATCGAGGCGGCGGCGGCGCTCAAGCCCGGAGGGCGGCTGTTTCTCGTCGCCAATCGCGGCCTGCCCTATGAAGAAGAGATGCAGCGGCTGTTCACACAGCACGGCGAGATTTGCCGCGACGAGACCTACAAGGTGCTGTGCGGGACGAAATAGAGCCCGTTTCTATTTCGCCGCCTCCATCCTCTCCGCCGCCTCACCCGAACGTTTCAGCTCGTCCAGAACGGGCATGGAGACGATGTTGTAACCCGAGTCCACATAATGAATTTCACCGGTCACACCCGAGGAAAGGTCCGATAGGAGATAGAGCGCCGAACCGCCAATCTCATCGATGGTGACGGTGCGCCGCAGCGGCGAGTTGCGGCTCTGGTAAGTGAACATATGACGCGCATCCGAAATGCCGGCGCCCGCCAGCGTACGCACGGGACCTGCTGAAATCGCGTTCACGCGGACGCCACGTGGGCCGTAGTCGTTGGCGAGATAGCGGACACTGGCCTCCAGCCCCGCCTTGGCCACCCCCATCACATTGTAATTGGGCATCACGCGCATCGAGCCGGCATAGGTCAGCGTGAGCAGGCTGCCGCCCTTCTCCATCATCGCCGCCGCCTTGCGCGCAACTTCGGTGAAGGAGTAGCAGGAGATCACCATGGTACGTATGAAGTTCTCCTTCGTGGTATTCGCGTAAAGGCCCTTGAGCTCGTTGCGATCGGAAAAGCCTATGGCGTGAACGAGGAAATCGAGCGAGTCCCACTCGCCGGCAAGGGTCTCGAAGACGCTGTCGATAGAGGCGCTGTCCTCCACATCGCAGGGCAGGAGCAGCTTGGCGCCCACCTGGTCCGCGAGCGGCTTCACGCGGCGCCCGAAGGAATCGCCCTGATAGGTGAAGGCGAGCTCCGCCCCCTGCCCGGCAAGGCGTTTTGCGATCCCCCAGGCGATCGAATGGTCGTTCGCCACGCCCATCACGATACCGCGCTTGCCTTTCATCAGAGATTCCATGGAGCGTTCCTCAATCTGCATAACGCTGGAAGACAAGCGTCGCGTTTGTGCCGCCGAAACCAAAGGAATTCGACAGCACTGTATCTATCTTCGCCCCATCGATGCGTTTCCGCACGATCGGCACACCCTCGAATTCAGGATCCAGTTCCTCGATATGGGCGCTTTCGCCTATGAAGTCCCCTTGCATCATCAGGAGGGAATAGATCGATTCCTGCACGCCCGCGGCACCTAGCGAGTGACCGGTCAGCGATTTGGTGGAAGCGATATGGGGTATTTCCTTGCCGAACACCTCGCGGATTGCGCTGACCTCGCGCGAGTCCCCCACCTCGGTGGCCGTGCCGTGAGTGTTGATATAGTCGACCTTCCCCTTCACGGTGGAGAGAGCCTGCCGCATGCACCGCGTGGCGCCCTCGCCGGAGGGCGCCACCATATCGTAGCCATCGGACGTAGCGCCATACCCCACGAGCTCGCCATAGATCTTGGCGCCGCGGGCCTTCGCGTGCTCGAGTTCCTCCAGCACCAGAACACCCGCACCGCCAGCGATCACAAAACCGTCCCGCCGCACGTCATAAGCGCGCGAGGCCACGGCCGGCGACTCGTTGAACTTGGATGACATGGCGCCCATGGCATCGAACAGGTTCGACATGGTCCAGTCGAGATCCTCGTGCCCGCCGGCGAAGACCATGTCCTGCTTGCCCCACTGGATCAACTCCGCTGCATTGCCGATACAATGTGCCGAGGTCGAGCAGGCGGACGTGATCGTGTAATTCACGCCGTGGATCTTGAACCAGGTCGCGAGCGTGGCCGACGCGGTGGACGACATCGCCTTCGGCACTGCGAAGGGGCCGATGCGCTTGGGACTGCCCTTCTCCCGCGTGGTGTCGGCGGCTTCCACGATCACGCGCGTGGACGGCCCGCCCGACCCCATGATGATGCCGGTGCGCTCGTTGGTGATGTCCTGCTCCTGGAGGCCAGCATCGGCGATCGCCTGCTCCATCGCCACGTGGTTCCAGGCACCGCCTTTAGAGAGAAAGCGCAGGGCGCGGCGGTCGACGAGATCCGTGGGGTCGAGCGTCGGCGCACCCCAGACCTGACAGCGGAAGCCGTGCTCGGCGAATTCCGGCGAAAAGCTGATACCCGACTTCGCCTCTCTCAGCGAAGACGTCACTTCCTCGGCATTGTTGCCGATCGAGGATACAATGCCGAGGCCGGTGACTACGACGCGTCTCATATTGCTCTCCCTGGGGCTTAGAGGGCGGTGTTTCGGTATGCGACCGGCCTAGGCTTCGTGCTTGAAGAGGCCGACACGCAGGTCGGTGGCCCTGTATATGGTTTCCCCGTCGGCCTTCAACCAGCCATCGCCGATGCCCAGCACAAGACGGCCGCGCATGACGCGCTTCAGATCGACACCATACTCGACTTTCTTGACGCTCGGTGTGACCATGCCGCTGAACTTCACTTCACCGGTGGAAATGGCACGACCCTTGCCCAGTTCACCGAGCCAGCCAAGGAAAAAGCCGGTCATCTGCCAGAGCGCATCGAGGCCGAGGCAACCGGGCATTACCGGATCGCCTATGAAATGGCAGGGGAAGAACCAAAGATCGGGCTTGATGTCGAGCTCGGCGCGGATGAGCCCCTTTCCGAACGCGCCTCCCTCCTCGCTCACCTGCGTGATGCGGTCGAACATCAGCATCGGGGGTGCCGGAAGCTGCGCATTGCCTGGGCCGAAGAGCTCGCCACGGGCGCAGGCCAGAAGTTCTTCGTAATCGTAGCTGGATTTCGTCTGCGCCATGTATTCCCGTTCTCGTTCGCGGCCGGAGGTCTCCCGGCCCGCTTCTCACCATGACCGCGCCGCCGCGATGCGGCACCGCATTTTCGGGGACTCTCCCTATCACAGCTTGTTTCCCGTGGGAAACAGCCCGCAACGATTATCCCGGTCTGCGTTAAAGGGTCCTCGCGAACGTTTCGCTGCTATTGATCGGAGGAACCCGCCGGAATATATGTGAGGCAGTGTGTGCGGTTTATGCCGCCCTTTTCGAACCGCGAGCGACAGGAAAGGTTTCCTTGACCGCTGCAAGTGCCGAGATTCAACCTTTCGTGCTGGAATGCCGTGTGCGCGCGGCCGGGCTGCGCCCGACGCGCCAGCGCGTGGCATTGGCGGAACTGCTCTTCGCGGCAGGTGACCGCCACGTTTCGGCGGAAGAACTGCACGAGGAGGCGTTGAGCGCGGGCGTGCGCGTCTCGCTTGCCACCGTCTACAATACGCTGCACCAGTTCACCGAAGCGGGCATGCTGCGGATTCTTCCGGTCGAGGGGTCGAAAACCTATTTCGACACCAACACTTCCGACCATCACCACTTCTTCCTCGAGGGGGAAAACCGGCTGGTGGACATCCCCGAAGGTCCGGTAACCGTCTCCAACCTGCCCGCGCCGCCCGACAACATGGAGATCGCCCATGTCGACATCCTCGTGCGGCTGCGCCCGAAGGTCAACCGGTAGCGCTGATCAGGCTTTCTGAGAAGAGCCGGTCGCTTACTCGACCGGCTCCTCGCCATCACGCCTTACAGGCCCTTCATCAGATTGCCGAGTGCCAGCACTACGAATCCCACGAAAAGAATCCAGTAGCTGTAGGCGCCGATTCCGCCAAGCGTGATGCCGATCACCGGCAACAACGAAACGACGGCCAGAACCAGAGCAATGAGAAAGACCACGGTGGTCGGTGCACTGAGCTGCATTTTTCCCTCTCCTACCCTGCCCCCTTTTGGGCAGGTATGCTTTCTTAGCGCAAGCCCTGCAACTGCAAAACAAAATGTATCGCGGAGAGCAGGAAACCACCTCTCTGGACGTTCAATGAAGATATCCAGGCGAAGGATTGTTGAATTTATCGTATTTTTCTAAAATAGAACGCTCGGTATCCGTTCGAATTTCATCGAATCACCTGTCCTGCAGATAGATCGCTTCGGCAACGAGCCGTCGAATGTCTCTTCGATACAGGCTAGCTCACCAATGACGCCGGCATTGGGGGGCATGCTGGAAGCTGATATGCTATTCTTGCACCGTTTCACCGGGATAAACGCCCCAGATGGCTTCCTGGCTGATCCAGCCCTCATGGCCAGCGAAATTCATGCGGCACCAGGTGCCGTTACACGCGGCCACTTCGCCTACCACGCCGGGCTCCACTTCGGCAATCACGGCCGAGTCTTCCTTCGGTTCCGTCATGAGAGGCAGGGCGGCTCTCTCCTTTCCCTTGAACCAGGGCGCCACGACCGCCGTCCGCCGGCCTGAAAGCAACGCCTGGTTAATCCAGCCTTCGGCACCATCGGCATCGCGCACGCGCCGCCAATTATCGTATTCCTGGATGATCTCGACCGGCAGGCCGGGCTTCAGGTAGAGCCAAGCCACGGCGTATTGCGTTCCCGGCCCCACACGCATGTTCACTCGGCCGGATTTGAGGCTGACGAAACGTGGTAGCGGCAATCCGCTCGGCCCCCGCTTCAGGGCCTCGGCAGCCGCCCTCTCCTGATCTTGAGCATAGGCGGGCATTGCGGCCGCAAGCACGGCAATGATCGAAAGGGCCAGCAAGCCTCGGCTTTTCGTGAATAGTGGCATCTTTACCCCTCGTCCCGAGCTTTCCAGAGGGGAGCGACCAGCTCTCGACTCCATCACCTTCACTCGGGACCCATGCAGCGCATTTCGGTCTTTTTCTTTGTCTTCCTTGCGCCTGCTTGTTAGACATCGGGCTGAGGCATCGAAGCAGGGCGGCACCTTGCAGTATCGCTCGGTCTTGGTTAACGGGGCCTCAACGCGGGGAGGCAGGAAGACAGAATGGCCGGGCGTAAAAAACCTCACGTCGTCATCACCCGAAAACTGCCGGACCAGGTCGAAACGCGCATGCGGGAGCTCTTCGACGCGCGGCTCAACATTGACGACCGTCCATTGACGCAGCCCGAATTGGTGGCGGCGGTGAAGGAGGCGGACGTGCTTGTCCCCACCATCACAGACCGCATAGATTCGGCCCTTCTCGCCCAAGCGGGCGAGAATCTGAAGCTGATCGCCAATTACGGCAACGGCGTCGAGCACATCGATGTGACGGTCGCGGCCGAGCGGGGCGTCACCGTCACCAACACGCCCAACGTGCTCAACGAAGACACGGCCGACATGACCATGGCGTTGATGCTCGCCGTGCCCCGGCGGCTGGTGGAAGGCGCAGAGATCCTGAAGCAGGATGGCAAATGGGCCGGCTGGTCGCCCACCTGGATGCTCGGCCGGCGCATCTGGGGCAAGCGGCTCGGCATTGTCGGCATGGGACGGATCGGCACGGCCGTCGCGCGTCGCGCGAAGGCTTTCGGTCTCTCGATCCACTACCACAACCGCCATCGCGTGGCACCGATGATCGAGGACGAGCTTGAAGCCACCTATTGGGACAGTCTGGACCAGATGCTGGCCCGGATGGACATCATCTCGGTGAACTGCCCGTCGACGCCGGCAACCTTCCATCTGCTTTCGGCGCGGCGGCTCGCGCTCATGCAGCCCTCGGCCTATATCGTCAACACGGCGCGTGGCGACATCGTCGACGAGGACGCGCTGATCCGCATGATCGAGGAAGGCAGGCTCGCGGGCGCGGGACTCGACGTCTTCGCGCATGAGCCTGCCGTCAACAGGAAGCTGGTCAAGCTCACCGAGATCGGCAAGGTGGTGATCCTCCCCCACATGGGCTCGGCCACCATTGAGGGCCGGATCGACATGGGCGAGAAGGTGATCATCAATATCCGCACCTTCTTCGACGGCCACCGCCCGCCTGACCGCGTGCTGCCGCGGAAGGCATAGAGGAGGCGTTCGCCTCCAGATCAAGCTCAGTGCGCCTCTTCCCAATTGTCGGCGGCGCGGGCATCCACTTTCAACGGGACGGAAAGCGAGCGGGCGGGCCAGGCGGCGCCCTCCATCACCGTGCGAATGACCGGGATTGCGCGCTCCACCGCATCCTCAGGCGCCTCGAACACCAGCTCATCATGAACCTGAAGGAGCATCTGCACGTCGCCGAGGCCGGAATCCCCGAGCGCGGAATCCATGCGCATCATGGCACGGCGGATGACATCCGCGGCAGATCCTTGTATCGGCGCATTGATGGAAGCGCGCTCGTTGAACGCGCGGACGGAGGGGTTTGACGAGCGTATCTCCGGATAATGTGCGCGGCGCCCGAATATGGTTTCGACATATCCCTTCTCGCGGCAGAACGCCTTGGTACGTTCCATATAGTCACGGATTCCGGGGAAGCGTTCGAAATAGCGCTTGATATAGGCACCGGCCTCCTCGCGCGGGATGCCGAGCTGGTTGGCGAGGCCGAAGGCCGATATGCCATAGATGATGCCGAAATTGATGGCCTTGGCGCGCCGGCGTACTTCCGCCGGCATGCCATCCACGGGCACGCCGAACATCTCGGAAGCCGTCAGGGCATGAATGTCTACGCCTTCGGCGAAAGCCTTCTTCAGCTCCGGGATGTCGGCCACATGTGCAAGTACGCGTAGCTCGATCTGGCTGTAGTCGGCGGAGATCAGCTTGTGCCCGGGTGCGGCGATGAAAGCGGTGCGGATCTTCCGCCCCTCCGGCGTGCGAACGGGAATGTTCTGCAGGTTGGGCTCGGATGAGGAGAGCCGCCCCGTTGTCGTTGAGGCGAGCGAATAAGACGTGTGCACCCGCCCGGTATCCGGATGCACGTAACCCGGCAGCGCGTCCGTGTAGGTGGATTTCAGCTTGGTGACCTGCCGCCAGTCGACGATCCTGCGCGGCAATTCGTGGCCGGCCGCCGCCAGTTCCTCCAGCACCTGGGCGGAGGTGGACCATTGGCCGGACTTGGTCTTGGCCCCGCCCGGCAGGCCCATGCGGCCGAACAGAATGTCACCAAGCTGCTTGGGCGAGCCGATGGTGAAGCGGCCCCCCGCAAGCGCATAGATCTCCTCCTCCATGGACGCTGCAGTCTGCGCAAAGTCGCCGGACATACGGGAGAGGATCTGCCGGTCGACGGTGATGCCGCGATGCTCCATGCGGCAGATGACCGAGATCATCGGCCGCTCCAGCCTCTCATAGACGGAGACCAGCCCCTTGGCTACGAGTTGCGGCTTCAGGACCTTCCAGAGGCGCAGTGTGACGTCGGCGTCCTCACTTGCATAGACGGTCGCCCGTTCCAGATCGACCATATCGAAGGTCACCTTAGAGCGCCCCGATCCCGTTACTTCCTTATAGGAAACCGGCGTGTGGCCAAGCCAGCGCTCGGCGAGGGCATCCATGCCATGCGCCTGCGTGCCCGCTTCCAGCACATAGGAGATCAGCATCGTGTCATCGTACGGTGCGATCTCGATCCCGTGCCGATAGAGCAGCAGCCAGTCATATTTCAAATTCTGGCCGATCTTCAGCACCGAGGGATCCTGAAGCAGCGGCCGAAGCACGGCGAGCGCCGCTTCGATCCCGATCTGCCCGTCGACCATGCCGCCACCAAGAAGGTCCTCGGAACCGTTCTTGTGCGAAAACGGCACATAGGCCGCGCGGCCAGGCGCGGTGGCGAGCGCGATGCCGCAAAGCTCGGCCTGCATGGGGTCTAATGAGCTGGTCTCGGTATCGAATGCGAGAATGCCCGCTTCCCGGGACTCCGCAACCCAGTGGTTCAGCGTTTCGATGTCACGGATGCAGACATATTTCGAATGGTCGAAAGCCTCGTGCGATGCGGCCTCGGCCAGCTTGCGCGCGAGCTTTTCCGGCGTCGCCAAGCCATCCTCGCGATCGGGCGCGACTTCGCCTTCCGCGCCCGGTTCATCAGTGCCGGATGCCGGCACGGTGAGGTCCGGCCCATGGGCCGTGGCGCCCTTCTGCACGTCCACATAGGCCGGCTCGATCGCCGAAGCATCCGCGCCCGTGGCCTCAGCCACCCGGCGGGTGAGCGAGGAGAACTCCATCGCCTTCAGGAAGCCGATCAGCTTCGGCCCGTCCGGCGGGTTCAGCGCCAGCGCGTCCAGCCCAAGATCCACCGCCACGTCATTCTTCAACCGCACGAGTTCGCGCGAGATCCGGGCATTTTCGGCATGCGCGATCAGGTTCTCACGGCGCTTCTGCTGCTTGATCTCATGGGCGCGCGCAAGCAGCGAGTCGAGATCGCCATATTCTTCGAGAAGCTGGGCGGCCGTTTTCGGCCCTATGCCCGGCACGCCCGGCACATTGTCGATCGTGTCGCCGGTCAGCGCCTGGAGGTCGATCATCTTTTCCGGCGGCACGCCCCATTTGTCGATCACTTCGGGAACCTTGATCTCCCGGTCTTTCATGGGGTCGTACATGGAGACCGTGGGGCCGACGAGTTGCATCAGATCCTTATCCGAGGAGATGATCGTCGTATCGCCGTTCGCCTCGCAAGCCAGACGTGCGTAGGTGGCGATCAGGTCGTCGGCTTCATAGCCTTCCATCTCGATGCAGGGCAGGTCAAAGGCGCGGGTGGCCTCGCGAATCAATCCGAATTGAGGAATGAGATCCTCCGGCGGTTCCGTGCGGTTGGCCTTGTATTCGGGATAGAGCTCGTTGCGAAAGGTCTTAGAGGAGTAATCGAAGATGACCGCGAAATGGGTGGGCGTCACGCCCACCTCCGTGTCCCGGGCATCACGCAAAAGCTTCCATAACATATTGCAGAAGCCCGACACCGCACCGACCGGCAGTCCATCGGACTTCCTAGTGAGTGGGGGAAGGGCATGATAGGCCCGGAAGATATAGCCCGAGCCGTCGACAAGGAAGAGATGGTCGCCTTTTTTCATGGGCAAACGGGTAGCGCGGGCTATTCTCTCTGTCCATCACAAAGGCGTGAGACCGCCGCATCTACCGCCAAATCCTGGCAGACGCTCGCGAAATATTAACAATGTGTAATCTTGCGGCCCTTGAATAGCCATTTTGGCGAACAACATAAAGGGCATCGGCAATATTCCGCCGAAGTCCGGCAAAGGCTCGTCCCCCGCCGAACCGGACAAAAAAGCGGCAGCCTATCCCCCTCTCCGGGCTGCCGCCCATAATATAAGGCCGCCGTGGTTCCCCTCCACCACGGCGGCACTTTTTTGCCTGCAGGTCAGGACCCATGCCAAGCGCCGTGATGGCTGCCATCGCGGTCCACTCTTTCGAACCCGTGCGCACCGAAGAAATCGCGCTGCGCCTGGATGAGATTGGCGGTTCCGCGCGCACGGCGGAAGGTGTCGAAATGGGCAAGCGCCGCCGAGAGCGAGGGCACGGGCAGCTCGGATTCCGCGCTCTGCGCAACCACTTGTCGTAGGTGGGGGTGGGCTTCCTCGATGAACGCCGAGAAGGCCGGCGTCGCGAGCAGATTCTCCGTCTCCGGCGCACCGTCGAAGGCTTCGGCGATCTCGCCCAGGAATTGCGAACGGATGATGCAGCCCGCCCGCCAGATACGTGCGACCGTGCCGAGCGGCAGGTTCCAGCCGAACTCGCGCGAAGCAGTTGCCATGACCGAGAAGCCCTGCGCATAGGCCACGATCTTGCCTGCGAAGAGCGCCGCCTCAAGGCTCGCGAGCTTCTCCTCGCTCGGTGCGCCGGCGGAAGGCGCCGGCACGCCGAAGCGCTTCTGCGCCGCTTCGCGCTCGTTCTTCATCGCCGACAGGCTGCGGGCGGCCACTGCCGCCTCGATGGCGGTGGCCGGGATGCCCAGCGACTGCGCCTCGATCGCCGACCAGCGGCCCGTGCCTTTCTGTCCGGCGCGGTCCAGAATCATATCCACGATCGGATTTCCCGTTTCCGGGTCGACCGCCTCCAGCACCCTTGCGGTGATCTCGATCAGGTAGGAGTTGAGCCTGCCCTCGTTCCAGCGGGCGAAGATCGGGGAGATCTCGCGGGCGGCAAGCCCATGCCCGTCGCGCAGGATGCCGTAAATCTCGGCGATCATCTGCATGTCGGCATATTCGATGCCATTGTGGATGGTCTTCACGAAATGGCCCGCACCATCCGGCCCGAGCCACGCCTGGCAGGCCTGACCCTGATAGCGCGCAGCAATCGCATCGAGAACCTTCTCGATGCGCCGATAGGAGTCTTCTGGGCCGCCGACCATGATGGACGGACCATGTCGCGCGCCCTCTTCGCCACCCGACACCCCCATGCCGATGAAATGCGGGCCCGTCGTGGCAAGCGCCGCCATGCGCCGGCGCGTATCGCGGAAATTGGCGTTGCCGGCATCGATGATGATGTCGTCGCGCGCAAGCAGCGGATCGAGGGCTGTAATCTGTTCGTCCACGGCGGAGCCGGCCGGCACCATCAGGATGATCGGCCGCGGTGGCTCGATCGCTCCCACCAGCGCCTCGAGGCTTTCGCAAGGCATGATGTTGTCGGCGAGCGGGCCTGCCTCCTCCGCGAATTCATGCGTGCGCGCCGTCGTGCGGTTGAACACGGCGATGCGAAAGCCCTTCTCTGCAATGTTAAGGGCGAGATTGGCCCCCATCGTTCCAAGGCCGATCAGGCCGATATCTGCTTTTTTCATGAATGAAGACCCACCTTCATGCGCGCGGGCGCGCGCAGTTCCTCGTCACTATGGCACCGTCTCAGCGGCGGCGCCGCTTCCTGCCATATAGTTCCAACCTGTGGTGAACAATGTCGTAGCCGAGCGAGCGGGCGATCTCGTCCTGCAGCGCCTCGATCTTAGTGGAATGAAACTCGATCACGTCGCCGGTGTCGATATCGATCAGATGGTCATGGTGCTCGCTGCTCGCCTGTTCGAACCGCGCGCGCCCCCCCTCGAAGGCATGACGATGAATCGTCCCCAATTCCTCAAGCAGCTTCATTGTGCGGTAGACGGTGGAGAGAGAGATGCTGGGATCGACCTCGGAGGCGCGATTGAAGATCTCCATCGCATCCGGATGATCTTCCGTCTGCGAGAGGATGCGCAATATCACCTGCCGCGGCCGTGTGATTCTGACGCCGGCACGGCGCAGCTCCTCCTCGTATTTCGCCTTGTTCGGCGCTGCTTCGTTCATGGCATGACTATGCTTCAAATCGGCCTTTGTTGCAAAGTCCGGGCCGGCTCCTTAACACCGCCGGAGGCGGCAGCCAAACCTGTTGACAGGCTCCCGCGTTGGCTCAACCCTCTTTGCAGAGAAACCCAAACTCCGGGAAGGAAACCATGAGACCCGTCTTCGTTCAGTTGCGCTGCCAGCCCGGCAAGACATATGAGGTCGCCGACGAGCTCTACAAACGGGAAATCGCATCCGAACTCTATTCCACAAGCGGCGAATACGATCTTCTGATGAAGGTCTATATCGAGGATGGCGTGGATATCGGCAAGTTCGTCAACGAGAACATCGCCGATGTGCCTGGGATCGTTCGCTCGTTGACGACGCTCACCTTCAAGGCGTTCTGATTCGCCGGTACGGGCTTCTCTCCACGCGCCGCATCGTGTACCACGCGCGTGGGCTGCGTTTCCACAAGGAGGAGCTTGCGATGAAAAGGTCGAAGGTCAACGATATCCTGCGCGAGGGCGCGGGCTTCATCCGTTCGTTCGGCTATGTGCTGCCGCCTTTCGCCGACTGGTCGCCGGCCGAAATGAAGGCCCGCCGGGAGGAGATCGATGGCATCGTCGTCGCGCGGCTCGGCTGGGACATCACGGATTACGGTGTGGGCGACTTCGCCAACAAAGGACTCTTTCTCTTCACGGTCCGCAATGGCGACGCGGCAGCGTTGAAGGAAGGCCGCGGCATGCTCTACGCCGAGAAGATCATGATCTCCCGCCGCGACCAGATATCGCCCATGCATCGGCATGCAGTGAAGGCCGAGGACATCATCAATCGTGGCGGCGGAAGCCTCTGCATCAAGCTCTACGCGTCCGCGCCCGACGGCAGCATCGATTACGAGGCGCCCGTTTCCGTGCCGACGGACGGTGTCCCCCGCCGCTTCGACGCGGGCGGCATCCTCAGGCTTTCGCCAGGCGAGAGCGTCACCCTCATGCCCGGCATCTGGCACGAGTTCTGGGGCGAGGGAACCGACGTGCTGATCGGCGAGGTCTCCACCGTCAACGACGACCTGACGGACAACATCTTCGCCGAGCCGATCGACCGGTTCTCCACCATCGAGGAGGACGAGGAGCCCTACCGGCTGCTCGTTTCCGATTACCCCACATGGCTGGCGTCCTGAGGCGTCCTGACGGCATGGACGTGCGCTTGGCCGAAGAGATCCTTGCACGCGCGGCGAATGTGCCGCGTTTCATGATCGCCATTGCGGGACCGCCTGCCGCCGGCAAGTCCACCTTTTCGGAGCGCCTCGCCACCGGACTTGAAACGCGCGGGCAAAGTGCTGCCGTCGTACCCATGGACGGGTTTCACTATGACGATATAGTGTTGCGGACACGCGATCTGTCTCACCGCAAGGGAGCGCCTGAAACCTTCGACTTTGCGGGTTTCAGAACTCTACTACAGCGCCTGCGCAACCGCGAACCGCAGGTGGCAATCCCGATTTTCGACCGCTCGATGGAGCTTTCGCGCGCAGCCGCCGCCATCGTAGACAGCGATGTTCGATTCCTGCTTGTCGAGGGGAACTACCTTCTGCTCGATGAGGAGCCGTGGAACACGCTCGACGCCATGTTCGACTTTACAGTTTATCTCCATGTCCCACGGGCCGAACTCGAACGCCGGCTCGTCGAGCGATGGGAGCGTCATGGCCGGGAGCGGGAAGCCGCACGCCGATGGATAGACACCAATGATCTGCCCAATATAGACCGCGTCGCGGGTTGCCGTCGCACGGCGGACATGGTTCTGTGAAAGCAGGTCCCACTGTGGAACCCTTTCAATACGCTTGCCGTTGCGATCATTGCGGGCCAGTTGGATTGCCAAGGAGATAGGATGTTTTGCACGGATATTCACCAGCCCGTTTGCGCTGGACCTGTCGAGAAGATGATGTTCATTCTTGTCGTGGTCGCTTTCCTGCTCGTACCGCTTGCGCAGCAGCCGCTGGCCCAAGGCCTGCAGAGCGAGGAAGCGATCGACGCCATTGTCGGTTCCGATGTGAAGACGGAAGAAACGACCAAAGAGAATCAGGTGGAGAGAATTCTCGCCGCGATCGAAAACACGCGGGAGAGTGCCGAGCGTGTACGGAAGGCCTTCAACGTCGAGACGCTCGAAATCGTGTTCCTGCCTGATCTGGGTGAAGAAGGCGGCGAGATCGAGAAGGCGATCGAGGAGCATGACGAGGAAATCGAGACGCTGCGCGATTCCATCGAAGGCAGCGCGATGTTCTATCATGCGATCGATTCGCGGCAAATCCTGCTTCAGGATGTCGTGGCGGTCGAATTCGCCGATAACGAGAATGTCGCCATATTCGTCACTGGTGGCGAGCGATAGCGCCTACGTTATCCTGCGGTAGCCTGCAGGCAGGCCATAAAGCAGCTCGATCCGCCGGATTGCCTCGGCGAGCGGTTCCAGCGAAACGATCATGCTGTAGCCATTGGCGTGAACTATGCTCTTTTCATCGGTCATGATGGCCACGTGACCACGCCAGAAGACGAGGTCTCCGCGCCGCAGCGTCTTGGGCTCGATCGGCGTCCCCAGGCTGTACTCCTGCATATCCGTGTCGCGCAAAACGGTGCGGCCAGCCATGAACAGCGACAGCTGCACGAGCCCGGAGCAATCGATGCCGAAACCGCTGACGCCGCCCCACAAATAGGGCGTCTGTAGAAGCTGCTCCGCAACCGAAACGTAGTCCGCAGCATGCTCCGAGACAGGGCGGATGTGCTTCGCGATCATGGCGCCGCCCGAATCGAGCACCGCATAACGCGTGCCGCGCCTTTCCACCTCTTCCACCACCGTCAGCCGCGCACCGATGCTGTGTGCGCCCGACCGTGGCGTCTTCATGTCCGGCTCAGGATAAACGAAGCTGCGCGCGGCGTGCACGATATGCGTGGGCTTGGAGGCAGCGGAACCGAGCGCTCCTTCCCGCACATAGCCCACATAGCCGTCGCGTTCCCCCTGGACCCACGCCCAGCCGCCCCGGCGTTCGAAGACGAGCACGGCATCGCCATGCAGGAATTGCGTATCCATGCCGGCGGCCGGATCCGGCGCCGTATGCACATCCGCGAGAGGCACCGCCACCATGGCCGATTCTCCGGCCGTGAAACGAGCGGCCTCGACACGGCCTTGCAGGCGCTCGTCGGCAAGGTCCGGGCGGAATGCGTTCAGTCGGCCATCAAGCGCGTTCACAGCGGCAGCCCCCCTGCCCTGGCGACCACCACATCGCCGAAGCGCTCGACGAACAGCGCGCCCTCCACCGTCCGGCGGATCAGGACGTTGCGCCGGTCCCGATCGTCCCGATGGCGAGAGACGAGCTTTAGGGCGCCCATCGTGTCCAGCGCTCGCGTGATCACCGGCTTCGTCACGTTCAGCCTCTCCGCAAGCCCGCGTACCGTATGCGGCGGCGGGTCGAGGTAAATGGTGAGCAGGATCGCCATCTGCCGCTCATTGAGATCCGGCATGTCATTCTGCACCTCGGCAAGGCACACCTGCTGCCATAGCCGCAGTGCCTGGATCGGTCGCAGCACAACCGGCATCGGCACATCCGAAATCGTTTCGGCGCCGTATCATTACCCTTGTTTCTCCTTCGCAGGAAGGGTTCACATCCGATATCGCCGGCGCAAAACGGCCTCGATCGCGCGGATGCCCTGCGCCTCCCCGCCCACGGGACAGGTAGGCCTCTCGACAGGGTTCCACCCGAAGATGTCGAAATGCGCCCAGGTCCCCGCTTTCTCCACAAAGCGTTCAAGAAAGAGGGCCGCCGTGATCGATCCGGCAAAACTGTCCGAGGTGACGTTGTTGATGTCAGCCACCTTGGACCGCAGCTTCTCGGCATAGGGCTGCCAGAGGGGCATGCGCCAGAGCGGGTCCGCGCGCTCTTCCGATGCACCGGCGAGCGCGGCGGCAAACTCCTCGTCGCGCGTGTAGAACGGCGGCAGATCCGGCCCCAGCGCTACACGCGCAGCACCGGTGAGCGTCGCCATGTCTATCATGATCTCAGGCGCCTCCTCGTCGGCAAGAGCAAGAGCGTCGGCCAGCACCAGCCGCCCTTCCGCATCCGTGTTGCCGATCTCCACCGTGACGCCCTTGCGGCTCCTCAGGATGTCGCCGGGGCGAAAGGCGTTGCCGGAAATCGAGTTTTCCACGGCCGGGATGAGCACGCGCAGGCGAAGAGGCAACTTTGCCGCCATGATCATCGAGGCAAGTCCCAGCACGTTGGCGGCACCGCCCATGTCCTTCTTCATCAGGAGCATGCCGCTTGCGGGCTTGATGTCGAGCCCGCCGGTGTCGAAACACACGCCCTTACCGACCAGCGTCACCTTGGGCGCCGTTTCCTGTCCCCACCGGATGTCGATCAGCCGCGGAGCAATCGCGCCTGCGCGGCCGACGGCATGGATCATCGGGAAATCCTGCGCGAGGAGATCGTCGCCGACGACCGTGGAGATCGACGCGCCCTGCGCCTTGGCCAGTTCCCCGGCGGCCTTCTCGAGCGCGTCGGGTCCCAGGTCGTTTGCCGGCGTGTTGATGAGGTCTCGCGCCAGGAAAACACCGTCTGCCACCCTGCGGGCCTCTTCGATATCGGCACCATCCGGCGCCGCAAAATTGATCTCGGCGGTCGACCTGGTTCCATAGCGCGTGAAGGTATAGCTCCCCAGAAGAAGGGCGATTGTTGCCAGAGCCGGATCCTGCGGCGGTCGGGCGAAATGCCAGTCCCCCATGGGCAGAGCGCGCGCCAGCTTGCCATAGGCCAGGGGCGAGGGCGCGCCGCCGCCAACACCGAAAAAGGCGCCGGCCAGCGCACCGTCGCGGCCGGGGATTGTCAGCACCGCGCCTTCCGATCCCGAAAAACCATTCGCCCGTGCCCAAGCGCATGCTGCCGCGTCGGCACTCGTGTCCTCCAGCCCGCCTCCGGGGACGAGATGGACGGGCAGGGAGGCGGGTGTCTGTTTGTCGGTAAGCGTGAGAGGCATCGTGATTTTCCTGGCCGGAGCGGCAAAGTTAACGCTCCGTTAGGGTTAACAGATTACTTCTCCTGCTGAAAAGGCCGCATCGGGGCGGCAGAGGGCACTGCGGGGAGCGGGAATGCGGAATTCGGCACGCGCAAGGCGGCTTGCAGCGACGGCGGCGGCCCTGGTGATCACCGCCACGCTCGCCGGGTGCTCACAGGCCGCGCGCACCGGGGTGAGCAATGTAACCACCGCCTCCACCGGCGCCCCGGCACAGCAGAACATCGCCGCCATGTCCACATCGGAAGTGGAGGCGGCCGCCGACAGCCTCGGCAGGCTCTATATCCGCGACCCCAAGGACAAGGCGATAGCGCTGCGCTACGCCAACATCCTGCAAATGAGCGGGCGCACGGACCAGTCGCTCGCCGTGATGCGGAAACTTGCGATCGATCATCCCAAGGACCGCGAGGTGCTGGCAGCCTATGGCAAGGCGCTGGCCGCGGCAGGCGAGCTGGAGCCGGCGCTGGATGCGATCCGGCGCGCGCAGACGCCGGAATATCCCGATTGGAAGCTGCTTTCGGCGGAAGGTGCGATTCTCGACCAGCTCGGTCAGCCCGATGCGGCGCGTGCGCTCTACCGCCGCGCGCTGGACCTTCAGCCGGACGAGCCCTCCGTGCTTTCCAACCTCGGCATGTCCTATCTCCTTCAAGGCGATCTCAGGACGGCGGAGGCCTACATGGGCAAGGCTGTGGCCACTCCAGGCGCGGACAGCCGCGTGCGCCAGAACCTCGCTCTCGTGGTCGGTCTGCAAGGCCGGTTCCGCGAGGCTGAGGCGATCGCCCGCCGCGAGCTTTCGCCCGAACAGGCCGAGGCCAACATGGCCTATCTTCGCGCCATGCTTGCCCAGACCGATAGCTGGTCGGAAATCGCCCGCGAGGACGCGCGGAACACCAACTGAAGCGGCCATCCCCATCGCTTGGAGAGACGTTGCGCCTTCAATCCTTTGCCGGCTGTCCCTCCCCGCGCGTATTTTCGTTGCCCGCCCTTCATCTAGGTGTAACATGACGGGCGTAACCGCTGCGCAGGTCAAGCACGGGCTGAAGGGGAGAGTTCCATGAATCCGATCACACGGCGTCGTTTCACGAAGGGCGCGGCTTCCATCGCAGGCCTGACACTCGCCGCTCCTTACATCTCGCGCACTCACGCGCAGGGGTCTTCCGGTACGGTGAACATCTTCGCCTGGGCCGGCTATCTCAATGACGAGATGCTTGCCGCCTTCGAGAAGGCGACGGGCATCAAAGCCAATTACACGCCCTACGGCACCAACGACGAGCTTCTGAACCAGCTTCGCGCCAACAATGGCGGAGGCTTCGACATCATCTGGCCGACGGTGGACCGCGTGCCGAACTATGTCGAGTTCGATCTCGTGCAGCCGATCGACGAATCCAAAGTCGAGGTGGCAAAGTGCCTGCCCAGCGCCTGGGAGAATTCGAAGAATCTCGGCGCGGTGATCGACGGCAAACGCTACCAGGTGCCGACCGACTGGGGCACCGAAGCCATCGCATTCGACAAGGACCAGGCGCCGCTCGAATACGGCACCGCCTCCTATGGCGATATCTGGAAGCCGGAGATGGAAGGCAAGGCCACGCTGCGCGGGCATTCGGGCCTCGTCGGTCTCGGCCTCTGGCTTGAGGCCGAGGGCAAACTGCCCATGCCGATGCTCGAAGCCTTCAAGTCGGAAGAGAAGATGACGAAGATATATGACGTCATCCTCGCCGAGGCGATCGCACGCAAAGCCAACATCGCCCAGTTCTGGTCGAACGAGAACGAGGCGCAGGGTGCTTTCCGCGTCAATGGCTGCGCCATCGGCCAGACCTGGGATTCCACGGCCGCCGCGCTCGCCAAGGAAGGACTGCCGATCGGCTTTGTTGCGCCGAAGGAAGGTGCGCTGACCTGGATGGAAGGCGTCGCCATTCCGAAAGGCGCCGAGAATGTCGAGCAGGCCTACGCCTTCATCAACTGGTTCCTGACGCCGGAAGCCGGCGCCATATACACCAACACCACTTCCATCAACTCCACCGCCGTGGGCGCGGCCGACCTCACGTCCGACGAGGCCAAGGCCTTCTTCGCGGCCGCCTATCCTGGCGATGCGCTGGAGAAACTCTGGTGGTGGCCGATCCAGGAGAGCTGGTTCGTCGCCAAGCGCAACGAGTATCAGGACCGGTTCCTCTCCGCCTGATCCGCTTCAGGGCGGGCTCACGCCCGCCCTCTCGTGCTCCGGGGGGCCATGTCACATTCGGTAGAGTTGCAACACGTCGGCATGGTCTTTGGCGGGACCCGGGCCGTCTCCGACGTCTCCTTCATTGTCGAAGGCGGCGAGTTCTTTTCCATTCTCGGCCCGTCGGGCTGCGGAAAAACGACGATCCTGCGCATGATCGCGGGCTTCCTGGAGCCGACCGATGGAAAGGTCCTGATCGGCGGGCAGGACATGAAGGGACTGGGTCCCGACCAGCGCCCGACCGCGATGATCTTCCAGTCGCTCGCGCTCTTTCCGCTGATGCCCGTCTGGCAGAACATCGCCTTCGGGCTCGAGGCGCGAGGCGTCGCGAAAAATGCGCGAAAGGCCAGGGCCGAGGAGCTTCTCGACCTTGTGGCGCTGGAAGGCTTCGGTGACCGGATGCCGGGGGAGCTTTCCGGCGGACAGCGCCAGCGCGTCGCCATCGCCCGGGCGCTCGCGGTGGAGCCGCAGGTGCTCCTGCTCGACGAGCCGCTTTCCGCGCTCGACCTCAAGCTCAGGCAGCATATGCGCTCGGAATTGCGCGCGCTGCAGAAACGAACCGGCGTAACCTTCATTTACATCACGCATGACCAGTCGGAGGCGCTCGCCATGTCCGATCGTGTGGCGGTGATGAGCGCCGGCGTGCTGCAGCAGGTGGGCGCTCCGCGCGCGCTCTACAACGATCCCGCCACACCCTTTGTGGCGCGTTTCGTCGGCGAGACGAACGCGATTCCCGGCAAGGTCGTCTCGATCGATGGTGACACTGCAGCCATCCAGTCTTCACAGGGAGTTCTGCACGGCCGCATAGGCAACGGCCTCTCCGCAGGAAGCGCGGCAAAACTTTACGTTCGGCCGGAGGCTCTCGGCCACCGCAGCGACGGTGAGAACCGACTGACGGCCACGATCGACCGCATCGATTTCGAAGGCGCCTTCGCGCTCGCCTATGGCAGGCTCGGTGACGGAAGCGGGCTTATCGCCTCCATATCCAGCACCGAGCTCACCGATGCTCCCCCCATCGGGGTGCCGATCAGCTTCGGCTTCCGCAGCGCCAATGCGGTGGTGCTGCCCGATGACTGAGCTTTACAGGCGCTTCGGCGGCGGGCTCGGCACCACCTTTCTCGCGCTGGTGGTTGTCTGGCTGGCGGGCATGGTTCTGGCGCCCAACATCATGATGGTCGACTACGCGCTGAGGCCGAACCTCCCGCCGGCAGAGATCGGTGGTCCGCGCGACGTGTATTCACTGGAGAACATCCACTACCTCGCCAGGGAAGGCGTCCACCGCGCGATCTTCTTCAAGACCGTGTGGGCGAGCGCCCTCGTCGCCTTCCTGACGCTCGTCGTCTGCTACCCTCTCGCCTACTGGCTGGCGCAGACCGCCACGCCCAACCGCACCGCAGTTGTCTTGCTTGCGCTCACGATCCCCTTCTGGATCAACGAGGTGCTGCGCACGCTCGCCTGGTATATCCTGCTCGCCTTCCGCGGTCCGCTCAATGCCCTCCTCCTCTCGCTTGGCATCATAGACCAGCCGATACGATGGTACGGAGATGCGGGCGTGCTTGCCGGCATGGTCTATGCCTACATCCTGTTCATGCTCTTCCCGATCTACAACGCGATCGAGTCGCTCGACAAGTCGCAGATCGAGGCTGCACGGGATCTCGGCGCGTCCGTTTGGCGCACGCATTGGCGGGTGGTGATCCCGCACGCCAAGGCGGGCATCGCCACGGGCTGCGTCTTCACCTTCATGCTGGCAGCCGGTAGTTATGTGGCGCCCGCTTTGCTCGGGGCGCCCGGCAGCCGCTGGTTCACCGAGATCATCTACAACTGGTTTTTCGAGGGCGGCGACTGGAACCGGGGCGCCGCCTATGCGCTGGTGCTGCTCGTCCTCTGCCTGAGCGTCGTGCTCGTCACCCTGAAGATCGCCCGGGTCAACCTGACGGACGTGGCGAAATGAGCACGGCCGACCGCATCGCCCGAGGCCTGTTCGGCATCTACCTTGCCGTTTTCTTCGTTTACCTCTTCGCACCGCTTGGCATCATGGCGGCGGCGACCTTCAATGAGAGCCGGTTCCCCACCGTAACGCCATGGCAGGGCACCACGCTGCAATGGTTCAATGCGTTGTGGCGCGACACCGGCATGTGGCAGGCGCTCTGGACCTCGGTCGTGGTCGCTTTCTTCGTCGTGCTGTTGGCTCTGCCGGTCGGCACAGCCGCAGCCCTGCTGCTGACCAGTCTGCACATGCGGGCGCGGGGCTTTCTTTATGCAGTGATGGTATCACCGCTGCTCACCCCAGGTGTGGTGATCGGCATCTCCACCCTCGTGCTTTGGCGGCAGCTCGGCGTGGGCGGCGGCGTTTTCCTCATCGTGCTCGCGCAGTCGAGCTTCATCATCTGCTATGTTATGCTAATGGTAGCGGCCCGCCTACAGCGGTTCGACCGCACCCAGGAAGAGGCGGCGATCGGCCTCGGGGCTTCCAAGTTCATGGTGTTCCGCCGCGTACTGCTGCCTTTCCTGAGACCTGCACTCGCCGCGGCGGCCTTCCTGGCGGTGCTGCAATCCATCGAGAACTACAATACCACGCTGTTCGTGCGCGGCTTCGACACGCCGCTCACCGTCTTTATCGCCACAAAGGTGCGGACCGGCCTGACGCCGGCGGTGAATGCGCTGGCGCTCATCATGATCGGCATCACCATCACCGGCGCGATCGCTTACGAGGTGGTGCGCCGGCGCTCCCGCAGCGCCGGTTAAGTCTCCCTTTCCCGCGAGCCGCCCGTGTCTCGCACGCTGGCGAAAAACTCAGAAACCTCGTTGACACGGGCTCCGCCGCCGCTTACATCGGCTGCGCACCTAGCCCAGGTGGCGGAATTGGTAGACGCGCACGGTTCAGGTCCGTGTGCCGCGAGGCGTGGAGGTTCGAGTCCTCTCCTGGGCACCACCCATCCCATATGTAGGCGGACAACTCCGTCGCCCGGCCGGAATTAGCAGCGGCCCAATCTGCACAACCCGAGATTGTTTCGCTGCGCAGGGCCTCCCTCGTTGCTTTCCGCTCTACGCGGCGGTTCTGGCCTGTCGCGGTCCCGATCCCATACGTCGCGATCCCGATCTCGGCGATCCCGATCCCAGCGATCTCTGTCCCGGCGATCCCTGTCCCAATGGTCGCGGTCCCGGCGATCCCATCTGTCGCGGTCATGGTACCAGGGCCGGTCGCTGTACCAGCGGTCCCAATAGGAGCCGAACTGGAACGTGATGACAGGCAGCCCGAGGCGCGGTGCATAGTCCGGCACGTAGACGCGGCGATCCCGGTATTGCATCTGGAGATAGGAAGCGCTCACCCATCCCCGGTTCCCGCGCCAGACCGTGTCGCACCAGCGCCAGCCGCTGGTGCAGCCGTAGACCTCGACAGCCGATCCGCGCGGGATCGTCGTCACGCGGGGATACTGAGTACTGGGACCGGCGCGCATATTGACGTTGCCGGTGGCGAAGGCGTTCGCGGCAGCCGCGGTGCCGGCTGACGCCAGGATCGCCCCGAATGCCACGGCCGCAAGGAAAAAGCGGGGTATCATCTCGAATGCTCCTATTTCGCATCCCTTCTCGTCAAGAACACGCCTTGCCGGAGGGAGGTTCCGCCCGGCCGGTAAGAAACCAGGTGCCGGGATCCCGTTCAGTAAACCAATTGTAATTCACAGTTACATTCACGTTATGCGTCGAGCGCATTCCTATCCCGGAGATTATCTCTGCCCGAATTAAAATACCGCTTCTTCCTCTTACCAAAATTTGTCGATTCTTCGCCGCATTTCCTTTTTATGGCGGAAGCCAACTTCGATCCGGGGACAATAGAAATGAAACACTTTCTCCGCCGACGGGGCATGCCTGCCCTTGCCGCCACGATGCTTCTTGCCACAGTTCCGGTAGCGGCTCATGCCCAATGCGGCAGCGCTTCCTGGTATGCTCTGCGATCCAAGACGGCTTCCGGCGAGCGCATGAACCCGGCGGCCATGACCGCGGCCCACCGAAGCCTCCCCTTCGGCACGAAAGTGAAGGTCGTGAACCGGCGGAACGGAAAGGCCATTGTGGTTCGCATCAATGATCGTGGACCGTTTGTGCGTGGCCGCATCCTGGATCTCTCCAAGGCTGCGGCGGCGAAGCTGGGATTTCTCCGCGCGGGGCATACGCGCGTGTGCCTGGAGGTAGACTAGAATCCCGCCAAGAACAGGCGAGCTTCGCTCGCTGGATTCCGTTTCCGCCGCGGTTGGGCACCGCCGCGACCTGGACGCCGGCTTAACGCAGGCGAGGCGGGTTTGATTCGTCAAACACACCGCGGCGGCTTCTTCGGTTCGATAGCCGAGATGCTCGTAGATTGCGACGCCGGAGAGAGTTGCCGCGAGTTGGAGAGTCGGGCGCGTTTATCTTGCTCCAGATATAGGCCGCAAGCCCATCCGACGAGATCAGGAAAAGGCTGGCGATTTCGCCAGCTTCTTCCCGCAGCGCCGGGCGGATGCAATCGCGCGGCATGAGAGCGGTCAACGGATAAGACAATGTATCGTTTTCCAGATTGCGATCTCAGGCCGCTTCCAGGCAACTGAAGCATATCTGCTCGATGTGGCGGTGATCGGTGCCGCAGCACCCGCCGAACACCGAGAGATTTGGCAGCATCCGACGCAGGCGCGTGTAGTCCCGTGCCAGCTCGACCGGATCGCCGGGGTCGAGCACGTTCGAATTGTCCAGTTCGGCGTGGCTCTTGCGCGAGGCGTTGGCGCGGATGCCACGAATGCGTGAGCGCCATGTTCCTTTGCCGAGCGCCCCGGCGAAGTGGTCGGGGTGGGCGCAATTGACCATGTAGTAGACCGGCGCTGCACCGGTGGCTTCATCCACCTTCTCGATTGCCTCGCCAAGAGCCTCCCCGGAGGGCAACCGTCCGTCGGTCTCCGAGGTGAACGCTATGGCGACGGGCATCCCGGCGGAGCGTGCTGCGCGCACCACGCCGATCGCCTCGCCGGTGTGGGTCATGGTGATCGCGGCAACCATCTCCGCAGCTGTGTCGGCGAAGATGCGGATCTGGTGGCTGTGATACTCCTCCGCCTCGTCCGGGCTAAGCTGTGCTTCCGGCGCATAGCCATCGCCGCAGGGGCCGATATTGCCGGAAATCACGATCGGCGCGCCGGTGCGGGCCTCCCGCCGCAGTTCCTCCATCAACTCAATGGCCGTGCGGTTGAAGGAGTCAATCCTGCGGGCGTCGTGGCCCAGCTTCGCACCCCAGCCGCGTGAGCAGCGCCAGGTCGGGCTTTCCAGAATAAAGCCGATGCCGTGCTCCTCGGCGATCTTGAGGTAATCGCGATAATAACGCTTCAGCGCCTCCCGCCCGGCCGCGCTTTCGAGCAGGACATATGATGCGAAAAGAGGGAGCTCGAAGCCCTGGTGGAAGATCAGCGTGGTCTCCATACCACCATCGGTCAGAAAGAAGCTGTCGGCTAGCTGCGGCAGACGAAGTCTGTTGCCGGTCATTGGTGTGTCCTTTGATTGTTGGATGTGTTCCATTTTCATGTCTCCTGCCCAGGGGACCTGAGCCCTGCCTTTGTCGTTCACCGTCTTTTCATGATGCCGTCGTGCCCTTGGCACATCAGCGCGAAAATAGGCGTGGCGCGGCGTGCGCAAGAGAGGCAGAATGGCCGGAACCGTGCGAGATGGGCCAAGCAGGAGGACATTGGGTGCCGAAGCACGTCAGCATCGTGGTCTTCCGGGAGTGCGATCCCTCGATCATCTACGGCGTCTTCGATACGCTCTGGGCGGCGGGGAGGTTTCTCAAGACCCCTTCCGGCGAGCCACTTTTCGAGCCGCGGATTGTCGCGGCCGCGCGCGGGCCGCTCGAGCTCATCACCGGGGTCAGCATCGTTGCGCAGGACTCGATCGACGACATCGAGCGGACTGACATCGTGTTCGTGCCGAACGTGATCGTTTTCACGCCGGAGGAGCTCCACGCTCTCGATCGCCGGCTCATCGCGTGGGTTGCCGAGATGCACCGGCAGGGCGCCGTGATCTGCTCCGCCTGTGGCGGCTCACTGGTGCTGGCCGCAGCCGGGCTGCTTTCGGGGCGCGAAACGACGACGCATTGGAGCCATGTGCCCGTGTTCCGCCGCGAGTTTCCCGACGTCCGGCTGCATGAGGACCGCATCCTGGTCCAGACCGGAGAGGGCCACAGCATCATCTCTTGCGGAGGCGCCTCGTCGTGGCAGGACCTCTCGCTCCTTCTCATTGCTCGCTATGGCAGCGGCGAGGAAGCAATCCGCATTTCCAGGTTGTTCCTCTACCAGTGGCACCGCGACGGACAACTCCCCTACGCCTCCATGGCCGTCAATGTGGTTCACGATGACGGCCTCATCCTCAAGTGCCAGACCTGGCTTGCGGACAATTACGACCGCGCGGATGTCATCACCGAGGCGGCGCGCATATCGGGCTTGCCCAAGCGCACGTTCGACCGGCGCTTCAAGGCGGCCACCGGTTACTCGCCGCTTGCCTATGTCCAGGCGCTGCGCATCGAAGAGGCGAAGCAGATGCTCGAGACCGGCTCCGCCCCCGTGGATGCGATCGGCCGCGAGGTCGGCTATGAGGATGCTTCTTCCTTCAGTCGCCTGTTCCGGCGTCTGACAGGCATCTCGCCCGGCGACTACCGCCGCCGCTTCAGAATTCCCGACTATGTTCGATCGAGTTCTCAGGGCGCGCGATCTGGTGGAGTACTGAAATGATCAAAGGGGGCCTAACCCACCAATTTCTCCCACTCTTCCCGTTTCACCATTCCTCTCCGAGGCCACAAGCACTCGCAGAAACTACGATCTTCTTCGATCGGCGTTTTTGTTGCTGAAGTCTTCTCAGCCGGGCTCTTCGAAGAGATATCATCAGTATCGGAATCAATGACCCGCTACCCCTCCTTAGACCGGGTCAGCACCTCGCGGAAGTGACGGCGGCTACCGGGCATCAGGTGGTGCATGAAGATTGTGTTCCAGAGTTTGGCATCCGTCGGAATTCCAAAAACCGATTGCAATTTACAATCAGTTCATATAAGATCACATGCATATGCAATCAGAACCGCGCGGATGTGCCACACGAGAAGGAAAGCAGGCATGGCAAAGCTCGTGTTCGGAATGAACCAGTCCCTGGACGGCTACGTCGACCATATGGCGTTTGCGCCATGCCCCACGCTCTTCCGCCACTTCATCGAGGAGGCTCAGGGGCAGGCAGGCAGTGTGTACGGTCGCCAAATGTACGAGGTCATGCGTTATTGGGACGACGATCATCCTGAGTGGAATGCAGAGGAACGCGCCTTCGCGGCGGCGTGGCGGAGCCAGCCGAAATGGGTCGTCTCGCGCTCGTTGAAGTCGGTCGGCCCTAACGCCACGCTTGTTGAGGATGATCTTGAGGGCGCCATCCGTGAGCTGAAGGCCGAGCGCACCGGGGAGATCGAAGTTGCTGGCCCAGCCTTGGCGCGAAGCCTCACCGACCTTGGCCTGATCGATGAGTATCGAATCTACCTGCACCCCGTCGTGCTAGGCCACGGCAAGCCATACTTCGCCGGACCGAGGCCGCCGCTTCATCTTGTGGCCAGTGATCGGATCGGCGAGGATGTGATCAGGTTGACCTACGTTCCCGCTTAATCTCGCAACACACTGATGGAAATCGCCGCTGAAGCCCGGCTTTGGTTGGACCCGAAGCGAGTGAACAGCCGCTTTGATCGCGAACCCCGAGCGACCGCAGACATGGCGCATGCACAAAGGGCAGCAATCCCACCAAACCCGTCCGGAGCCTGTCGGTCTGCTCCCGGCCACCTCGGCCTTCAATACCACCAATCCTGAAAACCGCTCTATGGCGCGATGGCGGACGCTCAATCGGCATACAGAGCGATGGCAATAGCTGGATCAGAGAGCTCTATCGTAGTTTGGCCTAAAACAGCGTGGCGGAGAGAGAACGACGAAACGGAGAACTACGTCTACGCTCTCATGCCCGTCATTTGGGAGTAGAAGCATAGCAAAGCGGCGTCGATGATAACGCGACGTGTGTTCTTTTCAACCTGGCGGGTGTGCCGCGATCCGATCGGCGACGATCAATCATGCTCTCATCCGCGGATTGGCTACCGCATTTCCCATGTCCGCCGCGGGCCTGCCTCTGTCTATAGACGCGCTTAAGCGCAAAGCTCGCCCCAGCGTAGATCGAGGATTACCCATCATCCCAGGATATCGCGGCACGCCGGTCAGGTTGTGATCGATATTGCCGGGTCAATCTCCTTTCCACCAGCATGGCCCGCGCCTCGCCATTGCCTCCTCCGGTGATCGCGCCGCGACGGGTGCGTTTGCCGCTCGAAGACTCCGACGGCACGAGCCCCAGCCAGCTCATCAGATGCTTCGGAGAACGGAAGCGGCTCAGTGATGTTCGTCCGGCACCCACACTACCGTCAGTTCGCCGGCGCGCAGCAACCGCGCCAGGGCAACTGCATCGCGACGGTCATTCTTGATCCGGTCACCCGGCTTCTTCGGTATTTTCGACGGCGCGACGACGGCGCAGGATGCGGCCAGCTGCGTCAGTTGGCGATACAGCCCATAGTCGCAGCCACCAGCTTCATAGCAGAAGTGCAGTTCAATCCCCGGGCCGGAGAGCCTGTCGAATAAGCGGCGCACCGCATCCGGGGTATTGGGTATCAACCCGTAGAAACGAGCCGCGCTGGCGCGCTCCTCATCGACCACCGCGACTGCGATTGTTTCCTTGTGAACATCAAGGCCAATGAATTTTTATCATGACTCTCCTCCCGAAAGTAAGCTGCGTCGAAATCAGCTATGCAACTTACTCCCTGCATCGGGGGAAATGGGCGGGCATAGGGTCTATAGCCCTATAAAACTCTCCTTGATGCAGATTTCAAAGGATCGTTAGCCGCACTGTCGCACTCTCGACTGAATTCACTTCTTGCCCAAGCATGTGGGACATCCCCAACCTGCACAACATGCGGTAATCTATCCGCGCTGCCCAATATCAAATGATAGTAGTCAGTCCGATCTTTAAAGATCGTGTCCCACGACGTGGTGTAGCTGGCGGCATTGGTGGGCCGCGCTCTCCGGCTTAGCCGGGCTGATCAGCGCGCCACTGCTGGCAGGCTGATGAGGGGATCATCGCTCAACTGGCCGACGCTTTCCAGCGTCATGTAGCGGGCGCGCTGGACGGCCCATTCGTCGTTCTGTTCGAGCAGCAAGGCGCCAACGAGGCGGACGATGGCGTCGTCGTTGGGGAAGATGCCGACCACGTCGGTGCGCCGCTTGATCTCGCCGTTGAGCCGCTCGATCGGGTTCGTGCTGTGAAGCTTGGCCCGATGCTCCTTCGGGAAGGTCATGTAGGCGAGCACGTCCGGCTCGGCGTCGTCCAGGATGGCGGCGAGCTTGGGCACCTTGGGCCGGATCTGGTCGGCGACGGCCCGCCACTGGACGCTGGCGGCTTCCGGCGTCTCCTGGGCGAAGGCAGTGGCGATGAAGGCCGAGACGACGCGCCGGCCGCTCTTGCCGGCATGGGCCAGCACATTGCGCATGAAGTGGACGCGGCAGCGTTGCCAGGTGGCGGAGAGGACCTTGGTGACGGCGGCCTTGAGGCCTTCATGGGCATCGGACACGACCAGCTTCACGCCGCGCAGCCCGCGGCGCGTCAGCTTGCGCAGGAACTCGGTCCAGATCGGCTCGGCCTCGGACGTGCCGATCTCCATGCCCAGCACCTCGCGCCGGCCGTCGCTGTTGACGCCGACCGCGATGATCACCGCTACGGAGACGATGCGCCCGCCGCGACGGACCTTGAGGTAGGTCGCGTCGATCCACAAATAGGGCCAGTCGCCTTCGATCGGGCGATCGAGGAAGGCCTTCACCTTGCCGTCGATCTCCTCGCAGAGCCGCGACACCTGGCTCTTGGAGATGCCGCTCATGCCCATGGCCTTGACCAGGTCGTCGACCGAGCGCGTCGAGATGCCCTGGACGTATGCCTCTTGGATCACTGCCGTCAGCGCCTTCTCGGCCATGCGGCGCGGTTCCAGGAAGCCCGGGAAGTAGGTGCCCTTCCTGAGCTTCGGGATGCGCAGCTCGACGGTTCCGGCGCGCGTCTCCCAGTCCCGGTCGCGATAGCCGTTGCGCTGGGCCGTCCGGAGCGGCGACTTCTCGCCCCAGGCGGCGCCGGTGGCCGCGCCCACCTCCATCTCCATCAGCTTCTCGGCCGCAAAGCCGATCATCTCGCGCAGCAGATCGGCATCCGCGCTCTTCTCCACGAGCGCGCGCAGGTTCATCATGTCGTCGGTCATCGGTGGTCCTTTCGGAGAGGGGTTGGTGTCGACAACCAGACCCTACCGGAAAGCGCCGATGACCACCGCGCTACCGAGCTACACCACGTCCGGGGACGTCACCTCTTTAAACACAGTTCTGGAGGTATGCTCGCTTCAAAGCATCCACGTTGCTGTCGGTTCCAGATGTCGAAAGAATGTGATTCCGGATTCAAGGCACCGAAAGGCCGTTTTGGAATTCTCTTCTAAGCAGAACCGCTCCTTGTATTGAATGGCGATTCTGTGGGCGGATTTGACCAAGGCGAATGCGGCTGCGAGCGCGACGATGGATGCGAAGTTTCGCTTCGTCTTTTCGCCGCGTAGGGCGACACGTTTGAAGCGCTTGAGCTTGCCGATCGCGTTGTCGATGCCCTGGCCGGGAAAGACGTACGTTCCGGTTCTGTGCGGTCGTTCCTTCTCCAGATATTCACGACCGGAAGGCCTAGGATGGGGGCTCATTCATATCCAGGTGCTGATTGCCGCGACGAGAGCGAGGGCGGATAGGTAGTTGGCTGCGAGGCGGTCGTATCTGGTTGCAATGCGCCGCCAGTTCTTGAGCTTGCAAAAGAGGCGCTCGATGACGTTTCGCCGTCTGTAAGCCTTGCGGTCTAGGGATAGGGCGTTCTTCGCGCTGCCGAGGATGGGATGACGGCCTTGATCTTCGCTCCTGAAAGCCACTGTCGCAAACTGTCGGCGTCATAGGCCTTGTCGGCGATCAGCCGTTTGGTCGGGCGCGCTATTTCCAGCAGCGGGATCGCCATCCTGATGTCGGCGATGTTGCCAGGTGTCAGGGCAAAGGCGACCGGTCGGCCGCGATCATCGGCCAGACAATGGATTTTGCTTGTTCTTCCGCCACGCGACGTGCCAATCGCTTGCGCCCACGCCCCCCTTTTGAGCCTTGGGCGGAGCGGTGCGCCTTGACGTGGGTACTGTCGATGGAAAGCTCTTCCGGCACAGGGCCAACTGCCGCCATCTTCTCGAAGATGCGATGCCAGATGCGGCGCTGGGACCAGCGGTGGTAGCGGTTATAGATGGTCTTTGCGGGGCCGTACTCAGGGGGAACGTCCGCCAGCGGCACCCAACCTTCAGCACATGGAGAATGCCGGATATGACCCTGCGGTCATCGACACGAGGCTTGCCGGGCTGTCCGTGTGGCAGATGAGGCTCAAGCGCAGCCCATGCCTCATCCGACAGCCAAAACAAGGACTGCTTTGCCATTCTTCGCCTCCGATCCTCAAATCGCAGACGAAGAACCTAATAATTTCAAGCAAATCTATAGGTCCCCTTCCTAGCTTGCTCTTCTCGTCAGCCTTTCGCGGAATGACGGGAATGATGCCACGCGGGCTCGTGCCATCTGCCGGTTGGCCTTGCTGACGTAGCCCTTGTCGGCGACGGCCGCCCTCGGATCGACTTCTGGGCTAAACCCGAGCAGGATCCCCTTTCTCCCCGCCGGTCAGATCAAAAGCGATGGGATGGCCGTCGAAATCGGTCTTCAGGTGGATTTTGATCGAGAAGCCGCCGCGCGAGCGACCGAGCGCCTGACCTTCTGCCCCCTTGGGCGCCGGCTGCCGAGACATGGGCGCGCACGACGGTGCTGTCGAACATCTGCACCAGGTGCGCCGACGACGACAGCGCGGCGAGGTGATCGAAGAAGGTCTCGAACACACCTGACTTGCTCAGCCGGTCGAAGCGCTTCCACACACTGTTCCACTTGCCTGTCAGGGTCCGACGCAAATCGCCTATGATCTCGGCATCTCACGCGGCACCGTTTATCAGGTGCGGAAGGGCAAATGACGAAAGGCAAACTCACAACCCGTCCGTGCGGGTGGGACGCAGTGAGGCTACGCCGGAACTGCTGGGAGGCCGACCGCTCGACTGCAGTCGTCAGCAGATAGGTGGGCAACTGCCCCGGCTCGTTTCCGTGACGATGATCTTCGAAACAAGGAACAGGGAAGCGGCTGTGATCGATGGAAGCAGCTCGTCCGCTTGCCGCGGAGAAGGCGACGATAAGCTGTTGTTCTTCAGTGGTGCCAAAGATCGCCTCACCGACGATGTCGAAGGTCAGCTCTGGCCCTGACAAGCGGCCGGAAAAGATGTCATCAGCCAGCAGATCGTGGTGTCCGGCCAAAGGTGCGCTTGAAGGCGTGAGAAAAAGCGCTTTGCGAGTTATAGCCGACCGCAGTGGCGGCCTCCGCGACAGTCTGGCCCTCATTCAACTTTCGCTGCGCCAGAACCATGCGCCAGCGCGTGAGGTAGTCGAGCGGTGGCCGGCCGACACGGTCGGTGAAATGTTGGGTGAAGGCCGAGCGTGACATGCCGACCTCCGATGCCAGCATCGGCACCGTCCAACGACGTGCGACATCGCCGTGCAACAGTTTAAGCGCCTTGCCGATCCGTGGGTCCGCCAGCGCGGTGATCCAGCCGACACTGTTTTTCGAACTGGTGGCCACGAAAGCGCGGACTGCCTCGATGACGAGGATTTCCGCCAATCGCTCTGCAACGAGCACACCGCCCACGTCCGCGCTGCTGACCTCCGCTCTCAAGGATTTCAGCGTTCTCGCGACAGCTTCGGCGGTGGACGAGGTCCGGTCGACGCGCAGAAACCTCGGGAGCGCATCCAGAACGAACGCGGCGCTGCCATCCGCAAAGCCGCTGCCGCCGCCCATAATGGCCGTCTCGTCTCCCGCGCCGAGACGCACCAAATCGTGTCCTGGCGGAGCATAGAGCGGCATACCGTCGATCGGTTCAACTGCCGGATTGCTCGCCACAACGTAACGCGTGTTGCTGATAAGGACGACATCGCCTTCCTCCAGGACTTCCGGCGGGTGGTCCGGAAGCAGGAGCCAGCATCGGCCGCAAGTTACCGCGACGAATTTCAACCTGGCCCGCCCGTCGAAAGCGAGTGCCCAGTCTCCTGCCGCTTCGAGACCGGTTCCCCGAACGCTCCGTGCACCGAGTGCTGCAAGGACCTTGGAGAACGGATCAGGGGTGATTTCGGCGGATTGCGATAAAGACATGGCTATTTGAGCATAGATCATCCGGCCTGCGGCGCATAGGTCTGGCTTTTCACTCAGAAGACGGAGCCTATATCGTGACCATAGAGAACAAGATCGTCGCCATCACCGGAGCCGGGCGCGGCATCGGCCGGGCATCCGCCCTCTATCTTGCCGCGCACGGCGCGCGCCTCGTGCTCGGGGCGCGAAGCGAGGCCGAAATCGCCGCAGTGGCAGAAGAGATCGAAGCGGCGGGCGGCGAAGCCATATATCAGGCAACCGACGTCACCAGACGCGCGGACCTGGATGTGCTGGTCAACCTTGCCTGCGAGCGTTTCGGGAGGCTCGACGTCATCGTCAACAATGCAGGCATCGGGCCGCTCTCGCGTTTCGACGCTCTGCAGGTCGATGACTGGGACGCCATGATCGACGTGAACCTGAAGGGCGCGCTTTACGGTATCGCTGCGGCGCTTCCCGTGTTCAGCCGCCAGGACAGCGGGCATGTCGTCAACGTCCTCTCGACGGCTGGCATCCAAATCGTGCCGACAATGGGCGTCTACGCTGCGACCAAGAACGCACTGCGGACAGCCACCGAAGCACTGCGGCAGGAATCGGGCTCAAACCTGCGCGTTACGGAAGTATCGCCGGGATTCATCGACACGACCTTTGCGGACGCCATTACCGATCCGGACATCAATGCAACGATCAAAAAGCGGAAGGAAGAGCTTGCCATTTCGCCGGATGCGATCGCACGAGCGATAGCTTTCGCAGTCGAACAACCAGACGGCGTCGAAATCGGCAGCATCGTTGTGCGCCCGACCGCACAGAATTGACGTTAAAAGGAGCGAACTGGCTTGGCGCCCAAGCATGTACGTCCGCTGTAAGCGGGGGATGGCAACATATTCAGATGCGGAGCGACCACTCGGCGCCCTCGGTGTCGACCCTTCGCACGAGCTTTGCCATCCGTCGAATGCCGGCTTACGAGACAGCAGAAGGTTCAGCGGAGATTTCTGTTCAGAAATAAGCACATCGTCTCGAGCGCGCGGTCAAGAATCTTGTGCAGGGTGCGATCGACCACCGTGAACTCACCTGCCTGCGCAGCCCGGTAGTATCCCAGCATGACCGCGATTGCCCCTTCGGGAGCGCCGGCTTTCCGCGCGTCCACTTGCATCTCGCCCTCGTTCATCATTATTTGCGAAATGGGCCGTCCGAGATTGTACCCGCGACCTGCGCCAGATCCGCAGATCAAGCGCCTTGCTACCCGTCAAGGGCGGAGTCGGGCCGTCGATCACTTTGGTTCCAGCCAGCAGGGCGGCATTTGCGGCAGCCAGGTCATCATGCGTCCTCCATGCGACCTTTCCATCTTCGGGCGCCGCCAGCGTGCCCGCCTCGAAGCCACGCGCATATATCATGAGCGCGCTTGCAGCGTAAAAGCCGCGGCGCACCGCTATGCCGGATCGGCGGAGGCGGCATCCGCACTGGGGCAACTTTCACCATTTGGAGACGACCGTTCCAGAGCGCTCCTAATCGGAGACGTAGCTCGCGATGTCGGCATGGGTGGCGAACCAGACGTCACCATGTGTCCGAATATGGGCGATGAGCTCCTCCAGAATAAATATTCGCGAGCGGTAGCCGCTGACATGGGGATGCATGGTCAGCAGGAAGAGACCACCTTCAGCATAGGCGCGGTCGAACTCCCGCTTGAAGATGTCGAGCACGTCCGTGGGCGGGGTATAGGGGCGCAGCGCTTGGAAGCGGTTCATGTTGAAATAGACCGCGTCGTCGCGGATCCATTCCACCGGCAGTTCGACGATCCCCGTCGGCTCACCGTCCTCGACGATCTCGTAGGGATCGTCGTCGGCCATCAGCGAGCTGTCGTAGAGGAGGCCGAGCTCACGCTCGATCTTGAGCGTCGAGTCGGAAAAATCCCACGAGGGCGTGCGCATGCCGACAGGGCGGATGCCGGTGATCTTCTCCAGCGTGTCGGCCGCGCGCAGGTGCAGTTTGCGCTCCTTGTCCGCCGGCAACTTGGTGTTGAGCTCGTGGATCCAGCCATGCAGGGCCACCTCGTGGCCTTCGGCGACCACCCGGCGCTGCTCGTCCGGGTAAAGAAGCGCGCTGACCGCGGGCACGAAGAAGCTGGCCTTTACGTCGTTCTTCGCCAGCACATCGAGAATGCGCGGCACGCCGACGCGGTTGCCGTACTGGCCCTGCGACATGCGGCCGATGGAATTGCCGCCGTCGCGCAGCTCGTTGGTCTCGTGATCGCTATCGAAAGAGAGCGCCACCGCGCAGCGGGCGCCATCTTTCCAGTGCCGGGGCTTGAGCGAGCGGCCCGCGCGCACCTTGTCGACCTTCGCTCGCCAGACGTCCTCGCTCCATTCCCAGGGTTCCATGTCGATCTCCGATGATGATGATGAAAAGACCTCAGCCGGCCGTCTGCAGCGCCGGGACGAGATGGCAGGCGACGCGGCGGCCGGGCGCGGGTTCGACGAGCGGCGGCCGAACGCTCAGGCAGCGGTCGATCGCAACCGGGCAGCGCGCGTGGAAGTGGCAGCCGGCGGGCGGGCTCTGCGGCGAGGGCAGCTCGCCCTCGATCGGCTTGAAGACCACCTCCACCTCGTCGTCGATTTCCAGCTTCGGTACGCTGTCGAGCAGCGCCTTCGTGTAGGGGTGCTGCGGATCGGTATAGATTTCTGCCGTTGCGCCTTCCTCGACGACGCGCCCGAGATACATGATCGCCACGCGGTCACAGAGGTGGCGTACCACGGAGAGATCATGCGAGATGAACAGAAGAGTCAGGTTCAGTTCCCGGCGCAGCTTCATGAGAAGATTGATGATCTGCGCCTGGATCGACACGTCGAGCGAGGCCACGGGTTCGTCGCAGACGATCAGGTCCGGCTGCATGGCGAGCGCGCGCGCAATAGCGATGCGCTGGCGCTGGCCGCCGGAGAACTGGTGCGGATAGCGGGTGGCAAAGTCGGGGTCGAGCCCCACCGCCTCCAGCCAGCGGTGCGTATATTCGGCCGCTCCGGCGCGGGTTGTCAGGCGATGGGCAATGGGGCCCTCCGAAACTGTGTCGACGATGCGCATACGCGGGTCGAGCGAGGCGAAGGGGTCCTGGAACACCATCTGCACGCGTGTGGTGATCTTGCGCGGGCGGCTGCCGCCCGACATGATCGGCGCGCCGTCGAGCAGGATGCGGCCTTCGGTCGGCACGTGGATGCCGGTGATCATGCGTCCGAGCGTAGACTTGCCGCAGCCGGATTCGCCGACGAGGCCGAGCACCTCGCCGCGCTGAATGGAAAGATCGACGCCATCGACGGCGTGAACGGTGCGCGGCGGCTTCTGCGCGCCGAGCCAGGTGGCGACCCTGTCACCGAAATTGACGCTCGGCGAAAAGCGCTTGACGGCGCCCTCGACGGTAAGAAAGGCGCTCATGCCGCGGTCCTCCGGCTCTCGGGATGGTGGCAGCGATAGGTGCGATCCCCGGACGCGGTCTCGACCGGCACGGTCTTGCAGAGCGTATCGGCGCGCCGACAGCGCGGCGCGAAGGCACAGCCCTCCGGCAGGTTGAGCAGCGAGGGCGTGGTGCCGGGGATCTGCCGCAGCTCCTCGCCGGGTCGGGTGCGGGACGGCAGGGAATCGAGCAGCCCTTGCGTGTAGGGATGGCACGGCGCGCGCAAAACGGCGCCCACCGGGCCGGATTCGACGATGCATCCCGCATACATGACCGCAATGCGGTCGGCGATGGAGGAGACGGTGGCGAGATCATGGCTGATCCAGATCATCGCCATGCCGATTTCGTCCACCAGCGCCTTCATCTCGGCGAGGATCTGCGCCTGGATGGAAACGTCGAGCGCGGTGGTGGGCTCGTCGGCGATGATGATTTTCGGCCGATGCAGAAGCGCGATGGCGATCGCCACACGCTGGCGCATGCCGCCAGAGAATTCGTGCGGGTAGGCGTCGATGCGCGCTTCGGGGGAGGGGATGCCGACGCGGGCGAGCACCTCCACCGAACGGGCACGGGCCGCAGCCTTCGAGACGCGCTCATGCGCCTCGATCGCAAGCCGCATCTGGGTGGCGATGCTCAGGACCGGATTGAGCGTCATCATCGGGTCCTGGAACACCATGGCGATCTCGCGCCCGCGGATGCGCCGCAATTCCCGCGGCGAAAGGTCGATGAGCTCGCGGCCCTGGTAGCGCACCGAGCCTTCGACGACACGGCCGGGCTCGTCCACGAGGCCGATCAGCGAGAAGCCGGTGACGCTTTTTCCCGAGCCGGATTCGCCGACGAGGCCGAGCACCTCACCGCGTTCGAGCGTGAAGGAGACGCCGTCGACGGCTTTCGCCACACCGGTTGCGGTGGGAAACTGGGTTTTCAGGCCGGAGACTTCGAGAAGCGGCGCGCTCATCGTTTCAGCCTTGGATTGAGCTGGTCGCGGATCTGGTCGCCGACCAGATTGATCGAGACGATGAGAATGATGAGGGCGACGCCGGGATAGATGGAGATCCAGTAGCGCCCCGACAGGAGGTATTGGAAGCCATTGGAGATCAGCATGCCGAGCGAGGGTTCGGTCGGCGGCAGGCCGACGCCGAGGAAGGAGAGCGTCGCTTCGAGCGCGATGGCGCTCGCCACCTGCACTGTGGCGACGACGATCAGCGGCGGCAGCGAATTGGGCAGGATGTGGCGCAGCACGACCCGCCGCGCGCTGAGCGGCGTCGACAGCGCCGCCTCGACATAGTCTTTGTGCCGCTCGGCCGAAGCGGCTCCATGAGCGGTGCGGGCGAAATAGGCATATTGGGCGAAGACCAGCGCCATGATCAGCTGCCATTCGCCCTGGCCGAGAAGGGCGGCGATGACGAAGGCGAGCAGGATCGCCGGGAAGGAGAGTTGCAGGTCGATGATGCGCATGATGAGCGCTTCGAAGCGGCCGCCGAGATAGGCGGCCGACGTGCCGACCACAGCACCGAAGGTGAAGGCGATGGCGCCGGCGAACAGGCCCATTTCCAGTGAAATGCGCAGGCCGTAGAGGATTGCCGACAGGAGGTCGCGCCCCTGTGAATCCGTGCCGAGCAGATGCAGCGTGCCGGTGGTGCCGACATAGCCCGGCGGCCGGCGCGCATCGCGCAGCACGAGGTTGGCGAGGTCGTATGGATCCTGCGGGGCGACCAGCGGCGCGAAGATCGCCAGAAGCGCGATAACGAGCACGATGACGGCTGCCACCGTCGCCGTCCTGTTGCGGGTGAATTCCTGCAGGAAGCGCCCGAGAAAGCCTTCTTTCGAGATCATGCGCGCGCCCTCCTGAGCCTTGGGTCGAGTACGGCGTAGGTCAGGTCGACGAAGAAGTTGATCATGACGAAAAGGAGGGCGACCAGCATCAGATACGCGACCATCACCGGACGGTCGAGCGAGGTGATGCTGTCTATGATGAGCTTGCCGAGGCCGGGCCAGGAGAAGATCGTTTCCGTGACGACGGCGAAGGCCAGCGTGGAGCCCAGTTCTAGCCCGAAGATCGTCACCAGCGGGATGGCGATCAGGCGCAGCACGTGGCGCAGGAGCACCGTGCCTTCGGATAGGCCGGTGGCGCGGGCGAACTTGATCGTGTCCGTCAGCATGATCTCACGCGTGCCGGCGCGGGCGAGCCGAATCATCATGGCGAGCTTGAAGAGGGCGAGATTGATAGCCGGAAGCAGCATGTGCCTCAGCCCGTCAGCGGTGAGAAAGCTCCACTCGACTCCGAAGAGACGGGCCGTTTCGCCGCGCCCGCCGGCGGGCAGCCAGCCGAGCTGCACGGCGAAGGTCATTATCAGCACCAGGCCGATCCAGAAGCTGGGCACGGAAAAGCCGAGGATCGACAGGCCCATGATTATCTTGGCGGCAGGCCTGTCATGCCGATAGCCGGCATACATGCCGAGCGGAATGCCGATCAGGCTTGCGCCGATGACGGCGAAGAGAACGAGTTCGAGCGTTGCCGGGAGGCGTGAGAGGATGAGCTGCGTGACCGGCATGTTGTAGACGAAGGACTGGCCGAAATCGCCGTGCAGCATGCGGCCGAAAAAGCTAAAATATTGCCGCCACAGCGGCTGATCGAGCCCATACTGGGCGATCACCTGGGCGCGAATGTCCTGCGTCGCGTCGGGCGAGATCAGAACGTCGATCGGGTTGCCGACCGCGAAGACCCCGCAGAAGACCAGCACCGACGTGGCAAGGATGACGATGATCGCCTGCCACAAGCGCTGAATAATGAAGCCGAGCATATGATCTCCCGCCCCCTCTTTTTCTTATGTTCTTTTTGCCGCACGGGTCAGTCCCATCCGGTTTCGATGAGCGCCCTGGTCTCGGCGACGGCGACCTCCCAGATGGCCGTCATGTCCTCGTCCGGACGCTGGTAGAGCCCGTGATAGTTGCCGTCGCCGAGCAGTTCCCGCTTGCGGCCGGCATCGACACGGGCGAGCCGCGCATAGTCGGCCTGCGGCTTTTTCTCCTCCGGCATCGCAATCCCGGCGAGCCTTGTCCACGGAAAATTCTCCATCCAGGAAGCGTGCGAGGCTGCCGGGTCGATCTCCTGCACCTTGGCCCAGACCTTGGGCGCGCGCCACCAGTCGTGGAACTTCACCACTGTATCTCGCTTGCCGTTCAGCCATTCCGACACGAGCGCAGTCACCGGCGTGTTGCCGCCATGGCCGTTGACGACGAGAATGCGGCGGAAGCCGGAGCGGTGCAGGCTGTCCAGCACGTCGCCGACGAGTGCTGCATAGGTGGAAAGCCTGAGCGAGACCGTTCCGGGAAAATCGGCGAAGCTGGATGCCATCCCGTAGGGGATGACGGGGAACACCGGCACGCCGGAGGGTTCGGCCGCCTGGATGGACAAGCGCTCGGCCAGGATCATGTCGACGGCAAGGCTCAGATAGGCGTGCTGCTCGACACTGCCGAGCGGCAGAATGCAGCGGTCATCCGAGGCAGTCCGTTCCTCGACCTGCATCCAGTTCATGTCGGCAATGCGCATCCTGCACCTTTTTTCTTTTCGTTCGCGGCGCCACACGGCCCGACGCGATGGCAAGTAGTCCCATATAAGACAGTAAAAAAGACATTGACGGCGGCAAATCGTTACGTCAAGTTCCATATGGAACAAAATTGCGAAAGGAAATTTCGTGAACGAACGAGAGGAGTGGGGTTCCGCCGCGCACGGGTTTCAGGATCCGGCCATGGGGGGCGGGCTGACGGAGGATGCCGCCAGGGCGGTGGACGATCTCGTCGGCGTCAAGCTGTGGAAGAACCCGTGCTGGTTCTCCTTCCGGCTGAACTACCTGGCTCTCGGCTTCAATATCCCCGTCTATAGCTGGATCGAGAAGCGCTACGGCCTGCCGCGGCCGGAATTCGTGGTGCTTTATTCCATCGGTCTCAAGGACGGCATCGCCGCGCGGGACATCTGCTCGTCCTCGGGCTTCCCCCGCAACACGATCAGCCGCGCCGTGCAAAAGCTCCTGGACAAGGGGATCATCTTGCGTGAGGTCGCGCCAGACGACCAGCGCAGCTTCGTCCTTCGCCTGACGGAGAAGGGGAAGGAAATCTTCGACGAAACGCTTCGGCCGATGGTCGAGCGGGAGCATGTGCTTCTCGCCCGGCTGACCCAGGCCGAGCGCCTGATGCTGTCCGAGCTTCTGGCGAAGATGGTCGTCGATTCGAAGAACTGGCCAACCAAAATCCATCCAGAGGAGTAAAGCGATGAATTTCAAGACGCACTTACGCGCGGCGATACTTGCCGCAGCCCTGATGGCCGGCACATCGGGCTATGCGCTGGCGGAGGACCTGACCATCGGCGTGCGCGCCGGACCGCTGTCCATAGATCCGCATTTCACCGCCGCCGGCACCCACGCCGAGGCGATGAAGCACATCTACGACACGCTTGTGAAATCCGGCAACAATCTGGAGCTGGAGCCGGGGCTCGCCGAGAGCTGGACGGCCATCGACGATACCACCTGGGAGTTCAAGCTGCGCAAGGGCGTGAAGTTTCACGACGGCTCGGACTTCACGGCTGAAGACGTGAAGTTCTCCATCGAGCGCATCCCGAACGTGGCCGGCCCGAACCCGACGACGATCTATGTGCGCCGCGTCCAGTCGGTCGAGATCGTCGACCCGTACACGATCCGCGTGAAGACGGACGGTCCAGCGCCCACGCTGCCCAACGACTTTATCCGCCTGTTCGTCGTCTCGCACACCGCCGCCAAGGATTATTCCACGCAGGAAACGGCGAACGAGGGCTTCAATTCCGGCAAAGCCGCCATCGGCACCGGACCCTACAAATTCGTCTCCTGGACTCCGAAGGAAGAGCTGGTTCTGGAGAAATTCGACGGCTACTGGGGCGGCGAAGAGCCTTGGGACAAGGTGGTCCGCAAGGAGATTCCGAACGATGCCGCGCGCGTGGCGCAGCTGAAGGCGGGGCAGGTCGATCTGATCGCCCGTGTGCCGTCCGCCGACGTGCCGGTGCTGGAGCGCGATTCCTCGTTGACCGTCATCAAGGAGAACAGCGTCTATCTGTTCAATGTCGAGTTCGATTTCCGCGAAGACAGCCCGCAGATCACGGCCAAGGATGGATCCAAGCTCGATAAGAACCCGTTCCTGGATCCGCGGGTGCGGGAGGCAATCGATCTTGCCATCGACCGGGATACGATCACCGAGATCGCCATGGAGGGCATGGGCACGGCGCAGAGCCAACTCGTGACGCCGAACATTTTCGGCTACAATCCCGACATTGAGGTTCCCGAATACGACGTCGCGCGGGCCAAGGGGTTGATGGCGGAGGCTGGCTATCCGGACGGATTCACCGTCACCTTCTCCTTCACTAACGATCGCTTGCCGGGCGACAAGGACGTCGGTACGACCATCGCCCAAATGCTCGCCAGTATCAACGTCAAGGCGGAAGCCAACGCGGCGCCGGGCGCGGTGTACTTCCCGGCCAAGACGCGCGGCGAATATTCGCTCACCATGTCCGGCTGGGGCACCCTCACCGGCGAAGCGAACTACACGCTGTCCTCGCTCGCTCACACCAACGACCCCGAGACCAAGCTCGGCGCCTTCAACGTGCGCGGCTATTCCAATCCGGAGATGGATAAGCTGATCGAGGACGCGGCGGTGGAGATGGACGAGGAGAAGCGGCGCGAGCTGCTCGAGGAGGCCAACGCGCTCGTCGCGACCGACCGGCCGAACCTCCCCATCGCTTCCATCGTTACGGCTTGGGCGATGAAGAAGAACCTCACCATCGTGCCCCGTTCCGACGAGGACACGCTGGCCATGAACATCCGTCCGGCGAAATAACAAGCCGCGAAGCCTTCCGCCCGCAGGTCTTCCGGCGGGCGGACCTGTGAAGCCAGGGAAGGAGCGACGATGACACCCATTGCACTGGCGATCCATGGCGGCTGCGGCGTGATGGCCAAGCTCGGTCTCAGCGAGGAGGAATGGCAAGCCGCCCGCGCCGATCTGGCAGCTTCACTCCGGGCGGGATGGGCCGTGCTGGTGAAGGGCGGCTCCGCGCTCGACGCTGTTGAGGCGGCCGTCGTTGTCATGGAGGATTCTCCGCATTTCAATGCCGGCTACGGCGCCGCGCTTAACGAGAATGCCGAGCACGAACTCGACGCCTCGATGATGGACGGCTCGAACCTCGATGCTGGCGGGGTCTGTGCGGCAACGCGGATCAGGAACCCTGTGAAGGCGGCACGCGCGGTCATGGAAAAAAGCAGCGCGGTGCTTTTGACCGGCGCCGCCGCTGACTGTTTTGCCGAGCGCAACGGTCTCGACATCGTTGCTCCCGACTATTTCACTACGGAGCGTCGGCAGAAGGCACTCGCAGCCATGAAGGCGCACGCCAAGGCCGGCACTTTTGCGGCCGCTTCCGAATCGGAGAAGCACGGGACAGTGGGCGCGGTGGCGCTCGACGGCAGCGGTCATCTTGCCGCGGCCACCTCGACCGGCGGCTACAACAACAAGCCCGTAGGCCGGGTGGGGGATTCGCCGATCGTCGGCGCCGGGACCTACGCGCGCGATGGCGTCTGCGCCGTGTCCGGCACGGGGCAGGGCGAATACTTCATTCGTCTCGTGGTGGGGCACGAGATCGCCAGCCGCGTCGCGTATCTGGGCGAGACGCTGGAGGCAGCGGCGAACAGGGTCATCCGCGAGGACCTGAAATCTTACGGCATCGGCGCCGGCGCGGTGGCGGTGGATGCTAAGGGCAATGTCACCGCGCCCTATAATACCGACGGCATGTTCCGCGGCTGGGTGACGAGCGACGGCAGGCTGCATGTGGCAAGCCACGGTGAGGTGTTCTTCGTCGAAACGCTGGAAGATGGGGCGCAATGAGCGAGCCGACTCTCATCTGGGGTGCCGGGGCGGTTGGAGGTGCTCTGGGTGCCCACTGGGGGCGCGCAGGCCATCTGATTCTGATGGTCGATGTGGTTGCCGACCATGTGAATACGATTTCGTCCGAGGGGCTGACCATCGAAGGTCCTGTGGCGCAGTTTCGTCAGCGGGTTGATGCGGTGACACCGGACGCGCTCACGGGTGAGTACAAACGCATTGTGCTGGCCGTGAAGGCGCAGCACACCGGCGAAGCCTGCCGCATGCTCCTGCCGCATCTGGCCGAGGGTGGGTTTGTCCTTTCAGCCCAGAACGGGCTGAACGAGCTGGCGATCGCGTCGATCGTCGGCCAGGAACGGACCATGGGAGCGTTCGTCAATTTCGGTGCCGATTGGCTCGGCCCGGGACGTGTGCTCTATGGCAATCGTGGTGCGGTGGTGGTCGGCGAAATCGATGGACAGATCCGGGAGCGTACGCGCGCCATGCACGCGTTGTTGTACGACTTCGAACCTGAGGCGACCCTTACAGAGGATATCTGGGCTTATCTCTGGGGCAAGCTCGCCTATGGCGCGATGCTGTATGCAACGGCGCTCACTCATGACAGCATGTCGGAGAATTTCGCCGATCCGGCTCGCTTTGCGGTGTTTGACTGTCTTGGACGCGAAGTCTGCGCCGTGGCAAGGGCGCGCAATGTTGCCCCTAAGGGCTTCAACGGCTTCGACCCGGCCGCATTCGTGGCGAATGCGGGAGAAGTGGAAGCACGCCGGTCGATTGCGAATCTGGCGGAATTCAACCGGCATACGGCCAAAACTCATTCCGGCGTCTGGCGCGATCTTGCCGTACGCAAGCGCCGCACCGAAGTCGATGCTCAGCTTGGAGTCATTTGCGATCTTGGCCGCGCTGCCGGCGTCGCTACACCGGTCCTGTGCGAGATGATTGCGCTCATTCACCGCATCGAAGACGGTGCGCTCAAGCAAGGGACCGAAGCTTTCGACCTGCTTCTGCGGGCAGCGAGAACGCAAAGTTAACGCTTGGTTTATATCTGCTTCTGCCGGCCAAAGCTCGTATCGGCGAACAGCGCCTCAAGCTCCTCGCGCATCGCATCTTCCAACGTGTCCCAGTCGATGTTGGAGCACGCCGTGAGGCGGCAATCATAGCACGAACGACAGCTCCGCGCGCGTTCTTCCCGAAACCGGACCGGCAGAAGACGGCCAAGGGTGCCGGTCAGCGGCCGCAGCGAAGTCCCCTAACCCGACCGATCAGACCGGGGACGGCATCGTCGATGGAAAGGTCAGGCCCGGCCAAATTGACAGGAGATCCCTTTGGTCATATGACTTGGTCAGTTGACCTATTCGTCACGAGGAGACCGGTTGGCGATTGAGGGCGGAGGGACGTGGTGACCACGGCGGCTGAGAGTAAGGCAGTGCGGCGAGATGTGCGCGGGGACATCATGGATGCCGCCGAGCGTGTATTTGCCGATCTCGGCTTCGACGGCGCGACGACGCGGGCTATCGCGGATGAAGCGCGCGTCAATCTCGGGCTCATCCACTATCATTTCCAATCGAAGGAAGCGCTGTTCGAACAGGTCGTCGCGCGCCATGCGAGCAAGGTGAACGACCGTCGGCGCCGCCTGCTGCATGCGGTTCTCGGTAGCGGGACGGTGACGCTCGAAGCGATCCTCGACGCGCTGATGCGTCCGACCATCGAACTCAGCGCCGGCGATGGCCAACATTATTCGCGCATCATTGTCCAGATCGCGTCTGGCACCGACGAACGCTCGGTAGAACTGACCTCGCGAAATTTCGACGCCATCGCTCAGGAGTTCATCGCGGCACTTCAGGAGCATGTCGAGGGCCTGGATCGCGAGAACGCTGTCTGGGCCTACATGAACGCGATCTCCGTCGGCATGCTGATGATCGCCCGCACCGGACGCGTCGGCGCGCTGTCGGACGGGCTGTGTGACGAGGAGAGCACGGAAGCCTCGATCCAAAGGGTCGTGCGCTACCTGGCCGCGGGCACGCGCGCGCTGGCGGGAGCCGACTAGGAATATCCGGTCAGCTCGACGTGGAGGTCGGGATGCCGGCAGGGTGGAAGATCATTCAGGGAGGTTAAAATGGGGAATTCGATCCGTCTGGCCGCAATGGCCGCAATGCTGGCAGGTTCGGCGGTGATGCCAGCCGAGGCCGGCGATATTCCTGTCACCGTCGTCAACGGGCACCCGCCGGTGTTCCTGTGGGTCAAGCACATCACCGAGACGTTCATTCCGACCGTCAACAAGGCGCTGGAAGGCACCGACTACACCATTCGGTGGAGCGAGGCCTACGGCGGCACGCTTGCTGCAGTGGGCGGCGAACTCGAAGCCATCGAGGACGGCCTTGCCGAAGTCGGCGTCGTGCCGACGGTGTTCGAGCCAACGGCGCTGCCGCTGCAGAACGTGACCTATTACACGCCGTTCGGTTCGTCCGACCCGCAGATCGTCATTAATGCCGTCGACAAGCTGCATCGGGACATCCCGGGCATGATCGAGTCCTGGGAGAACTACAATGCCGAATATCTCGGCGGCGGCTTCGCGCTCGACAACTATCTCCTGATGACCAACTTCCCGGTCGATTCCATGGATGATCTGAAAGGTCATAAGATCGGCGCGCCGGGACCGGCCGTGAACTGGCTGGAGGGAACCGGCGCCGTCGGCGTGGCGGGCAACCTGACCACCTACTACAACGATATCCAGACCGGCGTCTTCGACGGCACCATCGTCTTCCCGACGGCAGCGGCCCCGGCCAAGCTGCAGGAGGTGGCGCCGCATGTGCTTATCACCAATTTCGGTGCGCAGTATGCCGGCTCGCTCGTTGCAAACAAGGACTGGTACGACAGCCAGCCGGCCGAGGTGCAGGAGGCGCTGCGCGCAGGCGCTATCGCCTACACCGAAGCCTACATCGCCGAGCAGAACACGCGTGTCGAGGCGGCGCTGAAGCAGCTCGAGGACGGCGGCGCCACGATCACCGAACTCAGCGACGAGGAGCGGGCCAGGTGGGCGGCTGCCCTGCCGCAGATCGCCGACACCTGGGCGATGAATGCCGACGGTCAGGGACTTGCCGGCTCCGAGGTGCTGGACGCTTACGTTTCGCAGCTCAAGGATGCCGGCGTGAACCTGGCACGCGACTGGTCGCAGCGCTGATCGCGCCGGGGTTGCGGGGCGCGTGCTCCGCAGCCTCCCACACGAGCCCCGGAAAGAAACCCGTGTCCCAAACACCGGAAGATCAAGCCACCGGTCTGCGGAGCTTCGACACCCTGTCCCGCTCCTTCGATCGCGTCACCGCGGCGATGAGCGTGATCGGGACGGCCGCAATCCTGTTCATCATGGTCCTTATCACGACGGACGTGGTCGGCCGGTTCTTCTTCGGGCGGCCGATCGCCGGCGTACCGGAGATCGTGTCGATGCTGATCCTCAGCATCGTGTTCCTGCAGATCGCCAACACGCTTCTGCGCGGCAAGCTGACGCGCGCAGACGGCCTCCTGACGCTGCTGCGTTCAAGGGCGCCGAAAGTCGGAGGCGTGCTGGACGCGACGATGCACTTCATCGGTGCCGGCCTCGTCGGTGTGCTCGTCTACGCCTTCTATCCGCTGTTTGTGCGCAGCTACGGGCGCAACGAGATGATCGGCACGGTCGGCCAGTTTCTGGCGCCGATCTGGCCGACCTATCTCATCGTCCTCATCGGGGCGAGCGCGCTCCTGATCGCCTTCGCGCTGCGCGGGCTGGCCATCCTGCTTGCCACCTTCCGCAGCGTGTCGAGGGAGGCGGCACGATGAGCGGCATCGAGATCGGCCTGTGGTCGCTCGGCGCGATCCTCGTCCTCATCTATACCGGCATGCATGTAGCGATCGCGCTGGCGCTCGTCTCTTTCTTCGGCATCTGGATTCTGCGCGACAATGCCGACCAGGCTGCGCGCATCCTGTCGCTGGCTACGCGCGAGAGTATCTCCAGCTACCTCTTCGGCGTGGTACCCTTATTCGTGTTGATGGGCCTTGTGGTGAGCCGCGCCAATATCGGCCGCGACACCTTCGATGTCGCGACGCGCTTTCTCGGGGGCCTGCGCGGCGGGCTCGGCATGTCGACGGTAGGCGCCAACGCCATCTTCGCCTCGATCACCGGCATCTCGATCGCATCAGCGGCGGTCTTCACCAAGATCGCCGTGCCGGAGATGATACGCGCCGGCCATAGTGGCCGCTTTGCGACCGGAGTCGTCGTCGGCTCGTCCATCCTCGGCATGCTCATCCCGCCGAGCCTGTTGATGATCCTCTACGGGATTTTGGCGGAACAGTCGGTCGGCGCGCTTTTTATCGCAGGCATCGGCCCGGGTGTCCTCGTTACGGTCATCTTCTGCGTCGGCATCTGGCTGATGGTGCGCTTCTGGAGCGGCTTTACAGGCAAGGCGGTGGCACCGTCCAGCTATGACACCTCCGGCTGGACCGCAGTGCAGGAAATCGCCAGTAAGCTGCTGCCGATCGTCCTGCTCGTGGGGCTGGTGCTCGGCGGGCTCTATGGCGGCATCTTTACGCCAACTGAAGCGGGCGCGATCGGGGCGCTCGGCGCCATCCTCATCGCGTTTGCCAAGCGGCGCCTGTCGCCAAAGATGTTGTGGCAGGTGACGCTGGAGACCGGCCACATCACGGCTGCCATCTGCTTCCTGATCATCGCGGCGACGATGTACAGCCGCATGCTGGCGCTCACCGGCCTGCCGGTGTTCCTGACCGAATGGATCGTGGCGCTCGATGTCGGGACCTACGGCTTCCTGTTCTTCTACATCGCCGTTCTGGTGCTGCTCGGCACGCTTCTCGATTCCTCCTCGATCATGCTGATCACCGTGCCGCTGGCGCTGCCCGTGGCCCAATCGCTCGGCATCGACCTTATCTGGCTCGGCATTATCACGGTGCTGGCTGTGGAGATCGGCCTTCTGACGCCGCCGATGGGTTTGTCGGTCTTCGTGGTGAAGGGCGCGCTGGACGACCCCGCCATCTCGCTCAAAGACGTCTTCATGGGCGCCGCGCCGTTCGCCCTCATGATGCTCTTCGGCCTCATCCTGATCGTGCTCTTCCCGAGCATCTCCCTCGGCCTGTTATAGGAAAGTTCAAGCCATGGCACGTCGCATCGTCGATATCTCCACCGCGCTCAAGGCAGGCATCGCCTCCGATCCCAGGGGCACCGAACCGCAGATCACGTATATCGACCACCAGCAATCGATCGGCCAGCTTATCGGTTTCTTTCCCGGCCTGACCAAGGACCAGCTTCCGGCGGGCGAGGGGTGGGCGGTCGAGCAACTGGTCGTGTCGACGCACAACGGCACGCATCTCGACGCGCCCTATCACTTCCATTCGACCATGGATGGCGGCAAGCGCGCGCTCACCATCGACGAGGTTCCGCTCGAATGGTGCTTCGGCCCCGGCGTGAAGCTCGATTTCCGTCATCTGCCGGACGGGCATGTCGTCACGGCCGGCGAGGTCGAAGCAGAGCTGGAGCGTGTCGGCCACGAGATCCAGCCGGGCGACATCGTTGTGGTCAACACCTCGGCTGCCGTCAAATACGGGCAGGACGATTACCTCGCCTCCGGCTGCGGCATGGGCAGGGACGCGACGCTATACCTCACGAGCCGCGGCGTGCGCGTCACTGGCACCGACGCCTGGAGCTGGGACGCGCCCTTCATACATACCGCCCGGCGCTACGCCGAGACCGGCGACGCCTCGTTGATTTGGGAGGGCCACCGGGCCGGCATGGAAATCGGCTACTGCCATATCGAGAAGCTCGCGAACCTCGATCAGCTACCGCCGACCGGCTACGTGATCGCCTGCTTCCCCTTCAAGATCGAAAAGGCTTCGGCCGGCTTTACTCGCGCGGTCGCGATTTTCGAAGACTAGGTGCCACGGAGGGAGGAGACGATGAGCGCATCGCCAAAAGGACCGAACCCGCTGAAGGGCTGGCAGGTCGACCGGTCGCAGATCCGCACCATCGGCACGAATCTGCAACGGCCCGAATGCATCCTCGCCGAGCGCGATGGAACGCTCTGGGCTGCCGACGCGCGCGGTGGCGTAATGCGGATTGCCCCCGATGGCGGGCAGGATCTCGTCACCCAGTCGCAAAGCCAGCATTTCGACCTTGCCGGCGACCAGGCCAAGAGCCTCCTTACCGGCACCTTGCCAAACGGTCTTGCATTTGCGCGCAACAGCGACATTCTGATCTCGAACTTCGGCACCGATCGGCTTGAGATCATGACCCGTAAGGGCGAGACGCGCGTTCTCCACGACACGATCGACGGCAAGCCGATGGGCAAGGTCAATTTCGTCCTTCGCGACTCCAAGGATCGCATCTGGATCACGGTTTCGACCATGGTGAACCCCTGGAGCGATGCGATCCGCAGCGATCTGGCCGACGGTTACATCGCTCTCGTCGACGAGAAGGGCATCCGCGTCGTCGCCGACGGCTTCGCCTTCACCAACGAAATCCGGCTCGATGCGGAAGAAGAGTGGCTCTACGTCGCGGAGACCTGCGGCAAGCGCGTTGTCCGTCTCAAGGTCCAACCGGACGGTTCGCTGACGGACCGCGAGGTGTACGGTCCGTCCAACCTCGGCGACGGGCTAATCGACGGCTTTGCCTTCGACGCCTATGGCAATCTGTGGTGCACCATGATCTTCGCCGACCGGCTCGTCGCGATCACGCCCGATGGTGAGGCGCTGACGTTGCTCGAGGATGGCGATCCGCAGCAGACGGCCGCCTTCGAGGCCGAGTTCGCCTCTGGCAAGCCGATGCGGTTCGACACGCTCGCCGCATCCGGTGGCACGATCGCGCCGTGGCTTGCCAGCGTCACCTTCGGCGGTCTTGACCTTCGCACGGTCTATCTCGGTAGCCTCAAGGGCAACACCATTCCATATTTCCGCGCGCCGGTGGCGGGCCTTCCCCTGGTCCACTGGTAGGCGCGGCGATCCGCACCACGATTTCAAAGGGAGAGACTTTCATGGCCGCCAAACGCAAGGTCATCATCACCTGCGCCATCACCGGCTCGATTCATACGCCGACCATGTCGCCGCATCTGCCGATCACGCCCGAAGAGATCGCCGACAGCGCAATCGCCGCCTCCGAGGCGGGCGCGGCCGTCGTCCACCTGCACGCCCGCGACCCCAAGGACGGAAGGCCGGTGCAGACGCCGGAAGCCTACGAGCCGTTCCTGAAAGTGATCAAGCAGCGCTCGGCAGCAGTCGTAAACATCACCACCGGCGGCGCGCCGACCATGCCTATCGAGGAGCGCGTCGGGCCCGCTGCCCACTTCAAGCCGGAAATCGCCTCGCTCAACATGGGCACGATGAACTTCGGCCTCTACCCGATGCTCGATCGCTACAAGGAATTCAAGTACGAGTGGGAAAAGCCTTATCTTGAGGCCTCCCGCGCAGGCATGTTCAAGAACACGTTCTCTGATATCGAGTACATCCTGACCAAGTGCGCTGAGAACGGCACGCGCTTCGAGATCGAGTGCTACGATATCGGCCATCTTTACACGCTTGCTCATTTCGCCGATCGCGGCATCGTCAAGCCGCCCTTCTTCGTGCAGTCTGTGTTCGGCCTCCTCGGCGGTATCGGCGCGCATCCCGAAGATGTCGCGCATATGCGCCGCACGGCCGACCGGCTGTTTGGCGATCAGTATCGCTGGTCGGTGCTGGGGGCGGGGCGCAACCAGATGCCGGTTGCGGCGATCGCGGCCGCCATGGGCGGCAACGTGCGCGTCGGCATGGAGGATTCGCTGTGGCTTGCTCCGGGTCAACTTGCCAAGTCAAATGCTGAGCAGGTGGCCAAGGTGCGCCAGATCATCGAGGGCCTCGGCCTCGAGATCGCCACGCCGGACGACGCCCGCGAGATCCTTGAGCTCAAGGGCGGCGACCGCGTCAACTTCTGACTAGAACAGCCGCGATGCGTCCTGTCCGGGTTGCCTTGTCACCGAAGGTGCGCGCGCGGCAGATCCCGACGCCCGGTACCAACATCCGGATCATCCAGGTCCTGCTCGGGCACGCCAAGCTGAACAGCACCGCCTTCTACGCCAAGGTCGCGACCCGGACGGTGCGCACGGTAACGAGCCCGCTCGACAAGGTCATGACGGCGATCGAGAACAGCCGCTCTCGGCGGTCACATCGAAGCCGCGAGAACTGCAGCCACTGGCGGGTCGCCTACAACAGCTGCCGCAACGGCATTGTCCCAAGTGCCAGGGCGCGGCAGCGCGGACATGGCTTGCCGAGCGTGAGGCCGACCTCTTGCCGGTCGGCTACTTCCATGTCGCGTTCACGTTGCCCACCGAGGTCGCCGGGATCGTTCCAGAACAAGGCGCTCGTCTACGACCTGCTGTTCAAGGCGGCATCGGAGACGATGCTGACGATCGCCGCCGATCCCAGGCACCTCGGCGCGTGCATCGGCATCACGGCCGTGCTCCACACCTGAGGGTTCGGCGATGACGCGCCATCCGCATGTTCACATGATCGCGGCGGGCGGCGGCATCGCGCCGGACGAGAAGCGCTGGGTCTCGTCGCGCCCAGCCTTCCTTCTTCCGGTGCGCGTGCTCGGCAAGCTGTTCCGCCGCTTGTTCCTGACCCGGCTTGTCGTGCTGCACGACGCCGGCCGTCTCGTCTTCTTCGGATCGGCGGCGAAGCTGGCAGACCGACGCGCCTTCCTGCGGTACCTGTCTCCCGTCAGGAAGAAGCGCTGGGTGGTCTACGCGAAGGCGCCGTTCGCGAGATCGGAGGCCATGCTCGCCTACCTGTCGCGCTACACGCACCGGGTCGCGATCTCGAACCGTCGCCTGATCGCCTTCGACGAGAGCGGCGTCACCTTCCGCTATAAGGACTATCGCCGCGACGGAGCGGATCGGCGGCAGGTCATGACGCTCGCGACCGACGAGTTCATCCGCCGCTTCCTACTCCACGTCTTGCCGCGCGGCTTCCACCGCATTCGGCACTACGGCCTGCTCGCCAGCTCCGCACGCAAGGCGGCCTTGCGCTCGCCCGCGAACTGCTCGTGGTCGCCACTCCCGTCAGGGATGATCAACCGCCGGAGCCGGAAGACTTCCGCCCGGCATGCCCCTGCTGCGGCAGACGCATGATCGTCATCGAGGTGTTTGAACGGTGGAGGCAGCCTTCGTGGACCGTCGGACACTTCGACGGCGAACCGGGAGACGTTCCATGACCCGGCATGACATGCTTCAGCTCCGAGCCGCAGGCGCTCAATCTCCGGCAACGGATCCACGCGTGCCCGTGGTAATCAGCGAGGCCGACAGGGCCACAACCAGCCGCGTGCCGGGCCGGCAACACCGCGCGGAGACGCAACGAAGCGGCCCGTCCGCGTCCATACCGATGCTTGCCGCTGGCGGCTACGCCATCGCCGACATCAGCCGCAGATCGAAATCTCCATAGCCGTCGACTGTGGCCCGCGGGTTCCTTCCTCGGGGACGTTCGTCACGCCTGCCGGCACCCGAAACTCTTCACGCTTGCTGAAGAGCAGCTATCCGCTGGGTGCGACCTGAAAACGGACGGTCGGCTGTCGGCCCCAAGCCGGTCATGCCCGAGCAAAAGCAAAGCAGACTATGGCGTATATCTTACATGGTAGAACGTGCGAGATCCTCTATCCATAGGGCAATCGCCTCGCAAGACGCTATCTGTTTGGATAGTTAAAGAGATAACTGGCTAACTTGTGCGGCAATCGGCGGCAATGGCGGAGAGAGAGGGATTCGAACCCTCGATACGGTTTCCCGTATACACGCGTTCCAGGCGTGCGCCTTCAACCACTCGGCCACCTCTCCGCGGGCAGCAAGGCGCCGGAGCGACCTGCTGCACGGGGCATCCGGCGATGCCCGGGGCTCATCTAGTCGAATTGCCGGCGAATGCCAAGATGCCGGGACGGCTTTTCTCCCGCTTCGGCGGCATATGGACCCGGAATGAGATTGCCAAACGTCGCTTGCCTGCCTATTTCCTGTTATCAATCGGTATCGGGTTGTAACGATGCGTTTCATCTTCCGGCTCCTCGCGCTCTTCGCCCTTGCCGTCGCGGTCGTGATGGCGGTGGTCGACGCAACGCGCACCATTGCCGCCGGCGCGTGGATCTTCACGCCGCTCGGCGAGAGCTGGCGGGAGAACTTTCCCGAGACACTCGTGGCGATTCAGCACTTCCTCAAGGCACACCACGTCCCCTTCCTTTGGGACCCGGCGATAACCTCGATCCTTTTGCTGCCGGGCTGGCTCGTCTTTGCCCTCATCGCATTCCTGTTTCATGCCGCCGGCCGCCGGCGGCACCGGCCAGGTGATCTCCTCGCCGCGGCTCGGTAGGCCCCATTAAGGAGGACCACGATGTTCTTTCAGGCTTCGGAAAAGAAACTCAGGCTTCCCTCTCCGCAGGAGGCCTTGCCCGGCCGTCAGCAGCCGGTCCCCACGGCAGAGAAGCACTTCGTCAATGGCCGCCCGCTCAAGGGTCCATATCCCGAAGGGGCCGAGCAGGTGCTGTTCGGGATGGGTTGCTTCTGGGGTGCGGAGCGTCTGTTCTGGCAGATGGAAGGCGTCTGGGTCACCGCTGTCGGCTACGCGGGCGGACTGACGCCCAACCCGACCTATCGCGAGACCACCACGGGGCTCACAGGCCACGCGGAAGTGGTGCTCGTCGTCTATGATCCGAAGGTGGTTTCCTTCGCTGGGCTTCTGAAGGTGTTCTGGGAAAGCCACGATCCCACGCAAGGCATGCGCCAGGGCAACGACGTGGGCACCACCTACCGTTCCGCCATCTACACGACAACGGACACGCAGCGCGCGGAGGCGGAGGCCTCACGCGACGCCTATGAAAAGGCGCTGAAGGGTGCCGGCCACGAGCCGGTTACGACGGAGATCACCCCTGCGCCGGTCTTCTATTTCGCCGAGGAGGAGCATCAGCAATATCTGGCCAAGAATCCCGGCGGCTATTGCGGCCTTCAGGGCACGGGCGTGAGCTGCCCCACGCCCGGAGCATCCGCCCTTCAGTAGCGCGCCGGGGCGCGAAATGCGTGGGGGCGAAGCGCTCCCCACCTGCAATTTCCGCGTGGAATTTTCAAAACGCCCGTGCAAGAGTGACGCCCAAGCAGGATGAAAAATCCTGCCTGGGCTCAACGCGCCGTGCGCATTCCCGTATGGCGCGGGCCTGGTGTCAGAGCAACCGACAGGGTGTGGATCACATGAAGCGTATCGTTCTCGGCCTCCTGGCTGCAACCGCGATGGCCACCTCGGCCACGGCCCAGGAGCTGTCGCCGGCCATCCTCTACGATCTAGGTGGCAAGTTCGACAAATCCTTCAATGAAATGGCCTATATGGGCGCGGAGAGATTCAAGGAGGAGACCGGCATCGAATATGCCGAATTCGAGATCTCCAACGATGCCCAGCGGGAGCAGGCGCTGCGACGCTTCGCCGAACGCGGCCACGATCCGATCGTCATGGCGGGTTTCACATGGGTCGAGTTCCTCGACAAGGTGGCTCCGGACTACCCGGATGTGAGCTTCACCATCATTGATGATAAGGTGGACCAGCCCAATGTGCGCTCGGTCACCTTCAAGGAGCAGGAAGGCTCCTATCTCGTCGGCATGCTCGCCGCGCTCGCTTCGGAGACCGGCACCGTCGGCTTCGTCGGCGGCATGCAGGTGCCGCTTATCGGCAAGTTCGAGTGCGGCTATGTGGGCGGCGTGAAGGCGGCAAAGCCGGACGCCAATGTCATCCGAAACTACACCGGCGACACGCCGGCGGCCTGGAACGATCCGACCAAGGGCGGGGAGATCACCCGCACGCAGATCGACCAAGGTGCCGACGTGATCTATCATGCGGCCGGCGGAACCGGTGTCGGTGTGCTGCAGGCGGCGGCGGATGCGGGCAAGCTCGGCATTGGCGTGGATTCGAACCAGAACTACCTCCATCCGGGCCATGTGCTCACCTCGATGGTGAAGCGCGTGGATCAGGCGGTCTACGATTCTTTCATGGACGCCAAGAACGGCGAATTCACCTATGGCGCGCAGGATCTCGGCCTGAAGGAGGAAGGAGTCGGCTACGCAGTGGACGAGTACAACGAGTCGCTCATCACCGACGAGATGAAGAATGCCGTCGAGGAGGCCAAGGCGGACATCATCTCCGGCGCGGTCACCGTGCACAACTACCTGGAAGACAATAGCTGCCCTTACTGGTAAGCCATGCGCCAGGAACGGAAAGGGGCACTTGCGGCCCCTTTTTCACCTCCCTCACCTCCGGCCTGAAAGGATCACCGCCATGCGCGGATCCAATCCGATCGTCGGCAATTTTCAGCGCGCTCCCGGCATGGAATCACTCTTGTCGCGGACGACCGTATTCATTTCCCGAGCGAGAAATATGAGCTTCAGTCCTTCCATAAGGCCCGCGTTCCTGGGTCGCGGGTCCTCGCCGCGCCGGCCAGGAAATTGAACCGATGACCATCCGTTTTCACCAGTACGACCTGCCGGACCTGTCCCTCTACGACGTGGAGGCCGTGGCCATCGACACCGAAACGCTCGGCCTGAATCCGCATCGTGACAGGCTGTGCGTCATTCAGCTTTCGCCGGGGGACGGCACGGCGGACGTCGTCCAGATCGCGGCGGGGCAGCGGCGCGCGCCAAACATCGTGGCGCTGTTGCGCAATCGGCGCGTCACGAAGCTGTTTCACTACGCCCGCTTCGACGTCGCCGTGCTCCACCATACGTTCGGCGTCATGGCCGATCCGCTCTTCTGCACCAAGATCGCCTCACGGCTCACCCGCACCTACACGGACCGGCACGGGCTCAAGGATATCTGCTCCGAGCTCCTGGGTGTCAACATCTCAAAAGCCCAGCAATCCTCGGACTGGGCGGCCGAGCAATTGACGCCCGAGCAGCTCGAATACGCTGCATCGGACGTGCTGTATCTTCACCGCCTTCGCGAGGTGCTTGCCTACCGCCTCGAGCGCGACGGCCGGGTGCGCGAGGCGCAAGCTTGCTTCAAATTTCTGCCGACCCGGGCAAAGCTCGACCTCATGGGTTGGGACGAGGAAGATATCTTCGCGCATAGTTGAGGAGTAAGCCGCGGTTCGCGGCGAAGGTCCTCGGCCGCGCAGGAGGGCGGAAGGAGGCGTTGCGGCTAACCGCCCGTGTTTCCGAACCAGATGCCGACAAGTGCCGCGAACGCCACCAGAACGAGGAAGCCGTTCACGAACACCAGGAGATGAGACGGGAGGCGCTTAATCTCGTGGGGCGGTGGCGGCGGCCCCTGATTGATCTCGCGCCAGACCGCCGTGCCGAAGCAGAAGGCGCTGAACAGGACCAGGATGGTGCCGGTGGCGACGATCAGAAAATCCGGAACCATGTCCTCCAGAAGGGCCTTGGCGCCGATGCCGCTCGCAAGCGCGGCGAGCCCGGTCCTCACCCAGGCCGCATAGGTGCGCTCCGCGGCGAAGACCGTGCGGGTCCGCCGCTAGCTGGTTCCTGCGATCACGTGTCTCATCCTGCATCATGGTGGCCAAACGTCGCAGTCCGGCCAGGGTTTCAGAAATTGTACGGGCCGCTGCCAGGCACGAGCGCAGTACGGCGGTTTCCGCAAAGGTGTAAGGACCTTTCAACCTCTGTTTACCTGCTGGCGATAGTTCCCCGGCAAACAATGACAAGTGAGGTTTGAGAGAATGAGCGTCGAAGGGCTCCGATATGAATTTTTCCTCGATCCGACAGGGTTTTGGCTGGTTTGGGACCGGCTGACGGACCAGCCGGCCAGCTTTGGCCAGCAGGCGCTGATGGGTCTTTCCAGGGGAGAGGCCGAATCGGCTTGCCGGCTCATGAACAAGCTGCACGACCGGCTCTCGAGGCGCACCGCGAAGGCAGCCGCCTGAACCCGGATTTCCTCAGGAACTTGCAACTTTCATGATAACCAGACCGGCGAGAATGAGGATGGCGGCGATGAGCCTCGCCGGGGTTGCCGCCTCCCCGAGAACGGCAATGCCCATCACGAAAGCCCCAACCGCGCCGATGCCGGTCCAGACGGCATAGGCCGTGCCGAGGGGAAGCGACCGCATCGCAAGCGCGAGCAACGCCACGCTGGCAAGCATCGCAACCGCCATGATGATCGTCGGCATCATGCGGCTGAACCCGTCTGACTGCTTCATGTAGAAAGCCCAGACGATCTCCAGCAATCCCGCGCCGATCAGCAATATCCAAGCCATAACGGCCCTCCTTCTGCAAGGCCGGGCCGTCCCGGACGTTCCACCCGATTGGGCGAGGTCGTTGCCTCGCTTGCCAACCTATGTCGATTGAGGCCCGTTTCAAGAGGGCGCTTGGCGGGCATGACACCGGAAGAGCGCTGTGCAGCAACACTCCTGTGATCTGTACAATATGCTGAAAAAGCAAGGCTTTCCAAAAAGATGACATTAACGCCCCCTTAAATTGCGACGTTTAGCCTCCAGGGCGGGACGACGCCGCCTTTGGCGACAGGGAATTGTTGGGGAATGGCAAAAGCCACTCGGAAAAGGCGTATAGAGCCGACCTTCGGCACGCCCGCTTCGCGGCGTGCCGGCACGCTGTCGGTGACCGCCGCGGACCGCGTCGTGCCGCCGCAGCGAAGGCGGAAGAGCAAGAAGAAGGCCCGCCGGCGCCCGAGCCGCTCCCGGCGGGGCGGCGGTTTCGCCGGCTTTCTGAAAGGAGTCGTCTACTGGTCGATCGTTCTCGGCCTCTGGGCCGGCATCGCCGCGGTCGGTCTCGTAGCCTTCTATGGCGCGCAGATGCCGAGCCTGACCACCTGGGCCATTCCCGACCGGCCGCCGAATGTGAAGATCCTGGCGGTCGACGGCTCGCTGATCGCCAATCGCGGCATGACGGGCGGTGAGGCGATCGGGCTGCATGAAATGTCGCCCTATATCCCGCAGGCAGTGATCGCCATCGAGGACAGGCGATTCTATTCCCATTGGGGCGTCGATCCGATCGGGCTTGCCCGCGCGATGGCCGAGAACGTCGTGCAAGGCGAACTCAGCCAAGGCGGGTCCACCATCACCCAGCAGCTTGCCAAGAACCTCTATTTAAAGCCCGACCGTACGATCGAGCGTAAGGTGCAGGAAATGCTGCTCGCCATCTGGCTCGAGCAGAAATACACCAAGGACCAGATTTTGGAGATGTACCTGAACCGCGTCTATTTCGGTTCCGGCGCTTATGGCGTGGAATCTGCCTCGCAGCGCTATTTCAACAAATCCGCGCGCGATGTCACGCTTTCCGAGGCCGCCTTGCTTGCCGGTCTGCTGAAGGCCCCGTCGCGGCTCTCTCCCGCCCGCGATCCGCAGGCGGCCGAAGGGCGCGCGCAGGTGGTGCTCGCCGCCATGCGGCAAGAAGGCATGATCGGCGACAGCGAACTCACGGCGGCGATGAGTGCGCCCGCCACGCGCGCGGCGGCGTTCTGGACGGGTTCGGAACACTATGTGGCCGATCGCATCATGGAGGAACTGCCGGCCCTCGTGGGCACGGTCCAGCAGGATCTTGTCGTCAGGACGACGATCGACCTCCATTTGCAGAGGGTTGCCGAGAAATCGATCCGCCGCCTGATCGACGAAGAAGGCAAGAAGCTGCGAGTCAGCCAGGGCGCACTGGTTTCGATCGACGGCTCAGGTGCCGTGCGCGCGATGGTCGGAGGATACGACTATGCCAACAGCCAGTTCGATCGCGCTTCCGAGGCGCGCCGGCAGCCTGGCTCCGCTTTCAAGCCCTTCGTCTATATGGCTGCGCTCGAACAGGGGCGTACGCCGCTCAGCGTGCGCAACGATGCACCCGTGAGGATCGGCAGGTGGCGGCCGGAAAATTATCGCGGCAAGTATTACGGCCAGGTCACGCTGGCCGAGGCGCTGGCGCGGTCCCTGAACTCGGTAGCGGCACAGCTCACGATGGAGGTGGGGCCGAAAGCGGTGGTCGAGGTGGCCCATCGCATGGGAATTGAATCGGACCTCAACGCCAACGCTTCCATCGCACTCGGCACGTCGGAAGTCACGCCGCTGGAGCTGACAGCCGCCTATGTGCCCTTCGCCAATGGCGGCTTCCGGCCCGACGTGCATTTCATGCAGCGGGTGGCGACGGCCTCCGGCAAGGTGCTTTACGAGCACAACACCGGCCGCGTCCCGCGCGTGGCGAGTCCGGAGATCACCGGCATGATGAACTCGATGATGGCGGGCACGATCGAATACGGCAGCGGGCGTTCCGCCGCCTTCGGCTGGCCGGCGGCAGGCAAGACCGGCACCACGCAAGATTCGCGCGACGCCTGGTTTGTCGGCTACACCTCCAACCTGGTGACGGGTGTCTGGTTCGGCAATGACGACAGCCGCCCCACAGAGGCCACGGGCAGTTCGATGCCGGCGCAGGCCTGGCGCGAATTCATGACCGCAGCTCATAAGGGCGTGCCGGTGGCGGGACTCCCCGGCAAGTGGCGGCCGGAACCTCAAACGGCCCGGCCCCTCCAGGCGTCGAACTCTGCACCGCAGAACGCCGTGGGGGACGACGTGCGGCCCGAGGCAATCCCGTCCTCGGCAGAGCGCGGCCGGATCGATGGCCGGCCGGTTCCCCCTGCGGATGTGGGTGGCCCGCCGCAGCGGCGCCATCTCTCCATTCTCGACGTCATCCTTGGCAATTAGCTCCGACGCTATCGCTTTCGCCATGTTCAGGGCTTACATAGGCCGGGAAGCACGGAGGATGCGGTGAGCGAGACCGACAATCGAAAGACCCTGGTCCTGACAGGCGCGAGCCGCGGCATCGGTCATGCGACGGTGAAGCGCTTCTCGCGCGAGGGCTGGCGAGTAATCACCTGCTCGCGGCATCCCTTCGCGGAAGACTGCCCTTGGCCGGCGGGGCCGGAGGACCACATTCAGCTCGACCTTTCCGACCAGGAGGGCGTGGGCATCGCGATCGGAGAGATCCGCCATCGGCTCGCTGCAAATGGGGGCCGGCTCAACGCGCTGGTCAACAATGCCGCCATCTCGCCCAAGCTCGAAGGTGGCAAGCGCATGAACTCCATCGACACGCCCATGCATGTCTGGCGCGATGTCTTTCAGGTGAATTTCTTCGCGCCGATCATGCTGGCGCGCGGGCTCTTCAAGGAACTCGCCGCTGCCAAGGGCTCCATCGTCAACGTCACATCCATCGTGGGCAGCCGTGTGCACCCGTTTGCCGGGACGGCCTATGCCACCTCCAAGGCCGCTCTGGTGGCGCTGACACGCGAGATGGCCGCCGATTTCGGGCCGCACGGGATCCGCGTGAATGCGATTGCTCCGGGAGAGATCGAGACGTCGATCCTCTCGCCCGGCACCGACACGCTGGTGGAATCCATCCCGCTTCGCCGCCTCGGCCAGACGTCCGAAGTCGCCGACACGATTTTCTTCCTCTGCTCCGAGCACGCCTCTTACGTGACCGGTGCCGAGATCCACATCAATGGCGGGCAGCACGTCTGAGCGCTGGCTGGCCGCCACGGCTCACCGTACGCGAGAGCCGCCCTGCAAGGGGAAGGTGGGTGCTCCGCCACCCGTCAACGCCTTTTCGATATCGAATACCGTGTGGTTGGTGAGCGTCTTGGGCACTTCTCCGGTCACCCGCGCGTCGACCTCCTTGTGCAGCGCCTTGCGTAAAGCGCCGAGCACGACTGGCGGTGCGACGAGCACGATTTTCTCGAACCGGCCTTTGTGAGCCATCTTGTATAGGCGTTCTGCGATCTCCTCTGCAAAACGCTCCTTCTCGATACGGTGCCAATCCGTTTCGGCGAAGCCACTCTTGTGCACGTTCGCGCCGTCGAAATAGCGGCCGGGCTGGTCGGTGCCCTGTTCGCGCGTGGGCGGGTTCTCGTCGCGCATCTCACGCACCACTTCGAGGTTGGGGTATTCGGCGTCGCCCTTGTTGTGCAGGAACAGCGCCTTCTCGCCATCCGCGACGAGAACCCAGATGCCGTTTTGGAGCCGGATGCCGGCCATTTCACTCTCCATGCTTGAAGTTCACTCGCTCATACACAAAACTCCCGGAGTGCGGGCGGCGTTCCACAATGGCGTGGCAACCCGGAAACACAGGGGGATGATTTTTCCTTCCGCAAGGTCGGGGGCGAAAAAGCGATTGCGCGCTGGATTGCAGCACGCGACTGGGTTTCTTCTGAAATTTCGCACCCACGGGCACAATTCGACCCACTGATCAGGAGCAATCGCTTTCATGGCTGGCGAAACGGCAAAGCTGAACGCATTCCCCGTTTTCATGCGGGTGGACGGACGTCGCGTCGTCATCATCGGCGGCGGCGAAGAAGCCTTGGCCAAAGCACGGCTGATGGCACAATCGGCTGCCGAGATCCTGGTTGTCGCCGAAGCGCCGGAGCCGGCGCTCGTCAATTGGGGGGCCGCGAACGGGGTGACACTTGTCCGCGCCCCCTACGAGGCTGCTCATCTCGATGGAGCCGCTCTCGCCTTCGCCGCCACCGGCGAGGAGCGGTCGGATCGCGCCGTTGTCGCGGATGCGCGCGCGCGGGCCATTCCCGCCAATGCCGTGGACCGGCCCGAACTCTGCGATTTCTTCACGCCCGCGCTCGTCAACCGTGCCCCGGTCGCCGTGGCGATCGGCACGGAAGGGGCCGGCCCGGTGCTCGCCCAGATGATTCGCGCCCGCATCGACCGGATGCTCTCGCCCTCGCTCGGGCGGCTCGCTGTTCTCGCGGCCTCTTACCGCGATGCGGTGGAGCGCCGCCTGGCCAAAGGTGTGGTGCGCCGCCGCTTCTGGAAAGCGTTCTTCACCGGCGGCCCGGCCCGTGCCATCGAGGCGGGTAACGCCCGACGCGCGGCCGAAGCAGCCGAGGCGCTGCTGCTGGCGCAGGGCGCCGAGCCCGGTCACGTAGCGCTGGTGGGTGCCGGCCCCGGTGCGGAAGATCTGCTTACATTGCGCGCCCAGCGGCTGCTCATGGAAGCCGACGTGATCGTGCATGACGCGCTGGTGCCGGAAGCTGTCGTCGCCATGGGGCGCCGCGATGCGGAACGCATCGCCGCCGGCAAGCGCAAGGGCTGCCATTCCAAGACTCAGGCCGAGATCAACGAACTCCTCGTTGCGCTCGGGCGCGCTGGCAAGCGTGTCGTGCGACTCAAGTCGGGCGATCCGCTGGTCTTCGGTCGCGCCGGGGAGGAAATGGCGGCGCTCAGGGATGCCGGCATCTCCTATGAGGTCGTGCCGGGCGTCACGGCCGCCTTCGCCGCGGCCGCCGACTTCGAGCTGCCGCTGACTTTGCGCGGCGTGGCCTCCTCGATGGTTTTCACGACCGGACACGACCTCAAGGGCGTCGCGTTACCGGATTGGGCGAAGCTTGCCATCGAAGGCGCGACTGTCGCCGTCTATATGGGCCGCTCGACCGCAGCCGAGGTCGCGGGTCGCCTTCGCGAAGCCGGTCTTTCCCGCGATACGGCCGTTGCCGTGGTCGAAAACGCAAGCCTCGGCAAGCGCCGCCTGTTCCACGGGACGCTTTCCGACCTGCCCGCTCTCGAGAAGCGTACGGATCTTGCCGGCCCGGTGCTCACTATCATCGGCGATGCGGTGGCCGGGGCCAATTTCACGCGTTCGGAGTCGCTCGCCGCCTGGCACGAGACCGGCGCGCGCATTCCGGCGCAGGAGGAGTAGAAACATGAAGCTCGTCGCCGCCAATCGCCTGATCGATGGTGTTGCCGTCTGGCTCGGCCCGGATGGCGGCTGGGTAGAGGATATCTCCGAGGCCGAGATCGCTCGCGACAAGGAAACGCAGGAGCGCCTGGAGCGAACCGGCCGCGAGGCGTTCGTCCGGAACGAAGTGCTGGACGTCGAACTCATCGATGTCGAGATCGTGGACGGCACTGTTCGCCCGCTGAGGCTGCGTGAGCGCATCCGCGCTGCCGGCCCCTCCATCCACCCCGAGCTCGGAAAGCAGGCGAAGAAGCCTGCCGTCTCCCTGGTCTGAGGAAGAAGCATGTATCGCTACGACGAATTCGACCACGCATTCGTGCAAGCCCGCGTCGCCGAGTTCCGCGACCAGGTGGAGCGGCGCCTTTCTGGCGAGCTGACGGAAGAGCAGTTCAAGCCGCTCCGGCTGATGAACGGCGTCTATCTCCAGCTCCACGCCTATATGCTGCGCATCGCAATCCCCTATGGCACCCTGTCGCCGCGGCAGATGCGCATGCTGGCTCACATCGCGCGCGCTTACGATAAAGGTTACGGTCACTTCACCACACGGCAGAACCTGCAGTTTCACTGGCCGGCGCTGAAGGACATCCCTGAGATCCTGGAGAAGCTCGCCTCGGTCGAGATGCACGCGATCCAGACCAGCGGAAACTGCATACGCAACGTGACGGCCGACCATTTCGCCGGCGCGGCCGCCGACGAGGTGGCCGACCCGCGCCCCTACGCCGAAATACTGCGCCAGTGGTCCTCGCTACATCCGGAGTTCTCCTATCTCCCGCGCAAGTTCAAGATTGCGGTCACCGGCGCCGAACGCGACCGTGCCGCCGTGCAGGTGCACGACATCGGCCTGCATCTGAAGAAGAACGCGGCGGGCGAGCTGGGCTTTGCGGTCTATGTGGGCGGCGGTCTCGGTCGCACCCCCATGGTGGCCAAGAAGATACGCGATTTCCTGCCGGAAGGGGATCTCCTGTCATACACGACAGCTATCCTGCGCGTGTACAACCTCCATGGCCGCCGCGACAACAAGTACAAGGCGCGGATCAAGATCCTCGTTCACGAGACGGGCGCGGAGGAGTTGGCAGCACAGGTCGAGCGGGAGTTCGACGCACTGAAGGAAAGCGAGCTGAAGCTGCCCGAAGCCGATATCCGCGCAATCGAAACCTATTTCGCGCCTCCCGCGCTCCCCGCCCGCCCCGAAGGTGATGCGGTGCTGGCCAAGGCTGCGGCGGCCGATCCCGGCTTTGCCACCTGGTTGAAGCGCAACCTGCATACGCACAACAACCCGGACTATGCCTCCGTCACCATCTCGCTCAAAGGCATCGGCGAGGTGCCGGGCGACATGTCCGCCGACCAGATGGAGGCCGTCGCCGATCTCGCGGAGCGGTACGCCTTCGACGAGATCCGCGTCAGCCACGAACAGAATCTCGTCCTGCCCCATGTGGCGCGTGCGAGCCTGAAGGCGGTCTTTGACCGGCTGGTGCAGATCGGGCTTGCGACGGCCAATGCCGGCCTTGTCACCGATATCATCGCGTGCCCGGGGCTCGATTACTGCGCGCTCGCCAATGCCCGCTCCATTCCCGTGGCACAGCAGATCTCCACCCGCTTCGCCGACCAGGCGCGGCAGGAGACGATCGGGGATCTCAAGATCAAGATCTCCGGCTGCATCAATGCCTGCGGCCACCACCATGTGGGCCATATCGGCATTCTGGGCGTGGAGAAGAAGGGCGCGGAGCTCTATCAGGTCACACTCGGTGGCTCGGGCGACGAGAACACCTCGCTTGGCGAGATCATCGGCCGCGGCTTCGGCCCGGACGAGATCGTCGATGCCGTGGAGACCATCATCGACACCTATCTCGGCGTGCGCCGGGACAATTCCGAAACCTTCCTCGCCGCCTATCGCCGGCTTGGCCCTGCACCTTTCAAGGAGGCCCTTTATGGCAGTGAAGCCAAAGCCGCTTGATGCCGAAATCGAGGCGATCGAGCTCGACGCCCGCTACGGCCATCTGGAGGCCGAGGCGATCGTGGAGCTTGCGGTCGAGCGCTTCCGCGCGGAGGGCGGTATCGCCACCGTCTCGTCGTTCGGAGCCGATTCGGCCGTCCTTCTGCACATGGTTGCGAATGTTGACAAAAGCCTGCCCGTGCTCTTCCTCGACACCGGACAGCATTTCGGCGAGACGATCGAATATCGCGACCAGCTTGCGGAGGACCTCGGACTTTCGAACCTGATCATCGTGCATCCCTTGCCCGTGGCGCTTGCCGAGCACGATCCGCGGAACGACCTCCACAAGTCGGACCCCGATTCCTGCTGCGAGATCCGCAAGGTGGAGCCTATGGCGCGCGCCGTGCAGCCCTATGCCGCCTGGTTCACCGGCCGCAAGCGGCACCAGTCGCAGACGCGATCGCAGATGCCAGTCTTCGAGACGGTCGGTCCGCGCATCCGTATCAACCCGCTTGCGCGCTGGACCACCGCCGACCAGGCCGCCTATATGCGCGCCCACGATCTCCGGGAGAACCCGCTGGTCGCCTTCGGCTATCTCTCCATCGGCTGCTTCCCCTGCACCCAGCCCGTGAAGCCCGGCGAGGACGAGCGCAGCGGCCGCTGGGCGGGTTTCTCAAAAACCGAGTGCGGCATCCACCTGCCCGGCCTCGAAACCCTCACCAACGCAGCTTGAGGCACGAAATGAGCGCCACAGAGATCACAGCGCCAGCGGTCCGGCTATGGGCAGTGGACGGGTTCCAGGAAAATAGATGGGAGCGCGCCGAAGGCGCGGAAGCGCTGGCCGGCAACGGCAATCTCCTTCTGCCGTTCGAGGCTTTCCTCGCTCTCGATCCGGCGAAGCGCGAGATGGCGATGCCGAGGCTGGGTGTGGAAGTGCTGCCCGGAGAGGCTATCGATCCGCTCGTTCCCTTTCTCGATCGCTTGCTGCTGGTGGCGCTCGCCTTCCCAGCCTTCAATGACGGGCGCAGCTATTCGAAAGCCGAGCTGTTGCGCTCTCGCCACGGCTACACGGGCGAGGTTCGCGCCGTGGGCGATGTCCTGATCGACCAGATCCCGCATATGCTGCGCTGCGGCTTCTCAAGTTTCGAAGTGAAGAACGAGACGACGATCCACCGTCTCGCGACCGGTCGCCGCGGCGGCGTTCCGCTGCACTACCAGCCCAGCTCCGCAGCCCCCGCCCGAGCCGGCAAATATTCCTGGCGGCGCGCCGCGCAGGAGGGATAAAGCGGTCGAAGCACCGCTATCTGCCCCTTCAATCCACCCCGTTTCGTATTATATGTGGCTGAGGTGGATACATTGCGCGAATGCTGCTATAGCTCGCGCCATTCCGAGTCGTCCGAGCCGGCGGCTTAATGCCGCCCCTGTGCGCCTTCCAGGCGTTTGCCGGGCTTTTGCAGAAACATCGAACCGAGTGAGGTGTAAAACATTGCAGGTGGTCGTACGTGACAACAATGTCGATCAGGCCCTCAGGGTCCTCAAGAAGAAGTTGCAGCGCGAAGGCGTTTTCCGTGAGATGAAGGCGCGCCGGGCTTACGAAAAGCCTTCTGAGCGCCGCACGCGCGAGAAGGCGGAAGCCATTCGCCGCGCCCGCAAGCTTGCGCGTAAGCAGGCCCAGCGCGAGGGCCTGCTTCCGGGCAAGAAGCGCGCCGCGTAAGCGCTTAGGCAGCATCGACAAGCAGAGGGCCGGACGGCACAACCGTCCGGCCCTCTTTTTTGCTTCCAGTCAGCGGGTATCTTCCTGTCGCCGCATACCGTGGCCCCCGTAGGTGCCTTCGGTGTCCTGCAGGTTGCAGAGGAGATCGACAAGCTGCGACGGCAGTTCCCGCTGGAGCTCGAAGCCCGGCAGCCGGCGAAGAAACCGCGCATTGTCTGCGTGACGAATCTGCCGGCTGATGAGTTGCGCCGTATCCGACGCATCCTCCGCCTTTCCGTCCTTTCGCAGCATCATCTCACTCGCAAGGCCTGGTTTCACTTGTAGACTTAACATTGCGGGACAAAAAACGTTCCGAAACAGTGCCTAAGGCTGCGAATCCAGCCCGGTAGAGTAAAGTTTTCGTAAAGTTTGACGTTAATCTTTCTTTGAACGGCGCCCCCCCGGAACCGTCGGCGGCAGAAGCCTGAAGAAGAGCCCAGACTGTTTGTTCCACACCGGGCGATGCTATCCATCCGATGGTGGAAACCAGCATCCATTCTTGCGAATACAGCCGACCGGAAAGGCGAGCCGGAAAATTGCAGGCAGGACGGATTTAGTCGCGATCATATCGAATTTATTAACCATAATTTGACCTTTCCGCCTTCATGGTCCGCAGCAACGGACCGAACGGTTCGTGCGTGAGGGGCGGTGGCATGAACAAATCCCGCATAATCATTCTCGGCGTCGCCGTTGGCGCAGCCATAGGTGCGGGCTATCTCGCCAAGAATCTCGCCTCGCCGCCACAGCAGGTCGTGGTCGCGCCGGCTCCTGAACAACCCACGGTGCAGCTTACCGACGTCCTCGTGCTCACCCAGGACATACCGATGGGAGAAATGGTCGGCAGCGCCGTGAAATGGCAGCCCTGGCCGTCGGAGACCGTCAACGGCACGTTCATCACGCGCGAGGCTGATCCGAAAGCACTCGATGAGCTGCAAAATGCCGTCGCGCGCGTGCCGCTCCTGGCCGGGGAACCCTTGCGCCGCTCGAAGCTCGTCGGAGACGGACAGAGCTTTCTGTCGGCCATCCTGCCGCCAGGAAAACGCGCGGTGGCGACCCGGATCTCGGCCGACACCTCGGCGGGCGGCTTCATCCTGCCCAACGATCATGTCGACGTGATCATGACCCGCCGCACCGACGAAACAACGAGCCCCAACGGCTTCATCACCGAAACGGTGCTGGAGAACATACGCGTTCTCGCGATCGACCAGACCATACACGAGGACGAGGACGGACGCCGTGTCAAGATCGGCGAGACCGCCACACTGGAGCTCACGCCGGAGGAGGCCGAGGTCATCACCGTGGCGCAGCAAATGGCCGACCGCCTGACGCTTTCCCTTCGCTCCGTATCGGATTCCAGCGAACAATCGACCGACCCCGGCTTCCACCTCGTCACGGGGATGGGGCGTGGCGACAGCGTGCGCGTCATCAGATCCGGCGAAGTGAAGATCGAAGGAACGCGGCGATGAAGGGGGCGGAAGCATGACATCCCGCAGGGCAGCGGAAATACGGCGCAATGGAGCCTTGCTGCTGGCCGCCTTGGTGCTCGCGGTCCCCGGGCAGGCGCTCCTGCCTCCGGCGGCGCATGCCGAGGATATCGTCCGCGTCGGCGGAACAGGGTCCCAGCGGTTGAAACTTGGGCTCAACAAGTCGCTGGTGATCGATCTGCCGACGGATGCCTATGACATTCTTGTCGCCAATCCCGCGGTAGCCGATGCCGTCACGCGGACGGCGCGCCGCATCTATCTCTTCGGCAAGCAGGTCGGCGAGACGAACATCTTCGTCTTCGGCGCCGGCGGCGAACAGATCGCCAGCATCGATGTGGCGGTGGAGCGCGACGTGGCCGGACTCGAGAAATATCTCGAGCGCTTCATCCCGAACTCCGAAATCGATGTCGAGCTCATCAACGACAACGTCGTACTCACCGGTACGGTGGAAACGCCGCTCGACGCCTCGCGCGCAGCGCAACTTGCGACCATCTTCGTGACGGGCGGCGAGGCGACCACCGGGCAGTATTCCCAGACTGCGGCCGCACCGACCGATGGCGGTGGCGTCGCCATCAGCAACCCCGATTTCTTCGGGCGGCAGCAGAGCAAGATTGTCAACATGCTGCAGATCATCGGCGAGGACCAGGTGACGCTGAAAGTCACAGTGGCCGAGGTCAGCCGCTCTGTGATGAAGCAGCTCGGCGTGAACATGATCGGCTCGGGCAACGTGGACGGGATCAGTTGGGGTGCCATCCTCGACAATCCGAGCGGTCTGGGCGTGCCCGCTTCCGCTTCGCAGCTTTCACTCGGCGGCTCGCTTCTCCAGGGTTATCTCAACGCCATGGAGCAGGCAGGCGTGATGAAGACGCTTTCCGAGCCCACATTGACTGCGATCTCGGGCGAGAAGGCGACCTTCAAGGTCGGCGGAGAGTTCAACCTGGCCACCTCGCAGAAAATCGAGCAGGGTGATGCCACGAAGGGGCAGTCGGACCAGATCGTCTACGAGGTGGAGAAGATCGAATACGGCATAGGCCTCGAATTCACGCCGACCGTGCTGTCCCCGGGACGCATCAGCCTGAAAGTGCGGACCTCGGTCTCCGAGCCCACTTTCGAAGGCTCCGTCTCCCTCGGCGCGCCGTCGATCGGAGGTCGCTACAACGTTCCCGGCATGAACGCGCTCTCGATCCGCAAGCGGCTGGCAGATACCACGGTCGAACTCCCTTCCGGCGGCTCGATGATGATCGCCGGCCTCGTGCGCGACGACGTGCGCCAGACGATCAACGGCCTGCCGGGTCTTTCCAAGATCCCGGTCCTCGGCGCTCTCTTCCGCAGCCGCGGCTTCGTTCGCAACGAAACGGAGCTTGTCGTCATCATTACACCCTATCTTGCCCGGCCGGTGGCGCGCACCGCACTCGCCAAGCCGGACGACAATTTCAATCCGGCAAGCGAAGGGGCGGGGATTTTCCTCGGCCGCGTCAACCGGGTGTACGGAACCATGAAGACCAGCCTGCCCAACGGCCGCTACCACGGCGTTGTCGGCTACATCTACAAATAACGGGGGCGGCCATGTCGGGATCTCTAAAACGTGGGATGGCGGCAATCCTGGTCATCGCAGCTGCCGCGGCAATCGCCGGTTGCGCCAGGCGCGACTCCATCGCCGTCGGCGCAGTTCCCGACGACTACCGCACGAACCACCCCATCGTGCTCACCGAAAAGGAGCAGACGCTCGACCTGCCGGTCGCCATCCTCGCCTACCGCATGACGCCGCAGCAGAAGGCGGCAATCGACGGTTTCATGGAGCACTATGGCGAGAGCGGGCAGGCGATCGTCACGATCCTGGTGCCCGCAGGCTCTCCGAACGGACCGGCCGCAGGCCGGGTCTCCGAGGACATCGCGGCTTTCCTTTATCGCGGGGGTGTACCCAAGGGGCGGCTCCAAATTCTCCCCTATCAGGCTCCGTCGGATCAGGTTGCGCCGATCCGCATCAGCTATGCGGTGGTCAAGGCCGCCACCGGCCAGTGCGGCCGCTGGCCGGACGACCTTCTCGACAACGCCGGGAACAGGCATTACGCCAATTTCGGCTGCGCCTATCAGAACAACCTCGCCGCCCAGGTCGCCAACCCGATGGACTTCCTGGGCCCGCGCAAGACGACGCCAATCGATGCGGAGAACCGTGGTACGGCGATCGGCAGGTACAAGAACGGTGAAGTGGCTGACGATTTCTGGGTACGCTCGGAAGTCGACTACTAGGGCGTAAGACAATGAGCAGCCTTGCCTACGATCGTGATGAGGAGAGCTGGCGCGTGGAGCAGGATCGCCTGCTGCAATCGCTGCGGCCGGTGCCGCGCATCTCCGTCCAGGCCTTCTGCGAAACCGAGGCGGTGGCAAAGCCGATCGCGCGCGCGGGCGAAGACCGGCGCATGGCCAAGACCCACCTCAAGGTGAGCATGGGCGGCATACCCGGCGCGATCACATTCTACCAGACTGCCGCAACGCCCAACCTCATCATCCTGGAAACGCGCGCCGAGCCGACGGAGCTGATCGCCTTGCTCAAGGAGCTGGCGGATGTCTGCGACCCGAGTTCCAAGGTCGTCGTCATCGGCCACCACAACGATGTCTGGCTCTATCGCGAGCTGATCCGCGCCGGCATTTCCGAATATTTGGTGGCGCCGGTCTCGATGACGGACATCGTTGGCGTCATCGCCGGGATCTTCATCGATCCGCAGGCCGCACCTGTGGGCCGCTCCATCGCTTTCGTCGGTGCCAAGGGCGGGGTGGGATCCTCCACGCTCGCCCACAATCTCGCTTGGGCGATGTCCTCGCTCTTCGAGGGCGAGGTCGTCGTGGCCGATCTCGACCTTCCCTTCGGCACCGCCAACATCAATTTCGACCAGGACCCTGCCCAGGGCATTGCCGAGGCGGTGTTCGCACCCGAGCGCATCGACGAGGTCTATCTCGACCGGCTTCTCGCCCAGTGCGCCGAGCGCCTCTCCCTCCTCGCGGCGCCCTCAACGCTCGACCGCGTCTATGACTTCGACGCGGAGGCCTTTGCCCAGATCATCGACATCGCCCAGCGCACCGCGCCGATGGTCGTGCTCGACGTCCCGCATCTGTGGACGAGCTGGGCCAGGACCACGCTCACGCGCGCCGACGACATCGTCATAACCGCCACACCGGAGCTCGCCAATCTGCGCAACACCAAGAACCTCGTCGACGCTCTGAAGCGGCTGCGCCCCAATGACGATCCTCCGAGGCTCATCATCAATCAGGCGAATGTACCGAAGCGGCCTGAAATCAGCGCAGAGGATTTCGCCGAACCGCTCGGCATTGCGCCGCTCGCCGTCGTCCCCTTCGATCCGCAGCTCTTCGGCAGAGCCGCCAACAATGGCCGCATGCTGGGCGAGATGGATCGCAACCACCCGGTCGCGCAGACGATCAATGAGCTGGCACATGTTCTCACCGGCCGGCGAGAGATCAAACCGAAACGGAAATCCGGTCTCTCCTCGCTTCTCGGCCGGTTGAAGAAATAGTCGCGCTCATGTTCGGCAGAAGAGGCTCAGGCAGTTTCGACGGCGGGTCCCAGCGGCCCGGCTCGCCCGTAGGACAGCCTGCCTTCGGCGAAGGATCCGGGCAGGAGACGTCCACGCCGGCACCTGACCCCGCGGCCGCTCCACCGCCTGCGCGCAGCGTAGCGGAAAAATCCGCGGCTCCTCGGCAGCAGCGGCCGCAGACCATGCCGCGTGACCGTAACGAAGGCTACTACGACACGAAGAGCCAGGTCTTCTCCGCGCTCATCGACACGATCGACCTGTCGCAACTTGCCAAGCTCGATGCCGACAGCGCGCGGGAGGAGATCCGCGATATCGTCAACGACATCATCGCGATCAAGAACTTCGCGATGTCGATCGCCGAGCAGGAAGAGCTGCTCGAGGACATCTGCAACGACGTGCTGGGCTTCGGACCGCTCGAGCCGCTGCTTGCGCGCGACGAGATCGCCGACATCATGGTGAACGGCGCCCGCAACGTCTACATCGAGGTCGAAGGTAAGGTCGAGCAGACCAATATCCGTTTCCGCGACAACCAGCAGCTCCTCAATATCTGCCAGCGCATCGTCAGCCAGGTGGGCCGGCGCGTCGACGAGGCGAGCCCCATCTGCGATGCGCGCCTGCCGGACGGCTCGCGCGTCAACGTCATTGCGCCGCCGCTCGCCCTCGACGGGCCCTCGCTCACCATCCGCAAGTTCCGCAAGGACAAGCTGACGCTCGACCAGCTCGTGCGCTACGGCACCATCTCGCCCGAGGGTGCGGAACTGCTCAAGATCATCGGCCGGGTGCGCTGCAACGTCATCATCTCCGGCGGCACCGGCTCCGGCAAGACGACGCTGCTCAACTGCCTCACGAACTTTATCGACCGCGACGAACGCATCATCACCTGCGAGGACTCGGCCGAGCTCCAACTGCAACAGCCGCATGTCGTGCGGCTCGAGACGCGGCCGCCCAACCTGGAAGGCGAGGGCGAGGTGACCATGCGCGACCTCGTGCGCAATTGCCTGCGCATGCGGCCCGAGCGCATCATCGTCGGCGAGGTGCGCGGGCCGGAGGTATTCGACCTCCTGCAGGCCATGAACACCGGCCATGACGGTTCGATGGGTACGATTCACTCCAACAGCCCGCGCGAATGCCTGAACCGCATCGAATCCATGGTGGCAATGGGCGGCTTCACCCTGCCGCAGCGGACCGTGCGCGAGATCATCGTGGGCTCGGTGGACGTCATCATCCAGGCCGCGCGCCTGCGTGACGGCACGCGCCGCATCACCCATGTCACGGAAGTGGTCGGCATGGAGGGCGACGTGATCATCACGCAGGACCTGATGCTCTTCGACATCAGCGGCGAGGACGCTTCCGGCCGCATCCTCGGTCAACATGTGTCTTCCGGCATCGGCCGACCCGCCTTCTGGGACCGCGCGCGCTACTATGGCGAGGAAGCGCATCTTGCGGCCGCGCTGGAAGCAATGGAAAAGCAGGCGGGCTGATGTTCGGCATGTCGCTCAGCCTGCTCGCCTTCATCCTGCTCGCGGCCGGCAGCGCGGGGGCACTCGCCTATGCGCTGATGTTCAACACAATCGCCAGCGAGAAGAAGGTCGAGCGGCGGCTGGAGACGGTCAAACGGGCGGAGACAGATGGCCGTGCCGTTCGGGTTGCGCGCGACCGCGCGGCTGAAGTGGCCAAGCGGCGCAGGTCCATCCAGGAGACGCTGAAGGATCTTGAAGCCAAGCAGAAGGACCGTGAGCGCTTCATCACCAGACCGCCCCTGAAGATCCAGATCCGGCAGGCGGGGCTGGAGATCGGAATCCAGCGCTTCTACATCCTGTCGGGCATTGCGGCACTGCTTCTCGCCGTCATCATCTTCATCTTGGGGGCGCCGCTTCTGGCCGTCGGCGGAGCGGCGATTTCCGGCTTTTTCGGTCTGCCACGATGGATTGTCGCCTATCTGCGCAAGCGCCGCGTGAAGGCCTTCCTCAGCGAGTTTCCCAATGCGCTCGACATCATCGTGCGCGCGGTCAGGTCCGGCTTGCCGTTGAACGACGCCGTGCGCATGATCGCGAGCGAGGCGCAGGAACCCGTTCGGACCGAATTCCGCCGCCTGGTCGAATCCCAGCAACTCGGCCTCCCGATGGCCGAGGCGGCCATGCGCATGTCCGAGACCATGCCCTGCCCGGAGGTCAATTTCTTCGGCATCGTCATCCAAATCCAGACCCAGGCGGGCGGCAACCTGTCGGAAGCGCTCGGCAATCTCTCGCGCGTCCTGCGCGAGCGCAAGAAGATGAAGGCCAAGGTGCAGGCGCTTTCGATGGAAGCGAAGGCCTCCGCCGTCATCATCGGCGCGCTGCCGATCGTGGTCGCCGTCCTCGTCTATATCACGAGCCCGGCCTACATCATGCCACTCTTCACCGAAAGCATCGGCCATCTGATCCTCGGCGTTTCGGCGGTGTGGATGTCCATCGGCATTTTCGTGATGCGCCAGATGATGAATTTCGAAGTGTGAGCCCGCCATGGCCGATACCGTCGTCAAAACGCTCGCCGATCCGAGTTTCCTGCTCGCACTCCTGGTCTCGATCGCCGTCTTCGCGACGATTTTCACCGTCATCCCGGTAACGGGCGGCGATACGCTCAAGGCGCGCATGAAGTCCGTGGCCCTGGAGCGGGAGGAGTTGCGCGCCAAGCAGCAGGCGCGTCTTGCCGCGGAAGCCGAACGCCGACGGCGCGGCGGACTGCGCCACGAGGATCGCTCTCCCATGCGCACCGTCGTCGACCGGCTGGACCTGCGCCGGGCGCTTGCCGACGAATCGACCATGGCCAAGCTCCGCACGGCCGGCTATCGCGGCCAGAGTCCCCTGACGAAATTCCTCTTCTTCCGGCTTGTCCTGCCGCTCATCGGCCTTGCCTTGAGCGTCTTCTACGTTTTCTTCCTTGGCGGGCTTGCCGGCCAGCCGTCCGTGATCCGCATCTTCGCGTGCATCCTGGCCGCCTATACCGGCTTCTATCTGCCGGTGCTCTACGTTTCCAACCAGGCCTCCAAGCGCAAGAAGTCGATTCAGCTCGCCTGGCCGGACGCGCTGGACCTGCTCCTCATCTGCGTCGAATCGGGCATCTCGGTCGAGCAGGCCTTCCGCCGCGTGGCAGACGAGATCGGCAGCCAGTCGGTCGCGCTCGCGGAGGAATTCGTGCTCACCAATGCCGAGCTCTCCTTCCTGCAGGAGCGCAGGCAAGCCTACGAGAACCTGGCCGCCCGCACGGGCCTGGAATCGGTCAAGGCCGTCTCGCAGGCGCTGATCCAGGCGGAGCGCTACGGGACGCCTGTGAGTCAGGCGCTACGGGTGCTTGCCAATGAAAGCCGTGAGGCCCGAATGCACGAGGCGGAGAAGAAGGCGGCATCCTTGCCTCCAAAGCTGACGGTGCCGATGATCATGTTCTTCCTGCCGGTGCTGTTCGCCGTCATCCTTGGACCGGCGGCGATCCAGCTCTCCAGGGACGGATTGTTCGGGAACTGATCCTCAGGCCAGCTGCGCCGCGTCCGCGCAGTCGACGCATTTGCCGCGGATCTCGATCGTCGTCTTGGCCGGCTTGAACCGGTGGGCGGCCACCCACTCGCCGAGTCGAGCCTCGACGATCTCGTCGGAGAACTCGTCCACCCGGCCGCAGGTCTCACAGATGGCGAAGGCGATCATCGAGTGTCCGTGGCAGTGCGGATGGGCGCAGGCAACGAAGGCGTTGATGCTCTCCAGCCGGTGCACGAGGCCGAATTCCTGCAGCTTCTCGAGCGCACGATAGACCTGCAGCGGCGCGCGGAAGCCCTCGTCCCGGAGCCGGTCGAGGATCGTATAGGCGCTGAGTGGTCCCTCCGCCTTGTCGAGCGCCTTCAGAACAAGCGACTGGTTGCGGGTGAGTTCCGGATGAACGGTCATGACTGTCCTGGAGATGAGAGCGGCGTCCGCCGCCGGCCTGGCAGTGGGGCGAGGCTCAGGAGAAAGAGGATGAGTGCGGCGACCACGATGGAGGGGCCTGAAGGCGTGTCGAAGTTGAGAGACGCCGTCAGCCCGCCGATGACGGCGATCGCGCCCGCGATGGAGGCCGCGACTGCCATCATCTCAGGCGTCGCGGCGAGGCGCCGGCCGGCCGCCGCGGGAATGATGAGCAGCGAGGTGATGAGCAGGATGCCGACGATCTTCATGGCGATGGCGATGATGCCGGCCATGAGCAGCATGAAGAGGAATCGGGCCCGTTCGGGCCGCATGCCCTCCGCTTCGGCGATCTCGGTGTTCACGGTCGCGGCGAGAAGCGGCCGCCAAAGCCAGGCGAGCACCAGGAGCACCAGTGCGCCGCCACCATAGATCATCGCAATATCCAGGCGCGAGACGGCGAGGATGTCGCCAAAGAGAAAGGCCATGAGATCGATCCTGATCCAGCTCATGAAGGCGACCATAACCAATCCGAGCGCCAGTGTGGAATGGGAGAGAATGCCGAGCAGGGCATCCGTGGAAAGCGAGCCGTGCCGCTGCAGAAAGAGAAGCGCCAGCGAGGCGAGCGCTGCCACGATAAAGACCCCCGCCATCAGGTTGATCTCGAACAGGAAGGCGAGCGCTACGCCGAGCAGTGCGGAATGCGCCATCGTGTCGCCGAAATAGGCCATCCGCCGCCAGACGACGAAGCAGCCGAGCGGGCCAGCCACCAATGCAAGACCAACACCGGCGACAAGCGCGCGCGTGAAGAAATCATCGAGCATGCCCATGCTCCTCCGGATGGCCGTGATGGTCGTGGTCCGAACAGCTTTCCGTGATCGTGCCGTCCGCCTGGCGCACGCGGCCGTCGGCCAGATGCGTGTGGTCGTGATGGTGGCGGTAGATGGCCAGCGTCTCGTCGGCACGGGCGCCGAACAGCCGCATATATTCCGGGCTCTTCAACACGTTTTCAGGCGTGCCGCGGCAGCAGACATGACCGTTGAGGCAGAGCACGGTATCCGTCTCGGCCATCACCACATGCAGGTCGTGTGAAATGAGAAGCACCCCGCAACCCGTACGGTCGCGGATGTCGCGGATGAGCTGATAGAGCGCGATCTCCCCGGAAAAATCCACGCCTTGCACGGGCTCGTCGAGCACGAGCAGATCGGGCTCGCGCGCCAGCGCCCGGGCCAGCAGTGCCCGCTGAAACTCGCCGCCCGAAAGCGTCTGCACCTCCGCGCGCGCCAGATGGGCGATGCCCGCCGCTTCCAGCGCCTCGGCAATCTTCTTCCGGTCAAGCGAACCTGTCAGCGTCATCAACCGCTCGACGCTGAGCGGCAGGGTCCAATCGACGACTACCTTTTGCGGCACATAGCCGATCTTCAGCGCCGGCCCCCGTGCGACCGTCCCTTCGTCGGGCCGGATCACGCCGATGGCCGTCTTGACAGTCGTGCTCTTGCCCGAACCGTTGGGCCCGATCAGCGTCACGATCTCGCCGCGCCGGACGCTGAGATCCACGCCGCGCACCAGCCAGCGCCCGGCGCGGTGAACGCCGGCATTCCGCATCTCAACGAGCGTTCCGGCGTCATTTCTCATCGATTGCAACATTCTCCGCGCACCTTCTTGTCAAGTCATATGGCACACGTTATAGCGTAACGCAATCCGCATGTAATGTCATAACATTCAGCACGAGGATCCGATGAAATCACGTACGCTTCTTGTCGCCACCGCGCTTGCAATGGCCTTTTCCGCCACCCAGACCTTTGCGATGGAAGGAGTGGTGACCTCCATCAAGCCGGTCCATTCGCTTGTGGCCGCCATAATAGACGGCACGGGGGAGCCGCAGCTTCTGGTCAAGGGCGCCGCTTCACCGCACACCTATACCATGCGGCCTTCGGAGGCCGGCATGCTGGAGGATGCAAAGGTGATCTTCTGGGTGGGCGAGGGGATCGAGACCTTCCTGGAAAAGCCGCTCGATTCGCTTGCAGGCGGCGCGAAGGTGGTTACCCTTTCCGAGACCCCCGGCATCACGCTTCTCGACATGCGCGAGGGCGGCGCCTTCGAACCGCACAGCCACGGCGACGAGGAACACGACCATGAAGGCGAGGAAGCGGGCCATGACCACGGCGAGGAGCATGCGGACCACCATCATGGCCACGGCAAGGACATGCATGTCTGGCTCGACCCCGAGAACGCCCGGCTCATGGCGCGCGAGATCACATCCACGCTCGTAGAGGCGGATCCTCAGAATGCTGCAACCTACGAGAAGAACGCCGCCGCCTTGGACGAGCGGCTTGGAAAGCTGATATCCGACACCGAGAAGACCGTCGAACCCGTTCGGGGGAAGCCATTTATCGTCTTCCACGACGCCTATCATTATTTCGAGAATCGCTTCGGGGTGGAAGCGGCAGGTTCCATTACCGTCAGCCCGGAACAAATGCCGAGCGCGCAGCGGCTGCAGGAGATCCGCGACAAAGTCACGGAACTCAACGCGGCCTGCGTCTTCGCTGAGCCGCAGTTCGAGCCGAAGTTCGTGAACATCGTCACGGAAGGCACCGACGCCCGCACGGGCATGCTTGATCCGGAGGGGGCGAACATCGATCAGGGTCCCGACCTTTACTTCACGCTCGTCGGCAATCTCGCGAAATCCTTGGCCGACTGCCTTTCCGGCGCGGAATAGCCGCACCCCCGGTCATCCACTAAGGACATCGCCGCTCGTCAAGGGATGAACGGCGATCTTCAGTCTATCATTTGTAACGTTATGACATATAGGAGGTTTGAAGTGAGACCGTATCTCTCATCGCTCGCTTTCGGGCTGGCGCTCGGACTGATGCCGGCGCAGGCGGACGAGAAAGCGGAGACCGCTTGGCGCCTGTTCGTGGCGGACCGCCATCAGCCCGTCGTGCATGTGCTGGACGCGGCGGAAGGCAAGATCATCGAGAGCTTCCCGCTCGAGAGCCAGGGCCGCCTCTACGCCACCGAAAGCGGCAAGACGGTCTTCGCCGTGCAGGCGGATGCCGGTATCGCCGCTGCCTTCGCGACCGGTATCGGCATGGACGATCACGGCGATCACGCGGATCTGCAGGTCACCGAGCCGAAGGCGCTCGGCGTGGAGATCGCCGGCAAGAAGCCGGTGCATTTCGTGCCGCATGACGGCGAGATCGCGATCTTCTACGACGGTGAGGGCGTCGTGCGCCTCGTCCGGGAGAAGGACGTCCTGGACGGCAAGCCCGACATCCGCTCAATCGCGACACCTGCGCCGCATCATGGCGTCGCAATCCCGCTGGGGGGCCATCTGGTGCTCTCTGTTCCGAACAAAGAAGACCCGTCCGAGCTTCCCGTGGGCGTGCGCGTCGTGGACGCGTCGGGTGCTCAAGTGGGCGAGGTGGCCGAATGCCCGGGTCTTCATGGCGAATCCGCCTCGGGCCATCTCGTGGCGATCGCTTGCGAGACGGGCCTGCTGATCGTCAAGGAAGAAGGCGGAAAGCCGGAGATCGCGCATCTCGCCTATGGCAGCGGCCTGCCGGAGGACGCGAAGGTCTCTACGCTGCTCGGCGGCAAGGGCCTGCAATATTTCCTCGGCAATTTCGGCCAGAAGGCGATCGTGCTGATCGATCCGGAAGACGAGAACGCCTTCCGGCTCATCGAACTGCCGTTTCGGCGGGTGCATTTCGCGGTCGATCCGGTCCGGCCGAAATTCGCCTATGTCTTCACCGAGGACGGCCGGCTCCACCAGATCAACGTGCTTTCGGGCAGGATCGTGAAGTCCGTCGGGGTGACCGAGCCCTATTCCATGGACGGCCACTGGAACGATCCCCGCCCGCGCATCGCCGTCGCGGGAGAAGAGATCATGATCACCGATCCCTTGCGTGGCCTCATCCACGCCCTCGACGCCGAGACGCTGGAGAAGAAACGCGAGCTCATCACCGGCGGTACGCCTTACGAGATGGTCGCCATCGGCGGCTCGGGCGCCGTGCACGACTGATCACCATAAAAATGCCTGCGGCGAGGCTCGCCGCAGGCCCCTTCCGACATCTTTCCCCAACGCTCAGTGGCGGGACGCCCACTCGTCGATCTCGCGCTCGGCCTCTTCCTGCGTCTTGCCGTAGCGCTCCTGGATCCGGCCGGCGAGCTCGCGGCGGTTGCCCTTGATCACATCGAGATCGTCATTGCTGAGCTTGCCCCACTTCTGCTGGGCCTTACCTCTGAACTGTTCCCAATTTCCTTCGATCTGATTCCAGTTCATCTCGGCTCCTCATATCCTGTTTACCGACGCTGGCTGCAAGCGCGGCTTCTGAATACCAAACGCACGGAACCGGGTCCCCGTTCCCCATCCCGATTGAAGCCCCAGCCACAAAGGCCTAGCTATGAGGCATGGCTACTTTGATGGACGTCGCCCCCGCCTCCTTCCGCCCGCCAGCGCCGAGCCCGCGGCAAAAGCCGCCCTCGACCTTGCAGATGATGCGGATCGTCTACCGCAATCCGCTGGAGCTGTGGGGCGAGCCGTCCTACAACGAGCCATGGATCTTCGTTACCGCGGCGGTGGGCGGTCCCCTGCTCATCGCCAACGATCCCGGCCTTATCCGCCATGTGCTGGTGGACAACGCCAGGAACTACAAGATGGCCCGCGTGCGCCAGAAGATCCTGCGGCCCATCCTGCGTGATGGGCTGCTCACCGCCGAAGGCGAGGTCTGGCGCCGCTCGCGCAAGGCCATGGCGCCCGTCTTCACGCCGCGCCACATCGCCGGCTTCGCCCGCCCCATGCTGGAGAAGGCGGAAGCTTTCGCGGAGCGTTACGAGCAGGCGCTCGGCGCTACGGTCGATGTCTCCCGCGATATGACCATGCTCACCTTCGATATCCTCTCCGAAACGCTCTTTTCCGGCGAGGTCGCCGGAGATTCCGGAGGCTTCGCTCATCAGGTGGACCGGCTGTTCGAGACCATGGGCCGCGTCGACCCGCTCGATCTTCTCGGCGCCCCGGACTGGCTGCCGCGCATCACGCGCATCCTGGGGCGCAACTCGCTCGCCTTCTTCCGCGGCATCGTCGCCCGCACCATGGAGATGCGGAAGGAGAAGCTGGCGCGCGAGGGTGCCGCGCCCGAGGATTTCCTCACCCTTCTCCTGCGCGCCGAAGGGCCGGAGGGGCTTACGCGCGGGGAGATCGAGGACAACATCATCACCTTCATCGGCGCGGGCCACGAGACCACCGCACGGGCGCTGGGCTGGACGATCTACTGCCTCGCCAACCTCCCCGGCGAGCGCGAGCGCATCGAGGTCGAGATCAATACGGTGCTCGCAAGCGAGCCCGATCCCGTGAAATGGCTCGACAAGATGCCATACACGCGCGCTGCTTTCGAGGAGGCGATGCGGCTCTATCCGCCGGCCCCCTCCATCAACCGCGAGGCGATCGAGGCGGATGCTTATCAGGACCTGAAGATCCCCAAGGGCGCGCAGGTGCTTGTGATGCCATGGACGGTGCACCGTCACCGCAAGCTCTGGGACGATCCGGAGGCCTACAGGCCCTCGCGCTTCCATTCGGAGAACCGCGAACAGATCAACCGTTTCCAGTATCTCCCCTTCGGCGCCGGCCCGCGCGTCTGCATCGGCGCGACCTTCGCCATGCAGGAGGCGGTGATCGCGCTCGCCGTGCTCATGTCGCGCTATCGCTTCGACCTCCTGCCGGAGACCAAGCCCTGGCCGGTGCAGAAGCTCACCACCCAGCCCCAGGGCGGGCTGCCCATGCGGGTGACGCGGCGTTAGATTTCAGCGCGCGGCGTAGATGTTCTTCACATGCACGGGCCAGCGGCCCGGCAGGATCGCGACCAGATCGTAGCGGATGCTGAGCCGCGCATAATCCGGCTGGCGGGCGAGCCACAGGTCCGCCGCCGCGTCGATGCGCCGCTGTGCGGTGTAGGAGACGGCCTCCATCGCCTCGGTCAGCGTCCGCCGCGCCTTCACCTCGACGATGGCGACCAGGCTGCCGCGCCGGGCGATCAGGTCGATCTCGCCCACAGGCGTGCGGAAGCGGCGCGCGACGATGCGGTAGCCCTTGAGCATCAGCGCCAGGGAGGCAAGCCGCTCGCCGCGATGGCCCTTCCTGTAGGCTCGCCGCCGGTTCGCGCGGGCGTCAGCGTCCATCGCCGCCCTCCTTCAGGGCAAGCAGGCGCTGATAGAGTTCGGATTTCCTGCCGCCCGTCATGCGGGCGGCCTCCCCCGCCGCCTTGGACGCCGGCATTTCCGCCGACAGCGCAAGCAGCAACCGGTCGATTTCATCGGCATCGGCGGGGGCCGCCTCACCCGGCGGCGCGATGCAGACCACGATTTCGCCCTTCGGCGCGCCGGCCTCCGCATAGTGAGCGGCAAGCTCGGGCAGCGTGCCCCGGCGCAGTTCCTCGAATGCCTTGGTCAGCTCGCGCGCCACGACCGCCTGCCGCGGGCCGAGCACCTCGCCCATCGCGGCCATGCTGTCGGCGATCCGGCGCGGCGATTCGAAGAAGACGAGGGTTGCCGGCACCGAAGCGAGTGCCTCGAGCCTGCTCCGGCGCTGGCCCGCCTTGGAAGGAAGAAAGCCGGCAAACATAAAGGCGTCGGTCGGCAGGCCGGAGACCGAGAGCGCTGCCAGCACCGCCGAAGGGCCGGGGATCGGCACCACGCGCACCCCTCTTTCCTGCGCTGCCCGGACAAGCCGGAAGCCGGGATCGGACACGAGCGGCGTGCCGGCGTCGCTCGCAAGCGCTACGCTCCTGCCCTCCTCCACGATCGCCACCAGCCGCGCGGTAGCTTCGGCCTCGTTGTGCTCGTGGTAGGCCAGCATCCGTCTGCGAATGCCGTAGCGTTCTAGCAGCACGCGCGTCACCCGCGTGTCTTCGCAGGCGAGCACATCCGCCCCGGCGAGGGTTTCCAGCGCGCGCAACGTGATGTCGGAGAGGTTGCCGATGGGCGTGGCGACTAGATAGAGCGCGGGCGCAAGCCGCGGCGCGGCAATCTTCGCCCCGCCGAGGATGAATGAGCTGCGCCCGTCTTTTTCCTTCGCCTCCAACGTTGCCTTCCCCGTGCGGCGATCCAATATCTTGCCGGCCAACTCTTTGACATGTCGTCTGGCGGGTTGCAAATTCGCGGACCCGAACCGCTGATTGAAGGAAGACCGACAAATGCATCTGGCATGCGCACGTCGCGCAGGAACGATCACGGTGGCAGCGCTTGCGGCTTTCCTTTCCGCCTGTTCCACGCAGCAGGTCCCCTCCGGCCTGCCGTCGCGGCAGCCGGCGGCGACCGCCCGGCCGGCGGCGAATACGGTGCCGGCCCAGGGCGAAATCATCGGCTCGGGCGAAACGCGCGTCGCCCTCCTGGTGCCGCTCAGCGCCGAGGGCAATGGCGGCACCGTTGCGGGGGAGATCAGGAACGCTGCCCGGCTTGCGCTGGAGGATGCCGGGCTCGATACGCTTCAGATCGTGGTGAAGGACACCGGCGGCACGGAACCGGGCGCTTCAGCGGCCGCCGCAAGTGCCGTATCCGAGGGCGCGGCAATGATCCTCGGACCGCTTTTCGCAGCAAATGTGCGAGCGGCCTCCGTCGCTCTCGGCCCCGCTCATCCGCCCACCCTCGCCTTCTCCTCCGACCGCTCGGCGGCCGGGCCCGGCACCTATCTCAACTCGTTCCTGCCGGGAGATCTCGTCCGCCGCATCATCGCCTATGCCGCCTCGCAGGGCGTGCGGAGGGTCGTCGCCCTCGTTCCGAACGGCCCCGCGGGCCAACTCGCGGAGGCCGAGGCCCGGCGCGTGCTGCAGGCCTCGGGCGGTGAGGTCGTCGCCGTAGGCCGGTACGGGTACGACAACGCCTCGATGATGGCCGCCTTGCAGGAGGTGGCGCTGTCGATCAGCGATGCCGACGCGATCTTCATCCCCGACGGCGGCAACACGCCGAGCGTCATCGCCGCCGCGCTCAAGGGCATGGGCATCGATCTTTCAGGCAAGCGGCTCCTCGGCAACGGCCAGTGGACCAGCGCCAATCTCTCGGACCCCGCCCTTCAGGGCGGGTGGTTCGCCGATGTCGACCACGCCCGCCTCAACATCTTCAAGGGGCGCTACCAGCAGCGCTTCGGCGCCGAGCCCTCCGTGACCGCCTCGCTGGCCTATGATTCGGTCATCCTCGCCTCCGCGCTCGCCAGACAGGGCGGTGCCGCGGCCTTCACCCCGGCGTATCTGCAGACCGTGTCCGGATTCGCGGGCACGACGGGTACGTTCCGCTTCCTTCCCGACGGCACCAATGAGCGCGGCTATGCGGTCTATGAAGTGACGGACGGCGCTGCGCGGCTGATCAGCCCCGCACCAGCGAGCTTCACCGGAGGAAGCTGAGCCTATCGCGCCAGGTCAGCCACGAGCGCGTCGAGCACCACCATGCCGGCCGGCGTGGCGCGCAGGCGCGAGTTCCCGACGGGCTCCAGCAGGCCCTCCTCGCGAAGCACCGCCACGCGCTGCGGCGAGAGTGGATGGCCTGCGAGCTTTTCGTAGCGGTCGAGGTCGATTCCTTCGACGAGCCTCAGCCCCATGAGCAGGAATTCGTCCGCTTCCTCCGAGCGCGTGAGCATCTCCCCGCCGGTGACGCCGGAGCCCCGGGATTCCACGAGCGCCGCCCAGGTTTCCGGATGCTTCTCGGTGATCGTCACGACCCGGCGGCCATCCTCGACAAAGCGGCCATGGGCGCCGGGTCCGACGCCCACATATTCGCCGTAGCGCCAGTAGATGAGGTTATGGCGGCTCTCCGCGCCGGGCCTGGCATGGTTGGAGATCTCATAGGCCGGGAGTCCCTGCGCAGCCGTCACATCCTGCGTCGCCTGGTAAAGGTCCGCCGCAAGGCCGGGATCGATCTCCACGAGCTTTCCCGCCGCGCGCAGCGCGTGGAAGGGCGTGCCCTCCTCGATGGTGAGCTGATAGAGAGACAGATGGTCGGCCGCGTGGCCGATCGCCTCCTCAAGTTCAGCCGCCCAGGCATCCGCCGTCTGCCCCGGGCGGGCATAGATCAGGTCGAAGGACATGCGCGGGAAGATGTCGCGTGCCAGCCGGATGGCGCGCAGCGCCTCCTCCACATTGTGGAGCCGGCCGAGAAGGCGCAGATCCCTGTCGTTCAACGCCTGCACGCCCAGAGAGACACGGTTGACGCCGGCGGAGCGGTAGCCGCGGAACCGGTCCGCCTCCACCGAGGAGGGATTGGCTTCCAGCGTGATCTCGATCCCCGCCGGCATGCGCCAGTTGGCGGCAATGGCATCGAGGATGGCGCCGACGGTCTTCGGCTCCATCAGCGACGGCGTTCCACCGCCTAGGAAAATGCTGGAGACGCTACGCGGCCCCGTGCGTGCGCGCATGGTGGCCAGCTCGCGCGCGAAGGCGGTGACGAAGCGCTCCTGGTCCACCGGCTGGTGGCGCACATGGCTATTGAAGTCGCAGTAAGGGCATTTGGCCGCGCAGAAGGGCCAGTGGACATAGACACCGAAGCCAGGCCCCCCATCGAGCACTGCGGTCATGAAACCCCTAGCCTTGTCTGCGCGAACTTCTTGAAGGCACGGGCGCGGTGCGAGAGCGCATGCGCGTCTCCCGGCTTCCAGCCATGCTTTTCCTCCGCCGTCATCTCCCCGAAGGTCCTGTGATGGCCGTCCGGCTGGAAGACCGGATCATAGCCGAAGCCCAGCGTGCCACGTGGCGGCCAGACGAGATGGCCTTCCGCCTCGCCGCGGTAGAATTCCGCCTCTCCGTCGGGAAAGCAAAGGCAGAGCACGGCCACGAAACGCGCCCGCCGCCGCTCGGGCGTGAGGGCGCCTTTTTCCCGCAGCAGCTTCTCCACCTTATCCATGGCGGCGCCGAAATCACGGCTGCCGTCGGGCTGCGTCGCCCAGTCGGCGGTGTAGACGCCCGGCGCGCCGCCCAAGGCGTCTGCACACATGCCCGAATCGTCCGACAGGGCAGGCATGCCCGTCGCCTTGGCGGCGGCGAGCGCCTTGATATAGGCATTCTCCTCGAATTCCGTGCCGGTCTCCTCCGGCTCGGGCAGGCCGAGTTCGGCTGCCGATTGTACCTGATAGCCGAAGGGCGCCAGCAGATCGGCAAGCTCGTCGAGCTTGCCCTTGTTGTGGCTGGCGAGCACGAATTTCCTGTTTTCGATCGGCCTCACGTGAAACTCCATATGCGCGGCTCCGCGAATTCCAGCGAATTGCCGGACGGATCGCGAAAATAGATGGACCGGCCGCCCCGAGGCCATTCGAAATCGGCTTCGATGGCGACGTTGTGATCTTCGAGGTGCTTTTTCCACAGCTCGATTTCCGCTGCGCCCGCGGAGAAGCACAGGTGGCCCGGTCCGTGGGCACCGTGCGGCGGCACAGGCAGGCGGGCGCCCGCTTCCGGCGGCACCTCCGTCGCCTTCGGGTCGAACAGGAGCAGCACCGTGTCCCCGCAGCGGAAGAAGACGTGCCGTCCTTCCGCCTTCGCCAGGAGGTCGAGCCCGAGCACTTGGCCGTAGAAGCGCTCGGCTTCGGCCAGATCGTCCACATAGAGGGCGGCTTCGAGAATGGCTGCGGGCTTCATCGTGTCCTAGGCTAAAGAACCGCCATCTTCTGCAATTCCACCAGCCGGGCGATGCCTTTCTTCGCGAGCGACAGAAGCTCGTGGAACTGCTCTTCGGAAAAGGGAGCGCCTTCCGCCGTCCCCTGGATCTCGACGATGCCGCCTTTGCCGGTCATGACGAAATTGGCGTCGGTCTCGGCGGCCGAGTCCTCCGCGTAGTCGAGGTCGAGCACGGGCGTCCCCTCGTAGAGGCCGCAGGAGACTGCGGCCACATGGTCCTTCAGGACGCGCTCGACGGAAACCATCTGCCGGGCCTGCATCCAGGTAAGGCAATCATGGAGCGCCACGAAACCGCCGGTGATCGCGGCCGTGCGCGTGCCGCCGTCGGCCTGCAGCACGTCGCAATCGACCGTGATCTGCATCTCGCCCAGCGCCTGCAAGTCCACCACCGAACGCAGGCTGCGGCCGATGAGGCGCTGGATCTCCAGCGTGCGCCCGCCCTGTTTCCCGCTGGAGGCCTCGCGGCGCATGCGGTCGCCCGTCGAGCGCGGCAGCATGCCATATTCGGCGGTCACCCAGCCCTTGCCCGAATTGCGAAGCCAGGAAGGCACCTTCTCTTCCAGGCTTGCCGTGCAGAGCACCTGCGTATCGCCGAACTTGACGAGGCAGGAGCCCTCGGCATGCTTGGAAATGCCCCGCTCAAAGCTGACAGCGCGCATCTCGTCCGGTTGCCGCCTTGATGGTCGCATGTCTTCCTGCCTCCAGCTTCCCGATGGTGATTTTTGTGTTGGTGCCGGCTTGTAGCTTTCCAGGCCTCTCGACGCAAAGGAAAACCGCGTGCGCGAGGGCGCGCCGGCAGTTGTGTTCGCCGCTGCGCCGCTTATATTCCGGCACGGAGGCACGAGCATGACCAAGCCTGTGGCTGACCAGACGTTCCAGTCCCTCGATGCGCGCTCGCGCGACATCTTCCGCTTGATCGTGGAGAGCTATCTGCAGCATGGCGAGCCTGTGGGTTCGCGCAACCTTTCCAGGCTGCTGCCGACGCAGCTTTCGCCGGCCACCGTGCGCAATGTGATGAGCGACCTGGAGCAGTTGGGTCTCATCTATGCCCCGCACATTTCCGCCGGCCGCCTGCCGACGCAGCAGGGCCTGCGCTTCTTCGTCGACGCCTTCATGGAGATCGGGGACCTCTCCGAGGAGGAAAGGCGCGTGATCGAGGCGCAGATCAAGGCCTCCGGCCGCGGCCAGTCGCTCGACCATATGCTGACGGAAGCGAGCCAGATGCTTTCCGGCCTTTCGCGTGGCGCCGGCCTCGTGCTCGCGGCCAAGACCGAAGCCCCGCTCAAACATATCGAGTTCATACAGCTCGAGCCGCAGAAAGCGCTTGCGATTCTGGTTTCGCAGAACGGCGAGGTGGAGAACCGCGTCATCGAGGTCCCGCCGGGCGTGACGACCTCGCAGCTCATCGAAGCCTCCAACTTCCTCAACGCGCATATCCGCGGCCGTACGCTCGCGGAGGCGAAAACCGAGATGGCGCGGCTCAAGGAGGAGACCCGCGCAGCCCTCGATTCGCTGTCCCAGTCGCTCGTCGAGCAGGGCCTTGCCATCTGGGCCGGCACCGAGAGCGACGCGCCGGCGCGCATCATCGTCCGCGGCCGAGCGAACCTGCTCGAAAATGTGACCGCCCAGGCCGATATCGAGCTCCTGCGCCACCTGTTCGAGGATCTGGAAACCAAGGAGGCGCTGATCCAGCTCCTGGGACTCGCGGAAGAAGGACCGGGCGTGCGCATCTTCATCGGCTCGGAGAACAAGCTTTTTTCCCTTTCCGGTTCCTCGCTCGTCGTGGCACCCTATCGCGACCAGGAATCACGCGTCATCGGCGCGCTCGGGATCATCGGACCCACGCGGCTCAACTACGCGCGCATCGTGCCGATGGTGGACTACACGGCCCAGCTCGTGGGACGTTTGCTGCGGTAGCTTGAGCGGAGGGAGAATGTTCGGACTGATCGGAAAGATGCGCGCCCAGCCAGGCGAGCGTGAGACGCTGATCCGGATTCTGCTGGACTCCACCGGCGAGATGCCGGGCTGCCTCAGTTATGTGATCGCGAAAGCGGAGGACGATGCCGATGCGATCTGGATCACCGAGGTCTGGGACAGCGAGGAGAACCAAAAAGCCTCTCTTTCGCTGCCGGAGGTCCAGGCGGCCATAGCCAGGGCCCGGCCGCTGATCGCCGGCTTCGACAGCCATGTGCGCACGGTTCCCGTGGGCGGGGCTGGCTTGCCGTCCTGACCGGCCTCTTTTCCGCACCCCTTGATTTTAGGGTCACAAACCTCGATATCCGGCCCGGTTTCAAGGATAATATCGACGACGGATAGGCAATGAATACACACCCGAAGGACGACCGCGCGCCCGATCAGGACCAGGCCGAGGAGAGGGCCGTGGAGAATGGCGCCGAAGCGGCCGCATTCGCCGAGGGCGAGGGTGCCGCACCTGTCTCCGAAGAGGATGTTCTCCTTCGCCTGGCCAAGGAGAACGAGGAATTGAAGGAACGTGCGCTCCGCATCGCCGCCGAAATGGAGAATCTGCGCAAGCGCACCCAGCGCGATGTGACCGATGCGCGGGTCTACGGCATCGCCAATTTCGCTCGCGACATGCTCACCGTGTCGGACAACCTGCAGCGTGCGCTGCAGGCGGTCTCCGAGGAAGCCCGCGCGGAGGAGGCCGATCCCGGTTTCAAGGCGCTGGTGGAAGGCGTCGAGATGACCGAACGTGCCATGCTTGCCGCCCTGGAGCGCCATGGCGTAAAGCGCATCGAGCCGGAGGGTGAGAAGTTCGACCCCCATTTCCATCAGGCAATGTTCGAGGTGCCGAATTCCGAGGTGCCGAACAACACGGTCGTGCAGGTGGTGCAGTCAGGCTACGTGATCGGTGACCGCGTCCTGCGCCCGGCCATGGTCGGCGTGGCCAAGGGCGGGCCGAAGGCAGGCAACGGAGCCGGCGCGGAAGCTGCGACAGGCCCCGACAGCGCCCCCTAGCTTCCCTTTCCGGCAGCCTTGCGCTACGCGAAAGCGGGAGGCTGCCGATGAACCCGATTCTCCTGTTCGATTATGCCGGCGTGGCCGTATTCGCGGCCACGGGCGCGCTTGCCGCCTCCCGCAAGCAGCTCGACGTCATCGGCTTCCTGTTCTTCGCCAGCGTCACCGGCCTGGGCGGCGGCACGGTGCGCGACCTGCTGCTGGATCTTCCGGTCTTCTGGGTGGCGGACCCCGCCTATCTCGTCGTCTGCACGGTGGTGGCGGTCGTCGTCTATTTTTCCGCCCATCTGGTGGAATCGCGTTACAAGCTCTTGCTCTGGCTCGATGCGGTCGGGCTTTCGGCTTATTGCGTCATAGGCGCCGCCAAGGGCCTTGCCGCGACCGGATCCCCGGCTGTTGCGCTTGTGACAGGCATGATGACCTGCACCGTGGGCGGCATCATGCGCGATCTGCTTGCGGGCGAGCCGTCGGTGCTGCTCAGACCCGAGATCTATATCACCGCCGCCCTTACGGGGTCGGCAGTCTATACGGCAGCGGATTTTTCCGGCGCGCCGACGATGGCAGGTGCGCTCATCGCCTTCCTGGCCGCCTTCCTCGTGCGCGGGGGCGCGCTCAAATTCGGCTGGACCTTCCCGCGCTATAAGCCGCGCCCGGGCCGCCGCCCGGAAGATATCGTCTAATCGTCTAGACGTTTCTACAACAGGCCCGCCTGCTCGGCGGCTTCCTTCAGGCTGATCTGCAGGCGCGGGCCGATCTGCTGAATGCAGAGCGAGGCCGCCAGCGAGCCCAGCCGGCCACAATCGGCGAGGCTGCGCCCCTGCGTGTAGCCGAAGAGGAAGCCTCCCGCATAGAGATCGCCCGCACCGGTCGTATCCACCAGGTTCTCGACCGGCACCGGCTTGATCGCGACCGTCTCCTCGCGCGTCACCGCGATCGATCCATGCTCCGAGCGCGTGACGATGCCCAGCCTGCAATCCTCGCGGAATGCCGAAAGGGCCGTCTCCAGGGACGCCGTCTGGTAGAGCGACATCACCTCGTGCTCGTTGGCGAAGACGATGTCGACCGTGCCCGAGCGCATGAGGTCGAGGAACTCGCCGCGGTAGCGGTCGACGCAGAAGGGGTCGGAGAGCGTCATGGAGACCTCGCGTCCCGCTACATGGGCGATCTCCGCCGTCTTGCGGATCGCCTCCTTGGCGCGCGGCGGGTCCCAGAGATAGCCCTCGAAATAGGTGACCTTGGCCTCCGCTGCCTTCTCCTCCTCCACGTCTTCCGGTCCAAGCTCCACGCAGGCGCCGAGATAGGTGTTCATCGAGCGCTCGCCGTCGGGCGTCACGAAGATCATGGAGCGCGCCGTGGGCGGATGGCCCTGCAGCGGCGCCGTGTCGAAGGCCACGCCCTGCGCGCGGATGTCGTGCCGGTAGATATCGCCCAGCCCGTCGTTCGACACCTTGCCGAAGAAGGCGGCGCGCCCGCCGAAGCCCGCCACGCCGGCCGCCGTGTTGCCGGCGCTTCCGCCGGAGGTCTCGATGGCCGGCCCCATGCGTTCGTAGAGCAGCGCTGAGCGCTCCACCTCGATCAGGTTCATCGCGCCCTTGATGATCCCGTTCTCCACCAGGAAGGAATCGTCGCACCGGGCAATGATGTCCACGATGGCATTGCCGATGCAGAGGACGTCGTATTCGCTCATGGGAAAACTCCAGGATGGCCGGACGCGGGCGGGTGTTGAGCGGTTTACCGCCTCGGCAGGGATTTGCAAGTGCGGCGCACCGCTTGCGCGGCCTCGTGAAGCATCCTATCTCGCGGCGACAGGCCTTTGCAGCCGATGAAAGGGCTTCCATGATCCTCGACGCCGCGCGCGCCGCCGCCAGCCAGCTCTTCTCGCCCGCCTTCCGCGGCGCCTTCTTCAAGACATTGGGGCTTACCCTTCTTATCCTCGCCGCCCTCTGGTTCGGCCTGCGCGAGCTGTTTGAGATCTACGCGATGCCGTGGCTCGACGCGCTCCTGCCCGGCCTCCCCGCCTGGGCGGGGTGGCTCGGGCTGCTTGCGGCAATCGTCGCTGGCGTGGGGCTGGCACTGGCGCTCGCGCTTTTGATTGCGCCGATCACGGCGGCCGTCGCCGGCATTTTCCTCGACGACGTGGCCGAAGCGGTGGAGAAGGAGAGCTATCCGCAGGACCCGCCGGGCAAGGCGGTGCCGCTCGTGCCGGCGGTCCTGCTCTCGCTGAAGTTTCTCGGCGTCGTCATCCTCGGCAACATCATCGCGCTGATGCTGCTCCTCGTGCCCGGCGTGAACCTGATCGCCTTCTTCGTCGTCAACGCCTATCTGCTCAGCCGGGAATTCTTCGAGTTCGCCGCCATGCGCTTCCGCAGCGAGGCGGATGCCAAGACCCTGCGCCGGCGCAATGCCGGCACGGTGTTCCTCGCGGGCTTCGTGATCGCCGCTTTTTTGGCCGTGCCGCTCCTCAACCTGCTCACGCCGCTCTTCGCCGCAGCCATGATGGTGCATCTGCACAAGATGATCGCGGCGAGGGAGGAGAGAAGCGCTTCAACGCCGGTCGTTCTCGAGCGTCGGTGAGGCTTCAAAGTTCAGGCATGCATCCCCCGGGTCAAGCCCGGGGATGACGAATACAGAGGAGGAGCGGCTAGATCATGATCCCGTTTCGTCGGATCGGCATCATGATCCAACTTTGCTTGAGCATGATCTCTTCCGAAAACCGGCATCCACTTTTCGGGATACTCTAATCGCCAACGCTGGCGATTGGCGGAGACATCTCCACCTCGTCATCCCCGGGCTTGTCCCGGGGATCCATGCCTGAACGGTTCCGATTTCTCCAGCGGCAGCCACTGGTCCGCCTATCCCTTCCAGCGCATGCGCATATAGACGCCGCCGCGTGCAAGTTCGTCGAGCATCTGGCCGAGCCGCTTCTGGCGCGTCTCAGCCCGCTTGGCACCGGCGATCCAACCCAGGTAGTCGTTGCGCTGATAGGGTGGACGCGCCTGATAGGTGTCCATGAGGCCGCGCATCTCGAGCGCCGTCTTGATGTCCTCGGGCATGGGGTTGAGCGCGCGTTGCAGTGCCATGCTGGCAGATTGCCAAATCCCGGCTTGCCGCTCAACCGAAAGGGTGCAGACTCCGGTGGGCTCATGCCGATTCCCGCAGGCATCCCGAAGCTCAAGCATTGGGGGACACATGCTCACAGACCTTCTGCTCGCCATCCTGCACCACCTGCTCATGTTCATGCTCGCGGCCGTGCTCGTCAGCGAAATCGTCCTGATGCGCAAAGGGCTTTCCGGGCGCGATCTCAGGATTCTCACCCATGTCGACCGAATGTATGGCGTGGTGGCGGCGGCGATCATCGTCGTCGGCGTCTGCCGCGTGGTCTTCGGGCTCAAGGGCTGGGAATACTATGTCGGCAACCACGCCTTCTGGGCCAAGATGGCGGCGTTTGTTCTGGTCGGCATCCTTTCCGCCAAACCGACCATGCGCATCCTTAAGTGGAGCCGGGCCGCTTCCGGGGAAGGCTATGTCGTGCCCGATGCCGAGATCGCCGCCATGCGCCGCTTTCTGCGCGCGGAGATCGCTGTTTTCGCGCTGATCCCGATCTTCGCCGCCGTCATGGCGCGCTATAGCTGAGCCTCTTCTGCCTCGCGGCCCGGCTCGATCGTCCCCCAGGCCACGAGCGGAGCCGGCACGTCGGTCGTCTTTTCCGGCGCCTTGCAGAGATCGGCGATGACGCAGGCGGGGCAGTCGGGCTTGCGCGCCTTGCAGACGTAGCGCCCATGCAGGATCAGCCAGTGATGCGCATGGAGAAGGTAGTCCTGCGGGACGACCTCGAGCAGCGCGCGCTCGACCTCGTCGGGTGTCTTGCCCGGCGCGAGCAGGATGCGGTTGGCGATCCGGAAGATGTGCGTGTCGACCGCCATGGTCGGATGGCCGAAGGCGACATTGAGCACGACATTGGCGGTCTTCCGCCCCACGCCCGGGAGGCTCTGGAGCGCCTCCCGGTCCTCAGGCACCTTTCCGCCGTGATCGCGGATGAGCGCCTCGCAGAGCGCGATCACGTTCTTCGCCTTGTTGCGCCATAGCCCGATGGTGCGGATATACCGCCCGAGCTTCTCCTCCCCCAACGCCAGCATCTTTTCCGGCGTGTCGGCCACCTCGAAGAGCGGCCTCGTGGCCTTGTTCACGCCGACATCCGTCGCCTGCGCGGACAATACGACGGCGACAAGCAGCGTGAAGGGGTTCACGGATTCGAGTTCCCCCTTGGGCTCCGGCCGCTGCACGCGAAGGCGGCGGAAGATCTCCTCCACCTGCTCGGGACTGTAGGCCGTCAGCGCCTTTCGGGGGTTTTTCTTGCGGGCCGGCTTGGCGGGTGAGCGCGCCGCCGCCTTCGCGGCGGCATTTTGGGACTTGGGCTTTTGCATTCCGCCTCTATAATCCGAGTGATGGACGAAAAGAATGCCGCAGACGTGCCTTTCTTCAAGGCGCTTCTTGTGCCGCACCGGTCTCTCGGCCGGGCGGGCTTTGCTGTCCTCATGGGCGCCATGCTTCTCATGTGGGTGACCGTGGGTGCCATCTTCCTCAGCATGGGGGCCTGGCCGATCGTCGGTTTCTTCGGCCTCGACGTGCTGGCGCTCTACATCGCCTTCCGCGTGAATTACCGCGCCGCCAAGGTGCGCGAGGAGATTTCGCTCTCCCGCACCAACCTCCTCATCCGCAAGGTGCCGCTCTCAGGCAAGACCGAGGAGCACAGCTTCAATCCCTTCTGGACGCGCTTCCGCGTGCAGCGGCATGCCGAGATCGGCATCACGGACATGGCGGTGGAAATGCGCCAGAAGCGCGTCCTTCTCGGCAGTTTTCTGAACCCGGCCGACCGCGAGAGCTTCGCCGAGGCCTTCGGTCAGGCGCTGGCCACGGCGAAAACCCGCTGAAGACGAGCAAGAATCGGGTGGAGACGCGCCCTTTCTCCACGCATATTGCGCTCAAGGAGAAAGTGTCATGAATGCAGAACTCGCCATCCTCGAACGAGACATCACGCCAGTCGGCAACGACTATGAGGTCGTCCGGCGCGTGATCGAAAAGATCAGCCTCGACTATCGCGACCAGCCCTCGCTTGAGGCGCTCGCCGCCGAGCTCGACGAAACGCCCACGGGGCTGCAGAAGCTCTTCACCCGCTGGGCGGGACTCTCGCCCAAGGCCTTCCTGCAGGCCGTCACGCTCGACCATGCGCGGCGGCTGCTCGACGGCGGCATGCCGCTGCTGGAGACCTCACTGGAGCTCGGCATGTCCGGTCCCGGCCGCCTGCACGACCTCTTCGTCACCCACGAAGCGATATCGCCGGGCGAGTACAAATCGCGCGGCGCCGGCCTCACCATCCGCTACGGCTACCACATCTCGCCTTTCGGGATCGCGCTGGTGATGGTGACCGATCGGGGCCTCGCCGGCCTTGCGTTCGCCGATCCGGGCGAGGAGCAGGCCGCCTTCGAAGACATGAGCTCACGCTGGCCGAACGCCCGCTATGTGGAGGATATCTCCGCCACCGCGCCCTATGCAGCCCGCGTCTTCGAGCCGTCCCGCTGGCGCTCCGACGAGCCGTTGCGCGTCGTCTTCATCGGCACCGATTTCCAGGTGCGCGTCTGGGAGGCGCTGTTGAAGATCCCGTTGGGGCGGGCACGCGCCTATTCCGATATCGCCGCCGAGATCGGTTGCCCGGCCGCCTCGCGCGCCGTTGGTGCGGCGGTCGGGGCGAACCCGCTCTCCTTCGTGGTGCCCTGCCATCGCGCGCTCGGCAAATCCGGCGCGCTGACGGGCTATCACTGGGGGCTGACGCGCAAGCGCGCGATCCTCGGCTGGGAGGCGGCGCAGCTCCAGCGGCAGGGCTGATACGGACGCCCCTTTGCCGCGACGCCATGCCGTTTGTTCAGACGGAAAGGACGGAGTCCTTCGCGCGCCTCCGCCCTCCCGAGACGGCTTGGCCGCTCTGCTGGTGGCTGTGGTTGTCCCCATCGGCCACCTGCCTGCCGATATGGGGTCGCCACAAGGCGAAGGACGCGTCGGAGGAATGCACGCATCCTGGAAGGGAATGCCTCCTTGCGCTCCCGCGCAAACCCGTTAGCCTCCCCGAATCGCGCCGGGGAGGCCTTTCGTGATCACCATTATCGGTTCCATCAATCTCGACCTGATCGCCCGCGTGGAGAGGCTGCCCGCACCCGGCGAAACCGTGCCGGGCACCGATTTCTCCACCGCGCCCGGCGGCAAGGGTGCGAACCAGGCGCTCGCCGCCCGCCGCGCCGGCGCTTCCGTCCGCATGATCGGAGCCGTCGGAGCCGACTCTTTCGCCGGCCAGGCGCTGAATCTGCTGGACAAGGCCGGCGTCGATCTCACACAGGTGAAGAAAACGGCGGCCCCCACCGGCACGGCGATGATCCTCGTCGGCGGCGACGGCGAGAACGTCATCGCCGTCATCCCCGGTGCGAATGCCGAAGTTTCGGCACCAGACGTGGCTTCGGCGGGCCTTGGCCGCGGCGATTTCGTGCTCCTTCAGCACGAGATCTCCCTGACGGCGGTGGAGGCTGCGCTGAAGACCGCCCGCGCAGCGGGCGCCGTCTCGCTGCTCAACACCGCGCCGTTCCACGCCGATGCCGCCCGCTTCCTTGCAATGGCCGACTATGTCATCGCCAACGAGACCGAATTCGATCTCTATGTTACGCGATTGGCTCTGGCGGGCGAAAACCGCGAGGAGAGGATGCGCGCCTTTGCCGGCCGGACGGGGCGCGTCATCGTCGTCACCCTGGGCGGTGACGGCGTGATGGCGGCCACGCCTGAACAATTCTTCCACGTGCCGGCGTTTCCCATCACGCCAGTCGACACGGTCGGTGCGGGCGACACGTTCTGCGGATATCTGGCCGCCGGCCTGTCGGAAGGGCTCGCCCTGGAACCCGCCCTGCGCCTGGCGGCGGTCGCCGGCGCGCTCGCCTGCCTCAAGCCCGGCGCACAACCCGCCATCCCGCTGCGCGCCGAGGTGGACGCGGTGCTGCCGAAGGCCGGGTAAGAATTTCTGAGATCCCTGTCCCGACTGTTCTCAGGCGGCCTGCGAAAGGCGCTCCCCGGCCATCCGGTAGGAGATCGCCTCGGCCAGATGAATGCGGCCCACCTGCTCCACTCCCTCCAAGTCCGCGAGCGTGCGGGCGACCTTGAGAACGCGGTGATAGGCGCGGGCGGAAAGTCCCAGCTTCTCGCTTGCATCCCGAAGCAGCGACAGCCCGCCAGCATCGGGAACGGCGACCTCTTCTATGACAGCCGCAGGGCAGCGCGCATTGGTGGCGGAGGCCGGCAGGCCCAGCGCGGCGTAGCGCGCGTTCTGGACGGCGCGGGCGCGGGCCACCCGCTCCGCCACGGCAGCGCTCGCCTCCGCCTTGCCGGGGCGGATGAGATCGCTCGCGGTGACCGCCGGCACCTCGATGCGCAGATCGATGCGGTCGAGCAGCGGGCCGGAAACGCGCGCCTGGTAGTCCGCCTGGCAGCGCTGGCCCCGCGCGCAGCGATGCCCCGGCTCGCCGGCCATGCCGCAACGGCACGGATTCATCGCCGCGACGAGCTGGATTTCGGCCGGGTAACTCACGCGGTGATTGGCCCGGGCGATCACGCATTCGCCGGTCTCCAGCGGCTGGCGCAGCGAATCGAGCACCTGCGGCGTGAATTCGGGCAATTCGTCCAGGAAGAGCACGCCGTGATGGGCGAGCGAGACCTCGCCCGGACGCGCGCGCATGCCGCCGCCGACCAGTGCGGCCATGGAAGCGGAGTGGTGTGGCGCACGGAAGGGCCGCCGGTCCGAAAGTCGGCCGTCGGCGAGCTCCCCGGCGATCGAGGCGACCATGGAGACCTCCAGGAGCTCGCGCGGGGAGAGCGGCGGCAGGATGGAGGGCAGCCGCTGCGCCAGCATCGACTTGCCCGCGCCGGGCGGGCCGACCATCAGGAGATTGTGCCCGCCCGCGGCCGCCACCTCCAGCGCCCGCTTGGCGCTTTCCTGCCCCTTGATCTCGGCAAGGTCCGGTAAGGCACCCGGCGGCGGACCCATTGCCGGCTCCGGCCGGTCCATCACCTGCGTACCGCGGAAATGGTTGGCGAGCGCGACCAGGCTGCGCGGCGCCAGGATGTCGAGCTCGCTGCTCGCCCAGGCGGCTTCCGGCCCGCAATCATGCGGGCAGATCAGGCCCTTGCCCATGGAATTGGCTCCGATCGCGGCGGGCAGCACGCCCGCCACCCGCGCCACCGTGCCGTCAAGCGCAAGCTCGCCCAGCACGACATAGCCCGCCAGCGCATCCGCCGGGATCGCGCCGAGCGCGGCCATCAGGCCGAGCGCGATGGGCAGATCGTAGTGGCTGCCCTCCTTCGGAAGATCCGCCGGCGCGAGGTTGACCGTCACCTTCTTGGGCGGCATGGACAGGCCGGAAGCGTGCAGCGCGGCCTGCACGCGCTCGCGGCTTTCCGTCACCGCCTTGTCTCCCAGCCCGACAATCTGGATGCCCACCTTGCCGGGCGCAACCATCACCTGCACGTCGACGGGAACAGCCTCTATCCCCTCGAACGCGATCGTACGCACACGCGAAACCATTCGACCTGCCCCCTTCGGCCCCCCACCGGCCGATAATGCGGCATGAAAGCACAAGCTCTGGACCAGATCAAGAACATCAAGCGAACAAAAACATACCCTTCTACCGGCGACCGGCGGTCAGGCTTTGGCGAGGCGGCCGTAGCCTGCGCCGTAGCGCATCCTGCGCCGCGCGTGGCGGGCAGCGAACACCGCGTCCGCGGCCAGCCGCCCGATCGGGCTCGCCCAGCGGTCATATTCGCCGTCCATCACGACGATCCGGCCGCTCTTTCCCGCCATGCCCTTCTTGAAGTGGCGCAGCCCCGGCTCGTGTGCGGCGCCGCCGAGATCGTACCACCTGACGCCCCGCTCCCTCAGCCAGCCGATCACCCACCACTGCAGCGCGTAGCCGGCATTGAGCGGCAGGGCGGCGGCGGACGTGGCCCCGAACATGTAATAGGCCGTATCGCCGAACAGGCCGATCGTCGCGCCCGCAAGAAGCTCCCCCTCGTGAAAGGCGAGCGCCAGCCTCGGCCGCAGCCCCGGCGGAAGTCCCTCCATCAGCGCGCGCGTCATATGGACGGGGGTCGCGCTGTCGAAGCCCTTTCGCGAGACCATCTCCTCGTAGAGGCTCGCAAAGGCCTCGGCCTCCTGCGGCGTCTCGGAAAGGCGGACTTCCAGCGCGTTGCCGAGCGCCCGGCGCAGATTGTAGCGCCAGTTCTGGCTGAAGCTCTTCATTTGCGCTTCTTCCAAAAGCGAGAGATCGACGAAGTAGCGCTCGGCATCCGGCATCCCGCGCCGGCGCACGAAGCCCATCTCGCGCAGGAGGGCATATTCCTGCTCCTGGTGGACCGGGCTCGGTCGGGGCAGGATCGTCAGGCAGTGGCCGCGCGTAACGGCATATTCCTGCACCAGCGCCTCCACCACCGCGCGGTAGATCCGCGGGTCGGCTTCGCTTCCTGCGGCACGCCAGAAAGGCCCGAAGCGCACGAAGGCCAGTCCGCGGCCGAGGAGGGGGAGCTTGAAGACCGTCGCCCGCGCGCCGGCGACCGGCCTGCCGCCCGCGCGCAGGAGAAGATGGCTGTCGCGCCCCTTCCAATGCCTGGAGGCATAGCATGCGGTCTGTTCGTGGTGGGCGTCGGCGAAACCGCCGATGATCTCGTCCCACTCGGCGTCCGGCACGCTATCCACTTCGGTGGAATAGGCCCGTGACGCGCCATCTATGCTGATCGACATGGCTGGTCCGGTTTGCCCCTGTTGTGCGCAGTGCAGCCCGTGCGGCACATGTCACCGCCCCGCCCAGCCCCGCAGCGGAATCCGCACCGGGGCATGCTGCCTTTCGGGCGGGTATCACACGTCACGGGTTTATGAAGGCATAACGGCCGGATCAAACGGAAAACGTTCAATGAACCTGCTGACGCGCAGGTTATAGTCCGGTTGCGATGGCGACGGGAGTCCACCGCGCATGCCTCAGCCGCGCCGCGCCTCGACCGCATCCCAGAACAGCGAAGCGATGTCCGCTCCGCCGAAGCGCTTCACCTCGCGGAGCCCGGTCGGCGATGTTACGTTGATTTCCGTCAGATAGCCGCCGATCACGTCGATGCCGACGAGCACGAAGCCGCGCTCCTTCAGCGCCGGGCCGATGCGCGCGCAGATCTCGCGCTCCCGCTCGGTGATCTCCGTCGGTTCGGCGCGGCCGCCCACGTGCATGTTGGAACGCGAATCGTGCTCCGCCGGCACGCGGTTTATGGCGCCCACCGGCTCGCCCTCGATCAGCAGGATGCGCTTGTCGCCGCCGCGCACCTCCTTGAGATAGCGCTGCACGATGAAGGGCTCGCGGAACATTTGCATGAAGAGTTCCAGAAGCGAGGCGAGATTCCGGTCCGCTTCCTGGAGATGGAAGATTCCCGCCCCGCCATTGCCGTAGAGCGGCTTGACGATGATGTCGCCGTGCTCCTTGCGGAAAGCGTCCACCTCCTTGGGATCGCGGGTGATCAGAGTGTCCGGCGTCAGGTCCGGAAACTCGGTCACGAATATCTTTTCCGGGCTGTTGCGCACCCAGACGGGATCGTTGACGACCAGGGTCCGCGGATGGATGCGCTCCAGAATATGCGTCGTGGTGATGTAGTTCATGTCGAACGGCGGGTCCTGGCGCAACAACACCACGTCCATCCCGGAAAGGTCCACGCGTTCGGGCGCGCCCAGCGAGAAGTGCTGGCCTACTTCGTCGCGGACAGCGAGCGCCTCCACGGTCGCAAACGCCCGGTCGCCGCGCTGGGAAAGGCGGTCGGGCGTGTAGTGCCAGAGATGATGTCCGCGCCGCTGCGCTTCCAGGGCCAGCGCGAAGCTGGTGTCGCCGGCAATCGAGATCGTGGAGATGTGATCCATCTGGATGGCGACGCTGAGCGGCATAGGTGAACTCCGGCAGGTTTCGGCGGCGATTTTGCGCCGGCACATGACGCCGCCGGCGCTCGCCTGTCAAGCAGGCGCGGGCCGTCACAAGGTTGCCACGGAATCGCCGCAATGGACACTCTTCGTAAAGGATTACGCGACATTCTCCCCGCGGGCGTGAAAAAGCGGGAATAATCAATGCGATCCGCGATGGCTGCGGGGCAGATGACCAGGGGGTATGGTCAGGAGGAATTTGTCCTCACCGACCCGCTCACCGGGTTGGGGAACGAGCGACGATTCTTCAACAAGATCACCCGGCTGATTGCCGACCGGGCGGATGATCCCGCGCCCTTCGCCGTCAGCGTCCTCGATCTCGACGGCTTCAAACCGATCAACGATCTGTTCGGCTATCCGGCGGGCAACGAGATCCTGCAGCAGGCGGCCATGCGCCTGCGCGCGGCGATCGACGCGCAGTCGACCGTCGCGCGCATCGGCCCCGACGAGTTCGCCATTCTCCACCCCATGGTCTTCAGCGAAGGCGCGGCAGAGGAGCAGGCGCGGATGCTGATCGAGATTCTTTCCGCGCCCTATGATGTCGGAGACCGCACCGCGCGGCTTTCCGCATCGGCCGGCTGCTCGCTCTTCTACTCGGAGGAAGACACGGCCGAACTCCTTCTCAGCAAGGCGGAAACGGCGCTCTATCATGCAAAGCGCGCCGGCCGCGGCCTCGTCATTGTCTACACCTGCGAGATAGAGCAGGCCGCCAAGCGCACCACCCGCATCGAGCAGGCCTTGAGGCGCAGCGTGGCGGCCGGCGAGGTCGAACCGCATTTCCAGCCCATCGTCGATCTCGCCACGCGCCGGATCGTCGGTTTCGAGACGCTGGCGCGCTGGACGGACCGTGACCTGGGTCCCGTCTCACCTGTCGTCTTCGTTCCCATCGCAGAGAAAAGCGGCTTCATCGGCCAGCTCTCCCAGGTTCTCCTGAGCAAGGCGACGCAGGCCGCCCGTGATTGGCCGCAGCATCTGTTCCTCTCCTTCAATCTGTCACCCTCGCAACTCGTCGACCACAATACGAGCCTGCAGATCCTGTCCATCCTGAGACAGACCGGCTTCGACCCGCGCCGGCTCGAGATCGAGATCACCGAAACGGGCCTCATGAGCGATCCGGCCTCCGCCGGGGAGATCATCGACGACCTGCGGCGGATGGGCATCCGCGTCTCGCTCGACGATTTCGGCACCGGGCAATCGAGCCTGGGGCGGCTGCGCGACTTCCGCTTCGACAAGCTGAAGATCGATCGTGCCTTCGTCGCCTCGCTTCTGGAGGATCGCCCATCGGAACATATCATCCGAGCCATCCTCGCCATGTGCGAGGGGCTCGGGATGGACGTCGTCGCCGAGGGCATCGAGGAGGAAGCCCAAGCCGAGCGGCTGGCGGCCTTCGGCTGCAAAGACGGGCAGGGATTCCTGTTCGGAAAACCCGGCGACGCAGAAGCGACATTGGGGTATCTACGCTCCACCGCCAGCCTTCCACGGGAATAGATTCCGCCTCAAAGAGATTCCTGCCCCTCAATCCTCTGGAGAATGGAGCGCTGGCGAATGCGAGCGCGTTCCGCCTTGGCCGGAAGTCGGATCAAGGTGGCGGTTTCCACTTTCCGTGCTTGTCGCTATGGTACGTGCAAACCACCGTGCGGAATTCGCCGGTGGTGTCGTCCCTGGTCGCCAGGGGTGCAGGTGAGGATATCGGAGGAGAACACAATGCTCGGCCTGAAGAAGAAATATCTGGCTGCCGGCGCCATTGCGCTGGGTCTCGGCTTCCACGCGCCAGCTACCGGTGCGCAGGAATTCGTCAATGTGCTGACCGGCGGTACATCCGGCGTCTATTACCCGCTGGGCGTGGCGCTCTCGAAAATCTATGCCGACAACATCGAGGGCGTGCGCACGCAGGTGCAGTCCACAAAGGCATCGGTGGAGAATCTGAACCTTCTGCAACAGGGACGGGGCGAGATCGCCTTCTCGCTGGGCGATTCCGTCAAAGCGGCTTGGGAAGGCAACGAAGAAGCGGGCTTCCCGCAGAAGCTCGAGAAGTTAAGGGCCATCGCAGCCATCTATCCGAACTATATCCAGATCGTCGCCTCCGAGGAATCGGGCATCCAGAGCCTCGAGGATCTGAAGGGCAAGAGCCTGTCCGTCGGTGCGCCGAAATCCGGTACTGAGCTCAACGCGCGGCAGATCTTCGAAGCCGTCGGGATGAGCTATGACGATTTGTCCCAGACCGAGTACCTGCCGTTCGGCGAATCTGTCGAGCTCATCAAGAACCGCCAGCTCGATGCGACGCTGCAGTCGGCGGGCCTCGGCGTGGCCTCCATCAAGGACCTGGCGGTCTCCCTCCCCATCACCATGGTCGCGGTGCCGGCGGAGGTGGCGGAGAAGCTCGGCGCGCCCTTCCAGGCTGCGACTATTCCCGCCGGCACCTATGAAGGGCAGACGGAGGATGTGCCCACGCTCGCCGTCACCAACATCCTGGTCACCCATTCGGATGTGTCGGACGACCTGGCCTACGAGATGACGAAGCAGCTTTTCGAGCATCTCGACGCGATGACCGCCGCGCATGCGGCTGCCAAGGGTATCTCGCTCGAGAAGGCGACCGAAGGCCTGCCCGTCCCGCTTCACCCGGGCGCGGAGCGCTACTACAAGGAAGAGGGCTTGCTGTAAGGCGCGCAGGGATGAGCAGCGGTTGTGCCGACCCTTCCCTTGTAGGTTCGGGGGCTGGCGATGCTGAGCCTGCAAATCCGCTGACTCCCCCGCCACGGGGAGGATAGCCGGCTGCAGGTTGCCTTCCAGGATCACGCCAAATGGGAAACACCATGAGCGACGCCGAGAACGCCTCACCCCCCGCCGTCTCGGCCAAGCTCTACGATCCCACGCACGGCGATTTCAGGGGCACGCTCGAAGGCCGTCTCCTGATGTGGATCGCCGTTGCCTTCTCCCTCTTCCAGATCGGCACGGCCGCCCATCTCATCAACCTGCCGAGCCAGATCGTGCGTGCCTTCCACGTCGGCTTCCTGATGTTGCTCGTCTTCCCCGTCGTGGCCTCGGCGAAAGACGCCGGCCCGGCGGTGAAGGCCTTCGCCTGGGGTCTGGCGCTCGCCGGCGTGGCCGTGGCGCTCTACCAATTCGTGGAGTACGAACCGCTGATCCTGCGGGCGGGCTACCCCACCACGCTGGACATTGTCTTCGGCGTCGTGGCGCTCGCCACCATATTCATCGCATCCTATGTGCTGATGGGCCCCTCCCTGCCCATCATCTCCGGACTTTTCCTTCTTTATTGCCTCTTGGGACAATACCTGCCTTCGCCACTCAACCACCGCGGCTATGATTTCGAGCAGGTGATCGAGCACATGGCTTATGGGACGGAGGGCATCTACGGCATCCCGATCTACGTCTCGGCCACCTACATCTTTCTTTTCATCCTCTTCGGCTCGTTCCTCGAGCGCGCGGGGATGATCAGGCTCTTCACCGACGTCTCGCTCGGTCTTGTCGGCCATGCGCGGGGCGGAGCGGCCAAGGTGTCGGTCATCTCCTCAGGGCTGATGGGCACCATCTCCGGCTCGGGCGTGGCCAATGTGGTGACAACCGGCCAGTTCACGATCCCGCTCATGAAGCGCTTCGGCTATCGCGCGGCCTTCGCCGGCGGTGTGGAGGCCACCTCCTCGATGGGCGGGCAGATCATGCCGCCGGTCATGGGCGCCGTTGCCTTCATCATGGCCGAGACGCTGGGCATCGAATACTACGAGGTGGTCAAGGCCGCCATCATCCCCGCCTTCCTCTATTTTGCGTCCGCGTTCTGGATGGTGCATCTGGAAGCGGGCAAGCGCGGCCTGCACGGCCTGCCGAAATCCGAGCTCCCTTCGGCGGCCGCAGCCTTGCGCAACGGCTGGTATCTCATCCTGCCGCTGGCCGCCCTCGTCTACCTCCTCTTCTCCGGCTACACGCCGCTCTTTGCCGGCACGATCGGCCTGGGACTCACGGTCCTGCTCGTGCTCGGCGGGTCGGTGGCGCTGGGCCTGCCTTCCTATGTGCTGCGGGTCGTCTTCTGGGTGGGACTCGGCCTCGTGGCCGCGAGCTTCTTCCGCTTCGGCGTCAATGTCATCCTGATCGCCGGGCTCATCCTCGTCCTTGCCAACCTGTTCGTGAAGGGCGGCCGGGAAACGCTCGCCAATTGCCGCGCTTCACTTGCCGAAGGTGCCAAGACCGCTCTCCCGGTGGGTGTCGCCTGCGCTATCGTCGGCGTCGTCATCGGCACGATGACCCTCACGGGCGCTGCCAACACCTTCGGCCAGTTCATCGTCTCGGTGGGGCAGTCGAGCCTCTTCCTGTCACTTGTCCTCACGATGATCACCTGCATCATCCTCGGCATGGGCATCCCGACCATTCCCAACTACATCATCACCTCGTCCATCGCCGGCCCGGCGCTGCTCGCGCTCGGCGTGCCGCTCATCGTCAGCCACATGTTCGTCTTCTATTTCGGCATCCTGGCAGACCTCACGCCACCCGTGGCGCTCGCCTGCTTCGCCGCAAGCCCGATCGCCCGCGAAAGCGGCCTGAAGATCTCGCTGGAAGCCATAAAGGTCGCCACCGCCGGCTTCGTCATCCCCTTCATGGCCGTCTACACGCCCGCACTCATGCTGCAGGATGGCGGTCCACTCGCCCAGGCGATCGGCTATCCAGCCGCCGTCGCCTACATCGTGCTGAAGGTCGGCCTCGCCATCGGGCTGTGGGGCGGCGCCGTCATAGGCTTCCTGCGCCGGCCGCTCGCCTGGTGGGAGCGCCTGCTCGCCGCCGCTGCGGCCTTCACGCTGGTTGCCGCCCTTCCCATAACGGACGAGATCGGCTTCGTGCTTTCCGCTCTTTTCCTCGGCATCCTCTTCCTCACGGGGCGCGCGGGCGACCGGCCGAAGCCATCCCGCCCCGAACCGGACGGCGCCGTGGAATGAGCCTCTGTATCCTTGCCGGTGGCAAGACCGCGATGGTCGCCGCCAGCCTCTTCACTCTCTCCTGGACTCATTCCGTGGAGAAGGTGGAGTGGCGCGAGACCTGGCGGGTGTCACCCGAAGGCTTTGCCATCGTCGAGGCGCGCATCAAAGGCTCCGGGGCCGGCATGGAACCGCCGCCCGACGCACGGTTCGAACACGGCTGGTGGATCTATGTTCCGGTGCTTCCACCGCTTCCCGAGCTTCGCCTCGCGGCTTCGGGGGCGACACCCAGTGCGTGGACGCTCTGCGCCGCCGGTACGTGCCGCACGCTCGGCGCGGTGTCCGGCACCCAGGTCGTCCTCAAACCCTGCCCCTGAAATCAGGCATGCGCCGAGCGGCTGCCGCCCTCGCGGCGCTTGCAGGCGGGGCCGGGTCCGCGCATGTAGTGGCGCTCGGGATGATAGCGCGGTGCTAAGAAGTTGCGGACGGCCTTCACGCAGGCAACGATCAACTTGATGAACCCCATGGTCCCCGTATCCTGGCTCTCGACATCCCTCCGAAGCGCATCATACCGAAAATGGATGAATGCCGGGTGAATGTCCCTTTGTCGTGAGCCCAGAGACCACTGCTCCATGGCGGAAAATGGGAGCGATCTTGGCGCCGCTGTGGCGCCCGTCATTGATCCTCTTTCTGTGTCCGAAAAGTCACATCGCGCGCGCCGCCCGCTCTCCGCTGTCGATGGAACAGAGCCGCCTCGGTCGGCGTTAGTGAACGAAACCGGCGGGAGGGAACAGCCCCGTGCGGTTGCAACGCGAGAGAAAGAAAAAGGAACGAAACGATGGGTCTGTTTTCGAAAGACATCAAGAGCATGGATGATCTGTTCGTCCACACGCTGCAGGACATCTACTACGCCGAGAAGCAGATCACCAAGGCCCTGCCGAAGATGATGGAAAAGGCCAGCAATCAGCAGCTCAAACAGGGTTTCGAAAAGCACCTGAAGGAGACCGAGGGCCACGTGCAGAATCTGGAGCAGGTGTTCCAAAAGATGGACATGCAGCCCAAGGGCGTTGATTGCCCGGCGATCGACGGCATCATCGAGGAATCGAACGAGATCGCCGGCGAGGTGGAAGACCCGCAGGTGCTCGATGCGGCACTCATCGCTGCCGCGCAGGCCGTCGAGCACTACGAGATTACGCGCTACGGCACGCTTGTGACCTGGGCGCAGGAGCTTGGCCACAACGACTGCGCGGACATCCTGAAGCGCAACCTCGCCGAGGAGAAGGCGACGGACGAGAAGCTCACGCAACTCGCGGAAAGCCGCGTCAACCTCAGCGCGGCGGCCCACTGAGGACCTACAGCGGGTGGGATCACCCGGTGCCACATGCGAACGACGGATAGAGCGGAAGCGCGAGCGAATGCGAGGGCGTCGCGCTCAGCTTTCGCCGTCGGCCATATGCACATTCTCCCCGCCCGTTGCCGATCGCGGGCGGGGAGTTACCTGATGAACAGTTGGAATTTGCGCTTCCCCATCGGAGTGAACCGCACGATGCGGCTCTCCGCTTCGCGCCGCGCCCAGTCAAGCGCCAGGATGCGGTCAAGTACGGCCGCCCCCAACCCGCCTGCCAGATGCGCCCGGCGCACACTCCAGTCCAGGCAGGTCCGGCACACCGGTCTCCGACTTCTTTTCAATTTGTCGAGGTCGATTCCGACGGCGGCAAAATAGGCTGCGCCCTCCTCGCTGAGTTCGACGCCTTCTCCCCGGATCAGGACGAGACCCTTCCTGATGAAGCTGTCGAGCATGGTGACGCCCATCTCGCCCGCCAGATGATCGTAGCAAACGCGCGCCTCGCGCATGGCCTTGTCGCGCGGTCCGGGCAGCACACGCTTCGGCCCGAACGCCGCCGCAACGCCCGTGATGCTTTCCAGCATGGCCGCTACACTCTGGTCGGCCAGCGCGTAGTAGCGGTGCCGGCCCTGTTGCGCCATCCTCGTCAGCCCGCCGCCGGTGAGCTTCGCCAGATGCGCGCTTGCGGTGGGCAGAGTCACACCCGCTTCCAGCGCCAGTTCGCTGGCCGTGAGCGCCGTCCCGCCCATCAGCGCGGCCAACATGTTGGCGCGGGCGGGGTCACCGACGAGGCTGCCGATCTGGGCCAGATCCGTTCCTGCTTTCATACTTCGATCCTAAACGAACCATTCTTGAGCGGCCACTGCTATTGCTTGCCCGAAAGGGAGCAAGCCATGCAGACCACAGCCGCCGAGGGAAGGAAGCCGTCGCGGCGCGGCCGGCCGATCACGCAATTTTTCGTTGCGAGGCTTGCCCGCGCAGCCCGCCTTTACGAACGCTACCGCCAGCGGCGCCATCTCGCCGAGCTCGACGACCATCTTCTTGCCGATGTCGGGCTCACGCGGCAGGATGTGCATCGCGAGTGTTCACAGCCTTTCTGGCGTTAGCCATTGTAGCTCGACCTATCGGTTCGATGCTTTGATGGCGGCCGAAGTATCGCCGTAGGGACGGCTCTAGGCGTTGCCGATCAGCATGCCGGCGGCAAAGACGAGCGCACCGCCCAGCACCACTTGGAATGTGGCGCGGCTCCAAGGCGTGTCCATATAACGGTTCTGGATGAAGGCGATCGCCCAGAGTTCCATGAACACCACGATGAAGGCGATGATCGTCGCGGTCCAGAAATGCGGGATCAGATAGGGCAGGGCGTGTCCCAGCCCGCCGAGCGCCGTCATCACGCCTGTGGTGACGCCGCGCTTCACCGGCGAACCCCGGCCTGAGATCACGCCGTCGTCGGAGGCGACTTCCGTGAATCCCATGGAGATGCCCGCACCGATCGAGGCGGCGAGGCCCACGAGGAAGGTCTGCCAAGTATCGCCCGTGGCGAAGGCGGCCGCGAAAATCGGTGCAAGCGTCGAGACCGAGCCGTCCATCAGCCCCGCGAGCCCCGGCTGTACATAGGTCAGGATGAACTGCCGTCGTTCCGCCCGGTCCTCCGCTTCGCGCGCGTCGGTATCGAGATGCTTCTGCTCCAGCTGCCCGGCCAGCGTCTCGTGCTTCTGCTCCGCCGCCGCCAGATCGCCCAACAGCTGCCGCGTGTCGGTGTCCTGGGTGCGCTTGGCGGCTTCGGTATAGAAGCGCTGCGCCTCCGCTTCCATGATCGCGGCCTGGGCGCGCACATGCCCCAGCCCCAGCGGCCGCACCAGCCAATCGGGACGGCGCTGGTAATAGCCGCGCACATGCTCGCGCCGGATGAGCGGGATGCGGTTGCCGAAGCGCCTGCGATGCAGGTCGATCAGCGCGCCACGATGCCGGTCCTCCTCTGCCGCCATCTCCTCGAACATTGCCGCGGAATGCGGGTATTCCCCTGCAAGCCCGTCCGCGTAGGCGCGGTAGATGCGCGCATCGTCCTCCTCGGACGAAATCGCGAGCGCCAGCACCTCCTGTTCGGAGAGCGAAGAGAAGGAGCGGCGATTGAATCCGAAAAGACGGCTGAACATGACGAGGACGGTCCAGTTAGTTTAGAATTATTCTAAACTATGGTGCGCCATGCGAGGCGTCAAGGATAGCTGCGCTCTCTCGGGTGTGGCGAACGGAGGATGTCCGGTTTTTCAGGGAAAAGGCGGGAGCGGCTCTCGGTCCGAATCTATGACAAGCGAAAGCTGGATCGGATCGTCGGTTCCGTGGAACGATGGGTGCTCAGCTCTTCCGTTTCCTGGCATCCAGGACTGCCTTCAGATTCCGCGTCGCCTGCTCGATCACGGCATTGGCTTCGCGCCGCCCGATGTCGCTCCAGCCCATGCGCCGCAGCACCGCTTCCCGCGCGACGCGGAAATAGATCACCTGACCGATGATGGTGAAAACCGCGATCTTGGTCTCTTCGCTGTCGGCGGACTCGCCGGTCGCCGCTTCCCAGAGCTTGCACAGCCTTTCATGCGTAGGCTCGAACACGCCCGCATAGACGATGTCGAGCACCCCCGTCGGATGTGTCAGTTCACGCAGCAGGAATTGAACGAACTCGCCCGCCTCCGGTGCGGCGACCACGAACCCTGCCATGGTCCGCACCACCTGGCAGAGCATGGCGCGTGCCTCCTCCGGCGAGGCGGAAACCTCCTGCTGGCCGGCGAAGTCTCCAAGCGTGCGTTCGGCAACGTCGCTTAGCGTCTCGACGATATACTCCGCACAGGCCGTCTGCAGGCCTTCCTTGCCGCCGAAGTGATAAGCGATGGAACCGATGTTCGCGTTCGCCTCCGCGGCGACGGAACGCGTCGAGGTGGCCTCGAAGCCCTGTTCACCGAAAAGTTTGAGTCCTGCCCGGATCAACGCCTCGCGTGTTCGCTCCGCGCCGCTCAGCCGCGCCGGTCTTCCAAAATCGTAACTGCTGAAAACTGTATTCATCGACAACGCCTTTAATCAAGTGATTGATCAACGTCAACGCACTTGCGCGCGACCTCGGGTCAGGCTTGTATTCCCGCAGGAGGGGAGACATGGCCAAGGAAAGCGAGCGCAAATTTCTCGTGTCCAATGATGGCTGGAGAGCGGCTGCAGAAGAGGCGGCCGCGATTCGGCAATTCTATCTCGTCGCCGCGGAGGATCGTTCCCTGCGAGTGCGGCTGAAAGAAGGCAGGGCCATCCTCACGCTGAAGCTCGGCTCCGCCGCCCGCGAGCGCGACGAGTTCGAATATCCTATTCAGCCGGAGGATGCCCGGGAGATGGAACGCTTTTCGCTCGGCTCCGTTGTCGAAAAGGTCCGCCATTTGGTATCCCATGGCGGACATATTTATGAGGTGGACGAGTTCTGCGGCGCCCTCGCCGGTCTCGTGCTCGCCGAATTGGAGACAGCTGCGGAGGTCGCCGAACCCGACCTGCCACCGTGGCTGGGGCGGGAGGTCACGGGTCACCCCGCCTATTACAATGCTTCACTCGCACTGCATGGTCTGCCGGAAACCGATCGATGAGCTATCGCATAGAAAAGGATCGGCCGCTCGATTCAGAAATCCGGCGCATTGCCGCTGAGGAGATCGACGCCGTAGCCACCCGGCTTGCAAACGCGCCGAAGGACCGTCAGGAAACCCTTCACGATGCTCGCAAGCGGCTGAAGAGGTTGCGGGGGCTGATCAAACTGGTGCGCCGCGCGGATCCCGCGTTCCATGACCGGGAAAATACCCGCTATCGGGATCTGGCACGGGAGTTGGCGCCGATGCGGGATGCCGATACGCTGGTCGAAACAGCCGACCGCTTCCTGGCCGCCGCGTCCGATTCGCAGGCGGCTGTCCATGTCGCCGCCATTCGGGACTATCTGGTCTCACGTCGCGACCGCATCGTCCGGGAACATCAGGAGGTCGCCTTCCCGGCTGCGCTCGCCGCTCTTGCGGAAGGCAGGCAGGCTCTGGCGTCCCTCGCCTTGCTGCGGGAGCCGCGCGCCGCGGCGCGGCTCCTCGCGCGCGGGGCGGAGGATGTCGTGACGAAGGCGCGCAAAGCCCTCAGGCGAGCGCGCAAACATGGCAAGGCGGATGACTTCCACGAATTGCGCAAGGCGATGAAGAACCATCGCATGCATATGGATCTCCTGAAGAAGCTGCAGCCGGTGGGTACCGGAAGGCGCCGCAAGGCCGACGCCCTGGCGGACAGGCTGGGCGAGCTCAACGACATTGACGTCATGCTGACCTTCCTCCAGCGGGAAGAGGAAGGCATCGCTGCGCCCGAGGCCATCCGCGCCTTTCGGGAACTCCTGGCCGCTGAGGAAAAGGCATTGCGCAAGGCCTGCCTGCGCCAGGCGGAGGGGCTTTTTGAGAAAGAAGGCAAGCTCGCCCGACGGATCGAGCAGGGGATCCGCAAGGCAGCATAGTTTGGCATCGTCCGGATTTGCGCCGCGATGCGGTATCCGTCCTCATGCCTCGGAGGGCTCTGCATCTACCCGTGGCAGCCATTCCTCGATCTTCACGCCCAGGCGGGCGGGTGACACGGGTTTGGTCAGGTAGTCGTCCATCCCGGCCGCGAAGCAGCGTTCGCGGTCTCCCTCCAGCGCGTGAGCCGTCAGGCCGATGATCGGGGTGCGCGGCAGGTCCTGCTCCTTTTCCGCACGCCTGATCGCCACGGTGGCTTCGAGACCGTTCATTTCAGGCATGGATACATCCATGAGAATGATGCCGGGCCGGCGGCCGCGCCACAGCGCCACGGCCTCACGGCCGGTTTCGGCGATCGCGAAGCGGCGTCGGGAATTTTCCAGGATCTGCCGGAAAAGAAGCTGGTTCACCTCGTTGTCCTCGGCCACCAGCACGTCCAGGCGCTGCTCCTGCAGGCCCGCGAGCGGCATGGCCCCATGTTCCGGAGCCGCCACCACGTGCTGTTCCTCGTCGACGAGGTGGAGAGAACTTTCCTCCGCCCGCCTCCCATCGGCCAGCGCATCGATGATCGCCCTGCGCAACTGTGCCGAGCGGGCGGGTTTCGTCAGCACTGCCTGGGCGCCGGACGATCTGAAATCCAGCATCGCCGTCGAATCGTCCACCGAGGTGAGCAGGATCGCAGCCGTCGCCGCCCCGTGAGGCGTTGCGCGCATGCGCCGCAGAAGCTTCGCCCCGTTCATTTCCGGCATCTGGTAGTCGAGGATCACGAGATCCACCGGCGCGCCGAAGCGTACCGCCCGGTCAAGGAAGGCGAGCGCGCGCTCGCCGCTTTCCACCGCCGCGGAACGGAACCCCCAGTTATGCATCTGCTCGGTCAGAATGCGCCGGTTGATCTCGTTGTCGTCGACAATGAGGATGCGCGCTCCCTTCGCAGGTGCCGGCACCGTCCGCTCCGCGCGCTGGTCTTCGCGTGCAGGCAGCGGAATGCGGCAGCGGAAGACGGAACCCTTGCCGAGCTTGCTCTCGACCCCGATCGATCCGCCCATCAGGGTGACAAGCCTCGAGGCGATGGCAAGCCCCAGGCCCGTGCCCTCGTGCCGCCGGGTCGATGATCCGTCGACCTGGCTGAATTTCTCGAACACGCTCGCCAGCTTGTCCTCCGGGATGCCGATGCCCGTATCGGAGATTTGGAACAGCACCATGTCTCGATCCGGCAGCACCTCCATCAATACATGCCCGTGCTCGGTAAACTTGATCGCGTTCCCCGCGAGGTTGGTAAGGATTTGCCGCACCCGGCCGCCGTCGCCCACCACCCATTCGGGCAGCTTCGGATCAACTCTGACGATGAGCTCCAGATCCTTCTCCGAGGCGTGGGGGGAAACCAGCGTCGCCACGTCCTCTATCGCCTCCGCCAGGTTGAAGGGAACGGGATCTAGCTGTGCGTGGCCGGCCTCGATCTTCGAGTAGTCGAGAATGTCGTTGATGATGGACAACAGCGCGTTGCCGGATTTCACGATCACGTCGTTATAGGTGCGCTGGCGCTGGTCGAGATTGGTGTTGGCCATCAGTTCCGCCATGCCCAGCACCCCGTTCATCGGCGTGCGGATCTCGTGGCTCATATTGGCCAGGAACTCCGATTTGGCTCTGTCGGCAGCCTTCGCGCCCTCGAGCGCGGTCTTCAGCCGTTTGAGCGCATGCCGGATCGAACGGTCCATGGGCAGGAAGATGAAGAGCAGGATCGCCGCCGCGAAGGAGGCGAGCGCCACGCCGACCACGTTGATGGCGAACTTCACTTGATGCGCCAGTTGCTGGTTGAACTCGCGCAGCGCGCCAGCGAGCTGGGCAAGGTCGGGCTGCACGCGGAAGGTGATCATGTCGTCCAGATGCAGCGCCGCCGCCTCCCACTGCTCAGGGGCGGCCGTCGCCGCGTGCCGGAGCGCGCCCTGAAACTCCCGCAGAAGCTTCACCGGCTCCTCGCGCAGGCCAGCGCGGCCCGACATCAGCCAATCCCTCAGCCCCGGGTCGAGTTGTTCCCACAGTGCCGCCATTCGCGTGATCACACTCTCCAGCCGCTCGGCACCCGCCGCGAGCGCGATGTCCGCTCTCGGCATGCCGCTGCCAACCCTGCTCGACATCAGGATCGTGGTGCGGGCGGCGTGCTCGGCCGTGTCGGCCGCCTCGGCCACGATCACGGCGAGCTGTGTCACGTTCGAGAAGCGGGCATTGGCATAGTGCGAGCCCAGCATGAAGAGCGTGCCCGGCACGATCAGCGCGGCCATCACGATGATGTAGCGCAGCCTCAAGCCCCGCACCGCCTTTGCGATGGTCTGGGAGGGATCTCGTGTGCTCTCCGCCTTGGCCCGCGCGTCCTGCCTGGCGTGCCGAAGGAAAAGCAGCACGCCGATCAGCGCCGCCGCTGCGAGGCCGAATATCAGGGGAATCGATGCCGGCCCGACCGCCCCGCCACTTGGTTCGAAGCCGAACAATTCCAACACCGTCAAAGTCCCTCCGCCTGCGCGACGCACCGTGGCCGGCCCGGTTCTAAGAGTTCGTAAATGTTCGATTTTTTCTGGAAGGGCTTTACGGGGCAGATTGCTCGCAGCGTAAAGGGCCGGTTAACCAGAGGCCAATTGCGCCTCCGCCGCCCTTTCGCCCACACGCCTTCCGGCATCGCACTCCGCTTGCCGATCCCCATCACCGCTGCTACATGCCGCCCATGACGAACACGCCCCTTTCCAGAATCCGCAACTTCTCCATCGTCGCCCATATCGACCATGGCAAGTCCACGCTCGCCGACCGGCTCATCCAGATGACCGGCAGCCTGGAGGAGCGTGAGATGAAGGAGCAGGTGCTCGATTCCATGGATATCGAGCGCGAGCGCGGCATCACCATCAAGGCGAACACGGTTCGCCTCGAATATGACGCGAAGGACGGCCAGCACTACGTCCTGAACCTCATCGACACGCCGGGCCATGTCGACTTCGCCTACGAGGTCTCGCGTTCGCTCGCCGCCTGCGAGGGCTCCCTGCTCGTCGTCGACGCCTCCCAGGGGGTGGAAGCGCAGACGCTCGCCAATGTCTACCAGGCGCTCGACAACAACCATGAGATCGTGCCCGTCCTCAACAAGGTCGACCTCCCCGCCGCCGAGCCCGAGCGCGTCAAAGCGCAGATCGAGGATGTGATCGGCCTCGACGCGTCGGACGCCCTGATGATCTCCGCCAAGACCGGCCTCGGCGTGGACGAGGTGCTGGAGGCGATCGTCAAGCGCCTCCCTCCGCCGCGCGAGGGCACTGCCGACGCGCCTCTCAAGGCGCTGCTCGTCGATTCCTGGTATGACGCCTATCTCGGCGTCATCGTGCTCGTGCGCGTCATCGACGGCGTCATGAAGAAGGGCCAGACCATCCGCATGATGGGCACCGGCGCCAAATACCCCGTCGAGCGCGTCGGCGTCATGACGCCCAAGATGGTGCTGGTGGATTCCCTCGGCCCCGGCGAGATCGGCTTCATCACCGCCTCCATCAAGGAGGTGGCCGATACCCGCGTGGGCGACACGATCACCGAGGACAAGCGCTCCACGGCCAAGGCCCTTCCCGGCTTCAAGCCGGCTCAGCCGGTGGTCTTTTGCGGGCTTTTCCCCGTGGATGCAGCCGATTTCGAGGACCTGCGCGCCGCCGTCGGCAGGCTGCGTCTGAATGACGCCAGCTTCTCCTACGAGATGGAGACCTCGGCCGCGCTCGGCTTCGGTTTCCGCTGCGGTTTCCTGGGCCTTCTGCATCTCGAGATCATCCAGGAGCGCCTCTCCCGCGAGTTCGACCTCGACCTGATCGCCACCGCGCCCTCGGTCGTCTACCGCATGAACCTGACCGACGGCACGACGGTCGAGCTCCACAACCCCGCCGACATGCCGGACCCGGTCAAGATCGCCTCGATCGAAGAACCGTGGATTCGCGCCACCATCCTCACGCCGGACGAGCATCTGGGTGCCATCCTCAAGCTCTGCCAGGAGCGCCGCGGCATCCAGGCCGATCTCTCCTATGCCGGCTCGCGCGCCATGCTGGTCTATGATCTGCCCTTGAACGAGGTGGTGTTCGATTTCTACGACAAGCTGAAGTCCATCAGCCGCGGCTACGCGAGCTTCGATTATCAGATCACCGACTATCGCGAGGGCGACCTCGTGAAGATGCAGATCCTTGTCAATGCCGAACCGGTCGATGCACTCTCCATGCTCGTCCACCGCTCCCAGGCCGAGCGCCGCGGCCGTGCCATGTGCGAGAAGCTGAAGGACCTCATCCCTCAGCACATGTTCCAAATCCCGATCCAGGCGGCAATCGGCGGCCGCATCATCGCCCGCGAGACGATCCGCGCGTTGCGCAAGGACGTGACGGCCAAGTGCTATGGCGGCGACGTCACCCGCAAGCGCAAGCTTCTTGAGAAGCAGAAGGAAGGGAAGAAGCGCATGCGCCAGTTCGGCAAGGTGGAAATCCCGCAGGAGGCGTTCATCCAGGCGCTGAAGATGGGGGACTGAGGAAGCACCCCGCGAGAGCCTTCCAGACGCGAGAGCGATGGAGCACGGCTGACACTTCTCCTCAACGGGAGAATGAATTCCTCAATAGCCCGCGGCGCGGTCGACGACGTTCTTCAGCGGCTCGCCGCGCTCGAAGGCTTCGATCTGCTCAAGCATCAGCGGCACCAGATGCGTGGCATCGGAGGTCGCTGCCGCGTGGGGTGTCACGAAGACGCGGGGATGCGTCCAGAGCGGACTCTTCGGGTCAAGCGGCTCCTGCTCGAACACGTCGAGGCTCGCTTCCTTGAGCACGCCCTCGTCGAGCGCCCGCAGGATGTCCGCCTCCTTCTGCAGGCGCCCGCGCCCGGCGTTGACGAGGCACGGACCTCCGAGCCGCCCGTCCCGCCTCAGCCGCTCGAGCACCGAGAAATCCACCACGCCCTCGGTGACGGACGTGAGCGGCAGCAGCACCACGAGGATGTCGGTCGCGTTGAGGAAAGGCGTCAGCCCATCCCGCCCATGAAAGGTGGAGACACCTTCCACGCGCTTTTCACGCCGGCTCCACCCGTTCACCTTGAAGCCCAGCGCAAGAAGCGCTTTCGCCGCGGCACCGCCGAGCTCGCCGAGGCCCATGATGCCCACACTCACTTCGTTCGCCGGGGGCTGTGGCGGCTCGTGCCAGATCTTCTGCGCCTGCTGCGCACGATATGTGATCCCCTGACGGTGATGGTCGAGCACCCGCCACGAGATATATTCGACCATGTGTTGCGCGAGATTCTCCGCCACCACGCGCACGATCGGCACGTCCGGCAATTCGGCGTCGGCAAGCAGGTGGTCGACCCCCGCGCCGGCGGAAAAGATCACTTTCAGGTTGGGCAGCCGCTTCAGGACGCCGCGCTTCTGTTTCCACACCACCGCATACTCGATGGTCGGGTCTTCCTCGCCTTCCGGTTCCAGCACCACGGAGCGTGCCTTGGAAAGCATCTCGTACCAGCGTTGCGGGTACATGCCCGTGATGGAAAGCAGGATGCGGCCGGCGGCCGGCTTTTCACGCATGGTTCCTCCCCGGATTATTCGCTCACCACGCCCGTGGGTGCTGCCTGGATCTCAAAGGCGGCAGCGATCAGCGCGCGCGTGTACTCTGTCTTCGGCTCGTGGAAGATCTGGTCTGCCGTGCCCGCCTCCACCACCTTGCCGTTGCGCATCACGATCACCTCGTTGGCCAGCGCACGGATCACCTTGAGATCATGGCTGATGAAGAGATAGGCGAGGTCATGCCGTTTCTGCAGGTCGCGCAAAAGGTCCACCACCTGCGCCTGCACGCTCATGTCGAGCGCGGAGGTGGGCTCGTCCAGCATTACGAAGCGCGGCTTGAGCACCATCGCCCGGGCGATCGCGATGCGCTGCCTCTGCCCGCCGGAGAATTCGTGCGGGTATCGGAAGCGCGCCTCCGGATCGAGCCCGACTTCTTTGAGCACGTCGACCACCATCCGGTCGCGCTCCTCCGGGGAGAGCCGGGGCTCGTGGATCCTGAGGCCCTCCTGGATGATCTCCGCCACCGACATCCGGGGGCTCAAGCTGCCGAAGGGGTCCTGGAAGACGATCTGCATTTCCCGCCTCAGCGGCCGCATCTCGCGGAAGGACCGCCCGTCGATCCGCTCGCCCCCGAAGCGGATTTCACCTTGGGAAGCGATCATGCGCGAAAGGGCCAGCCCGAGCGTGGTCTTGCCGGAGCCGGATTCGCCCACCACCCCCAGCGTCTGCCCGGCCCTTACCGCAACGTCCACTCCGTCCACGCCCTTCACATAGTCCACGGTGCGCCGGAGGAAGCCCCTCTTGATCGGGAACCAGACCTTGATTTGATCCCCCTCCATCACCTTCTCGGCCGAGCGGTCCGCCTTCGGCGGTTCGCCCTTCGGTTCGGCGGCGAGCAGGTGGCGCGTGTACTCGTGCTGGGGATCCGTGAAAATCCGCTCCGTCGGCCCACTCTCAACGATCTTGCCGCCGGTCATCACGTACACCCGGTCCGCCACCTTGCGCACGATGCCGAGGTCATGGGTGATGAAGAGCATCGAGAGGTTCTGGTCGCGCTTGAGCCTGCCGAGAAGCTCGAGGATCTGCGCCTGTACGGTCACGTCGAGAGCGGTGGTCGGCTCGTCGGCGATGAGCAGCTTCGGCTCGTTGGCAAGGGCCATGGCGATCATCACGCGCTGGCGTTGGCCGCCGGAGAGCTGGTGCGGGAATGCGTCGAGCCGCTTCTCCGGCTCGCGGATTCCCACCTGGTTCAAGAGCTCCAGCGTGCGCTCGCGCGCCGCCTTGTCGCTCATGCCCCTGTGCAGCTTGAGCACCTCCCCCACCTGCCGCTCGATCGTGTGCAGCGGGTTGAGCGAGGTCATCGGCTCCTGGAAGATCATGCTGATGTCGTCACCGCGCACCTCTCTCAGGACCTTGTCGTCCGCCGCAAGCAGGTCGCGGCCCCCATAGAGGATTTCTCCGGAGGGATGGCTTGCGGCGGGATAAGGAAGGAGCCGCAGGACGGAAAGCGCCGTCACGGACTTGCCGGAACCAGATTCGCCGACGAGCGCGACTGTCTCGCGCTCCTGGATGTCGAAGGAGACGTGATCGACGGCGAGCGTTTCCCCGCTCCCTTGCGTGAAGGCGACGGAGAGATCGCGGATGGAAAGAAGCGCGTCGCTCATTTGAACGTCTTCCGCGGGTCGAAGGCGTCCCGCACCGCCTCACCCACGAAGATCAGCAGGGAGAGCATGATCGAGAGGCTGAAGAAACCGGTGATGCCGAGCCAGGGGGCATTCAGGTTGCGCTGGCCCTGGCGCAGGAGCTCGCCCAGCGAGGGAGAGCCCGGCGGCAGGCCGAAGCCCAGGAAATCGAGCGAGGTGAGCGTGGTGATAGAGCCGTTGAGGATGAAGGGCAGGAAGGTAAGTGTCGCTACCATCGCATTGGGAAGCAGATGACGGAACATGATGGTACGATTGCCCACGCCCAGCGCCCGCGCCGCACTCACATACTCGAAATTGCGCGCACGCAGGAATTCCGCTCGCACCACGCCGACAAAGGCCACCCATGAGAAGAGCAGCATGATGCCGAGCAGGATCCAGAAGCCCGGCGGCAGCACGGCGGCGATGATCAGGATCAGGTAGAGGACGGGGATCGACGACCATATCTCGATGAAGCGCTGGAAGAGAAGGTCTGTCCAGCCGCCGAAATAGCCCTGCACGGCCCCCGCCGAGACGCCGATGAGGGCGGAAAGCGCAGTGAGGATGAGGCCGAAGAGAACGGAGATGCGGAAGCCGTAGATCACACGGGCGAGCACGTCGCGCGCCTGGTCGTCCGTGCCGAGCCAGTTCCAATTGCCGAGCGTGCAGTTGGGATCGTCGACACCCTGCGGATAGCGTTGGCAGCGAACCTCATTGGTGTAGAGCCAGGAGGGCTTCGCGGGCGCGGCCTCCGGAATCTCGCTGTTGACGGTGCGATAGGAATAGCGGATCGGCGGCCAGATCATCCAGCCGTTGCCGTTGATCTCGTCCTGGATGAAGGGGTCGCGATAGTCCGTGACGGCGAGAAACCCGCCGAACTTCTCTTCCGGATAGTCCACCAGGACGGGAAACAGGATTTCGCCCTGATAGGAGGCGATCAGCGGCCGGTCATTGGCGATGAATTCGGCAAAGAGCGACAGGATGAAGAGGACGAGGAAAATCCAGAGCGACCAGTAGCCGCGCCGGTTCGCTTTGAAGCTCTGCCACCGCCGCTGGTTGATGGGCGAGAGCCACGGCCGCGAAACACGCTCGCGCACTTGTTCCACCTGCCCCTTCGACTGAAGGTCCGACATTTAGACGTCCCTCCGCTCGAAGTCGATGCGCGGATCGATGAGCGTATAGGTGAGATCAGAGATCAGGCTGATGACGAGCCCCAGCAGGGAGAAGATGTAGAGGGTCGCGAACACGACGGGATAATCGCGGTCGATCACGGAGCGGAAGCCGAGAAGCCCGAGCCCGTCGAGCGAGAAGATGCTCTCGATGAGCAACGAGCCGGTGAAGAAAGAGGAGATGAAGGCACCAGGGAAACCGGCGATGATAAGCAACATCGCGTTGCGGAAGACATGGCCGTAGAGGACCTGTCCCTCCGAGAGGCCCTTCGCCCGGGCCGTGACCACATATTGTTTCCGGATCTCGTCGAGGAAGGAGTTCTTCGTCAAAAGGGTGGTCGTGGCGAAGGCGGAAAGCACCAGCGCGGTCAGCGGAAGGGCGAGGTGCCAGAAATAGTCGAGGATCCTCTCGGGCCAGGAAAGAGAGGCCCAGTTGTCCGATGTGAGGCCGCGCAGCGGAAACCAGTCGAAGAAGGAGCCTCCCGCAAAAAGCACCATCAGAAGGATCGCGAACAGGAAGCTCGGGATGGCATAGGCGACAATGACCACGCCGCTGGTCCAGACATCGAAGGGCGTGCCGTCCTTCACCGCCTTCCGGATGCCGAGCGGGATCGAGATGCCGTAGGACAGGAGCGTGATCCAGATGCCGAGGGAGACGGAGACCGGCATTTTTTCCAGAATGAGGTCCACCACGGAGATGTCGCGGAAGTAGCTTTCCCCGAAATCGAAGCGGATATAGTTCCACAGCATCAGTCCGAAACGCTCGAGCGGCGGCCTGTCGAAGCCGAACTGCCTCTCGAGTTCGGCGATGAATTCGGGATCGAGCCCCTGCGCGCCGCGATAGCGCGAAGTCCCGCCAGCGGCCTCGAAGCTCTGGCCGCCCGTGTCCCCGCCTCCGCCGCCGATGCGGGCGTCCGCGCCCCCTCCCTGGCCGGTCACCTGGGCGATCACCTGCTCGACCGGACCGCCCGGAGCGAACTGCACGACGATGAAGGAGATAGCCATGATGCCGAACAGGGTCGGGATCATCAAAAGCAGACGGCGCAGGATATAGGCGCCCATCAGCCGATTGCCCCGTTCGGTGATGCGGTAGGAAGAATGACAGTCACGCCGCTTCTATGCTTTCCCAATCGCTTTTGCCTTTTCCTCGTCGTACCACCACAGCGCTTCGACGGGGAAGAAATAATCAGGTTTCGGTTCCTTGAAGCCGAACATGTCCCAATAGGCGACCCTGTGATTCGCCGAATACCAATTTGGAATCCAGTCTCGCCTTGCGCGCAAGACCCGATCCAGCGCCCGCATGGCCGTGGTGAAGGCTTCGCGGGTCTGGGCCTTGCCTGCGGTTTCGATGAGCGAATCGACGGTTGCGTCCGCCATGCCGGGATAGTTGTGCGCGCCCTCCACGGAGGCCGTGCTCGAATGGAAGAACTGAACCAGGGTGTCGTAGGTGGGCGTCGCCCCTAGGGAGAAGGCAATCTCCGTCATATCGAAATCGAAGCTGACGAGCCGCAGCTGATATTGCGTAGGATCGACATGGCGCATCCGGGCATCGATCCCGATGGCGCGCAGATTGCCCAGGAAGCTCGGCTCCACGCTGAGAAAGACCTGGTCGTTGACGAGGTATTCAAGCGTGAACGGCTCGCCGTCGGCGTTGGTGAGCACGCCATTTTGTTTCCGCCAGCCGGCGGCTTGCATCAGTTCCTGGGCGCGGCGCAGCATTTTTCGATCACGACCGGATCCGTCCGACACCGGCTGCATGACGGCTTCGCCGAAAACGGCATCGGGCACTTTCCCACGCAAGGGCTCGAGCAGGGCGAGTTCGCTCTCACTCGGGAGCCCTTCCGCTTTGTAGGGAGACTTTTCGAAAGGAGACTGGGAGCGATCGTAGAGTCCGTAGAACAGGTTCTTGTTGATCCACTCGAAATCGAAGCAGAGATTGACCGCCTCGCGCACGCGTGGATCGCGGAAGCGCTCCCGGCGCTGGTTGAGCGCCTTGCAATAGAAATAGGGGCGCAGCTCGCTCGGGAATTCACGCTTGACGACGCGTCCATCCTGGATCGCGGGGAAATCGTATCCCGTAGCCCATACCCGCGAAGTGAACTCCTCGCGAAAGACCGTCACGCCTTTCTTGAAGGCTTCGAACGCCGCGTTGCGGTCGCTGTAGAATTCGATGCGGATGCGATCGAAATGATAGAGGCCGCGGCGCGCCGGCAGGTCACGCGCCCAATCGTCCTCCACACGCTCGTATTCAATATAACGCCCGGCAGAGAAACGCCCCACCTTGTAAGGCCCCGAGCCCAGCAGAGGCTCGAGCCTGGAACTGTCGAAGGGCTTTCCCTCCAGTGAGGCTTTCGAAAAAATCGGATAGAGCACCACGTCCAGAATCGTGCGGTCGGATTGCTTGCCCGAGAAGACGATGCGGAATTCACGAGAACCCACTGCTTCCGCCGCTGTCATTTCGGAAAGCGTGAGAACGAAATCCGGATGGCCCTTCTCCTTCAGGAGCGTGTAGCTGAAGGCCACGTCCTCCGCCGTGATCGGCGAGCCGTCGTGGAAACGGGCTTCCGGACGCAGCTTGAAGGTGAAGCTGTTGCGGTCCTCCGATATCGCGACGCTTTCGGCCACGAGGCCGTAAACGCTGTCCGGCTCGTCCCAGGCGCTCATCATCAAGGCGTCGAAGCACAGCTCCATGCGTGGTGGTGCGTCGCCCGTGCGCACATAGCTGTTCAGCGTGTTGAAGGTCTGGACATTCTGGTTGAAGAACCAGTAGCCGGGTTGGAACGTGATGGTTCCGCCCTTCGGTGCATCGAGACTGGCATAGTCGAAGTGCTCGAAGCCGGCCGGATATTTGAGATCTCCGAATGCCGATAGCCCATGCAGCGACTTGCCCGTCGGGATAGCGGCAAAGGCCCTGCGGCCGAGAAGCGGAGTGGCGAGGGCCGCGCCGGAAAATTCCAGAAACCGGCGGCGCGACAGGGCGGAAAAGTCGGCGGTCGTCAGTTTTGGCTCCTGTACTTGGCTGCGAGCGCAGCTTCGCGCTCCGGATCGATCCACCAGGAGAAGATGTCCACCCCCGCATAGTCGGGCTGCTTTTTGGGAATACCGAACTTGTTCCAGTACGCGTAGCGGAGCGTCGGCTGGTAATATTGCGGAACGGTGTAGTAGTTCCACAGGAGCACGCGGTCGAGCGCCCTGACGGTTGCAGTCAGGTCTTCCCGGTCCTTGGCGTAGATGATTTTCTGGATCAGCGCGTCGACCACCGGGTCCTTGATGCCGGCCACGTTCTGCGAGCCGGGCAGATCGGCGGCTTCCGAGCCCCAATAGTCGCGCTGTTCGTTGCCCGGCGATTCCGACTGCGCGAAACGGTAGGTGATCGCATCGAAATCGAAGTTCTGCACCCGCTGGATATACTGGGACGTGTCGATGATTCGCAGGGTCGCGTCGATGCCGATACGCCGCAGATTGGGAATGATGGCGCCGGTGATGACCTCGGAGGTCGGCGAGGCGCCGAGGAACTCGATGCGGAATTGCTCGCCCGTTTCCTTGTTGACCATGCGACCGTTCCTGATCTCCCAGCCGGCCTCGTCGAAGAGGCGGACGGCCTCGCGCAAATACTGCCGTTCGGCCTGCGGCGCATCGAAGACCGGCAGCTTGAATTCCTCGGTGAAGACTTCCGGCGGAAGCTGATCGCGGAACTCCTCCAGGACTTTGAGCTCCCGTCCCTGGGGCAGGCCGCTGGAGGCGAGTTCGTCGGACTTCTCAAAATAGCTGCCGAACCGCTTGTTGAGGCCGAAGAACTGGGTCCGGTTCTGCTCCTGGAAATTATAGGCCAGCGTCAGGGCCTCGCGTACCCTGCGATCCTGGAATCGCGGCTCGCGCATGTTGAAGACGAAGGCCTGCATCGGTTCGATCGACGTGTCAGTGAACTCGTGCTTGATGACGTCGCCTTCCTCGAGTGCAGGGAAATCATAATCCTGCACCCACCGGCGCGTGCTGAGTTCGCGGCGCACATCCTCGAAGCCCCCCTTGGTGAAGGCCAGGAATTCCGCATTGTCGTCCTGGAAATAGGTGTAGCGCAGACGGTCAAAATTGTTCCGCCCGATATTGACCGGCAGGTCCGCCGCCCAATAGTCCTCGACGCGCTCCCAGATGATCTCCGAGCCTGGCTGGAACCGCGCGATGCGGTAAGGCCCGCTGCCGAGCGGCGGCTCCAGCGTGGGGCTTTTGATGTCGCGTTTCCTGCCCTGGGCGTCGGTTCCCTCCCACCAGTGCTTCGGCAGGACGGGCAGGTCGCCCATGATGTGGGGAAGTTCACGGTTGCCGGCCTGGTCGAAGCGAAATTCCACCTCGTGGTCGGAGAGCGCGACGGCCTCTTCCACGCTGGCGAAATAGCGATTGTGCTGAGGGCTGATCTCCTTGAGCGTATTGAAGGACCAGACGACATCCTCCGCCGTTATGGGCGTGCCGTCATGCCAGCGCGCCTGCGGATTGAGGCGGTAGGTGGCCAAGGAGTAGTCATCCGGATATTTGAACGCTTCTGCGATCAGCGGATGGCTGGTGCCCGGATCTTCCGGCGATTGCTGCATCAGCGTTTCCCAGAGGACGCCGCCGAAATAGGTGAGGCCGGCAGCCGGCGTACCACGCACGATGAAGGGATTGAAGCTGTCGAACGTGCCGAAGGCGGCCGAGTTGAGGGTGCCTCCCTTGGGCGCCTCGGGATTGACGTAGCTGTAGCCCTCGAACGGCTTGGTCTCGGCTTCGGGATTGATCAGTGAACTGCTCGTGCGCCATTCTTGCGCGCCCGCGCCGCCAATCACGAGAAACATCGCCGTGACGGCGACGGCTGCCTTCTTCCCCTGCCCGATGATACTGGCCAGCATATGGCACGTCTCCCATCATTCTTTTCTTTCCCGCCGAAGGTAGTTCATCCGAGCCCAATGACAATCGGCGAGCTGTTAGAAAGACAAAAAAGCCGGCGATGCCGGCTTTTTCATGATCTTCCTGCGCATTGATTTCTATTGCGCGGGCGCGGGCTGTGTTTCCCCGGCGCCATCTTCAGGCGCCGCGTCGCTCTCTCCGGTGGCTGAACCGCCGTCGGGCTGAGCAGGTGCCGTGGTGCCCTCGGCAGGCGCGCTTTCGGCCGGTGCAGGTGCACCTTCCGCTGGAGAGGTATTCTCCGCAGGAGCGGCCCCCTCTGCGGGAACCGCACCCTCAGCGGGCGCCGCCTCTTCAGCAGGTGCACCGCCGTCCTCCGCCGGCGCGGCTTGTGCTCCGCCCTCGGCCGGAGCCGCCGCGCTGCCTTCCGATTCCGTTGGAGCTGCCTCCGGCAGTGGAACGGGCTGATCGGCGGTCGTTCTCAGATAGGCGATCACATTGGCGCGATCCTGCACGTTCTTCAGGCCGGCGAAGGACATCGCCGTTCCGGGCACCAGGCCTTTGGGGCTGAGCAGGAAATGATCGAGATTTTCGTAGGTCCAGTGCTTCTGCCCGCCCTCGGAGAACTCCTTCATCGCGCCGGAATAGCTGAAGCCCTCATGGCTCGCAATCGGCCGGTCGACGACCCCCCACAGGTTGGGGCCGACCTTGTTGGGCCCGTCTGCCTGGTCGGTGTGGCAGGCTTGGCATCGCTTGAAGACGTTTTCGCCTGCCGCGGGATCGGCAGAGGCGAGGAGCGGCAGAACCGACTCGACGGTCGGTTCGGCTTCTCCGCCACCCTCCGTGCCGCCTTCGGGCACGGCGATCGCGTAGCCCGGCGTTTCCGGCGCGGGCGAGGAGAAGATCGCGTCGGATATGAGGCTTACGGAGAAGACGATGAAGACAACGCCGAGGAAAGCGCCGATAATCTTGTTGAGTTCAAAAGAATCCATTCGCCCTGAGGCTCCCTTCTCCGTGTCCTCCGCGGACGCGGAGCCACCCCGCACGGCGCTCCCGTTCCCGCGTTCGGCTGATGCCTTTAAAATCGCGCGGAAACTAGGTCTTTTGCTCTGCCAAAGCAACACATATAAGACTGTCTGCAACTGAGACCTTTTGCCACTTTCGAAACCCTACCCGACAGCCGCCTTCCATGACCGCCATCATCCTCATCCCCGCCCGAATGGCCTCCACGCGCCTGCCGGGAAAGCCGCTCGCCGACATCGCCGGCAAGCCCATGATCGTCCAGGTAGCGGCAAGAGCGCGGGAAAGCGGGGTCGGTCGCGTGGTCGTCGCGACCGATACGCAGGAGATCGCCGCCGCGGTCCGGGCCGAGGGCGTGGAAGCGGTGATAACGCGGGCCGATCACCAATCGGGCTCCGACCGCATCTTCGAGGCCCTCGAGGCCGTCGACCCGCAGGGGGGCGCGGAGGTGGTGATCAACCTCCAGGGCGACCTGCCCACCATTCCGCCGGAGGACATTCGGGCGGTCATGCGTCCGCTGGAGGACCGGGAGGTGGATATCGCCACGCTCGGCGTCGAGATTTTCGACGAGGAGGAGAAGACCAACCCGAATGTGGTGAAGATCGTGGGCACGCCGATCGCGACCTCTGCCAACTCCCTGCGGTTGCGAGCGCTTTATTTTACCCGCACCACCGCGCCTTGGGGCGAGGGGCCGCTCCATCACCATGTCGGCATCTATGCCTATCGCCGCCGCGCGCTGGAGCGGTTCGTGGCGCTGCCGCCGGGGACGCTGGAGACGCGTGAGAGGCTGGAACAGCTCCGCGCGCTCGAAGCCGGCATGCGTATCGATGCCGAGATCGTCCGCTCCGTGCCGCTCGGGGTCGACACGCCTGCTGATCTCGACCGGGCCCGCCGGATTCTTTCCGCAGGGACCAGGAGCTGACATGGTGGCGAGCATGACCAACAGGATCTCCTTCCAGGGGGAGCCGGGGGCCAATTCCGATACAGCCTGCCGCGACATGTTCCCGCACATGGAGCCGCTGCCCTGCCCGACCTTCGAGGACGCCTTCAACGCGGTCGAGACCGGCAAGGCCGACCTGGCAATGATCCCGATCGAGAACACGATCGCCGGGCGTGTGGCCGACATCCACCACCTCCTGCCCGAATCACGCCTCCACATCGTGGGCGAGTATTTCCTGCCCATCCACTTCCAGCTCATGGTGCTGCCGGGCGTGGAGTTGTCGGAGATCAAGGCCGTCTACAGCCACATCCATGCGCTCGGTCAGTGCCGCAGGGTGATCCGCAAGCACCGCTGGAAACCCATGGTGGCGGGCGATACGGCGGGCGCGGCACGCGCGGTGGCGGAGGAGAAGGTGCGCTCCAACGCTGCGCTTGCGCCACGGCTGGCGGCGGATCTCTACGGGCTGGACATCGTCGCGGAGAACGTGGAGGACACCGACAACAACGTCACCCGCTTCGTCGTTCTTTCCAAGGAGAAAAGCTGGGCGGAGCGCCGCTCGCCCGACCAGCCCATGATCACCACTTTCATCTTCCGCGTCCGCAACGTGCCGGCCGCGCTCTACAAGGCGATGGGCGGCTTCGCCACCAATGGCGTCAACATGACCAAGCTGGAGAGCTATCAACTCGGCGGCAAATTCTTCTCCAGCCTCTTCTATGCAGATGTCGAGGGGCATCCGGACGACCGAAACCTTGCACTGGCGCTCGAGGAGCTGCGCTTCTTCTCGCGCGAGGTGCGGATTCTCGGCGTCTACGAGAGCCACCCCTTCCGTGCGACCCAGAGCGAGGACGAGGACTGAGGGAGGTCACGGGCGTATCCTAGCAAGAAGGATGATTGGATCAGCCGGGGGGAGCAGGGCGTTCCGGTCTCCGCTCCCTTGTTGGCATGATTTTCCGTTTATCGGCTTTTCACGCCCTCTGTGATGCTCAATACTCGCGCGCCGCCGACCTATCCTACAGGCAGGGCTTTTTTTCAGGGAGACACGCCATGGGCCTTCGCATCAACGACACAGCACCGGATTTCACTGCCGAAACCACGCATGGCACCATCCATTTCCACGAGTGGATCGGTGACGGCTGGGCCGTGCTCTTCAGCCACCCCAAGAACTTCACCCCCGTCTGCACGACCGAGCTTGGCGCGATGGCGGGTCTCGAAGGTGAATTCAAGAAGCGCAATGCCAAGATCATCGGCATTTCCGTCGATCCCGTCGCGGATCATGATCGCTGGAAAGCGGACATCGAGAAGGCGACCGGGTTCCAGGTCGACTATCCGCTGATCGGCGACAAGGACCTGAAGGTGGCGAAGCTGTACGATATGCTTCCCGCCGAAGCAGGTGATTCCGCCGAGGGCCGCACCCCCGCCGACAACGCCACGGTGCGTTCCGTCTATGTCATCGGGCCGGACAAGAAGATCAAGCTGGTTCTCACCTATCCGATGACCACCGGTCGCAACTTCGACGAGATCCTGCGGGCGATCGATTCGATCCAGCTCACCGCGAAGCACCAGGTGGCGACCCCTGCCAACTGGAAGCAGGGCGAGGACGTGATCATCACCGCCGCGGTTTCCAACGAGGATGCCGTCAAGCGCTTCGGGGCCTTCGACACGATCCTGCCCTATCTTCGCAAGACGAAGCAGCCGACTGCCTGACGCTTCGATCTTCCAACATCCGTAAGGCGAGGCTTCGTGCCTCGCCTTTTTTCTTGCCCTGGTTCCGCGCGGCTCTAGGTCGCTCCAATCGGCATGGCACTGCGCCGGCCCATCGGGTATGGTCGCGCCGGTTTGATGAGCGAGTGGACATGTCTGAACAGCGCACTACGGCCTCCGGCGGGATGGAGACGGCCTTCGGCTTCAAGAAGGTCGGCGAAGGGGAGAAGCAAGGTCTCGTCAACGAGGTGTTCCACCGCGTCGCGGGACGCTACGATCTGATGAACGATCTCATGTCGGGCGGGCTGCACCGACTATGGAAGGAAGGCATGGTCGCATGGCTTTCCCCACCGAAGCGGCCGGGCTACAGGGCGCTCGACGTGGCAGGCGGCACCGGCGACGTTGCCTTCCGAATCGTAGATGCCTCCAGTGGCCAGGCGCAGGTCACCGTGCTCGACATCAACGGCTCGATGCTCGGCGTCGGCCGCGAGCGGGCGGAGAAGCGCGGGCTTGGGGGCAACCTCACCTTCGTGGAGGCCAACGCCGAGGAACTTCCCTTTCCGGACGCCTCCTTCGACGCCTATGCGATTGCGTTCGGCATCCGCAACGTTCCGCATATCGACAGGGCGCTGGCGGAAGCCTTCCGCGTGCTGAGGCCGGGCGGGCGTTTTCTCTGCCTGGAGTTTTCCGACGTGGAGATGCCGGTGCTCGAGAAGGCCTACGAGGCCTGGTCCTTCCATATGATCCCGCGCATCGGCCAGGTGGTGACCGGCGACGGCGAGCCTTATCGCTACCTGGTCGAATCCATCCGCAAGTTCCCCAACCAGGAGAACTTCGCGGCCATGATCAGACGCGCGGGCTTTTCCCGCGTGACCTGGCGGAACTATTCGGGCGGCATCGCCGCGCTGCACTCCGGCTGGAAAATCTGACGGCGTATGAGCACCTTCGGCGCATATGTCCGCCTTTTCCGTGCGGGTTGGATTCTGGTGCGGGAGGGCGTGGTGGCCGCTCTTCCGGGGGACCAGCTCACGGGAATGCCGCTGCTGGGCTGGCGCATTGCGAAACTCTTCTCGCGCCCCCGCTCCACCGAGCGCGACCGGCCGGAGCGCTTGGCGATTGCGGTCGACCGGCTGGGTCCTTCCTATGTGAAGCTCGGTCAGTTTCTGGCGACCCGGCCGGATGTGGTGGGCAACCAGATGGCACGCGATCTGGCCACCCTGCAGGACCGGATGGAGACCTTTCCGCAGGAGCAGGCGCACGCGGCGGTCGAGGCTTCGCTGGGCGCCCCGGTGGAAAAGCTCTTCCGTGATTTCGGCGCGCCGGTGGCGGCAGCCTCCATCGCGCAGGTGCATCCGGCCAAGATCCTGCGAGAAGGAGAGATCCAGAAGGTCGCCGTGAAGGTGATCAGGCCGGGCGTGCGCCGGCGCTTCTATAATGATCTCGAGTCCTTTTTCATGGCCGCTCACCTGCAGGAGCGCTTGATCGCGTCGGCTCGCCGCCTGAGGCCGGTACAGGTGACGCAGACGCTGGCCCAGACCACAAAAATCGAGATGGACCTCAGGCTGGAGGCAGCGGCCATCTCCGAAATCCACGAGAACACGAAGGATGATCCCGGCTTTCGCGTGCCCTGGGTGGACTGGCAGCGCACCGGCCGGGACGTGCTCACGCTCGAATGGATCGACGGCATAAAGATGTCCGACATCGAGGGGTTGCGGGCCGCGGGCCACGACCTGGAACAGCTTGCCACGATGCTGATCCAGTCCTTTCTGCGCCACACGCTGCGCGACGGCTTCTTCCACGCCGACATGCATCCCGGCAACCTGTTCGTTGAGGCGGACGGCACGATCGTCGCCGTCGATTTCGGCATTGTGGGGCGCATTGGCCGGAAGGAGCGGCGCTTCCTCGCGGAAATCCTCTATGGCTTCATCACACGCGATTTCCGCCGCGTGGCCGAGGTTCACTTCGAGGCAGGCTATGTGCCCGGCCATCACGACGTCGCCGCTTTCGCCCAGGCGCTACGCGCCATCGGAGAGCCCATCCACGGTCAACCCGCGGAGACCATATCGATGGCGCGGCTCCTGACGCTGCTCTTCGAAGTGACTGAACTCTTCGACATGCAGACGAGGCCCGAGCTCCTGCTTCTGCAGAAGACGATGGTAGTGGTCGAAGGAGTGTCCCGTACGCTCGATCCGCATTTCAACATGTGGCGGGCATCGGAGCCCGTCGTCTCCGACTGGATCAAGAAGAATCTCGGGCCACAAGGGCTGCTTATGGATGCGCGGGAGGGCGTGAATGCGCTGATGATGCTGGCGCGCCAGGCGCCGGAGCTTGCCGCCCGCGCCGAGCGCCTCGTCCGTGAGGTGGATGCCGTCGTGGAGAAGGGCGTTCGCCTGGATATCGAGACGGCCGAAGCGATCGGCCGGGCGGGCGCGCGGCACACGCGCTTCGGCCGCCTTGCGCTTTGGATGATCGCTCTATTGCTCTTCATCCTGCTGTGGCGGCTGTCTTGATCACGTTGCCGTCGCTGGACGCCGGCTTATACTGCCTGCTGAAGCTCCTCGTGCGGAAAGCAGCGCGGGACCTGATTTCACCAAAGAGCGATGCTATTGCTCGCCAACGATGATTCACCGTGTCGCCAATGTCCAAACGCATCGCCGGCCCTGAGATCGAACGCCTGATACAGCTCCTGGCCAAGCTGCCTGGGCTTGGGCCCCGCTCGGCCAGGCGGGCCGCACTCCACCTCATCAAGAAAAAGGAGCAGCTTTTCGCGCCGCTTACCGCCGCCATGGCGGAAGCGCTCGACAAGGTTCGTGTCTGCTCGGTCTGCGGCAATGTGGATACCGCCGACCCCTGCACCATCTGCACCGATCCGCGCCGCGAGGCGGGCACGCTGATCGTGGTCGAGGACGTGTCCGATTTGTGGGCTCTGGAGCGGGCTGCCGCCATGAACGCGCGCTACCACGTACTCGGCGGTACGCTTTCGCCGCTCGACGGCATCGGGCCGGATGACCTCAACATCAAGGGGCTGGCGAGACGCGTCGCCGAAGGCGGAGTCGCCGAGATCATCCTAGCCGTCAATGCGACGGTCGAGGGCCAGGCGACGGCCCATTACATCACCGATCAGCTTGCGGGCCTGGAGGTGAAGGTCACGCGGCTGGCGCATGGCGTGCCCGTCGGCGGCGAGCTTGATTATCTGGACGAGGGTACGCTCGCGGCCGCATTGAAATCGCGCACGGCGTTTTGAGGGGATGATCATGAGAAATTCCGCTGAACGGAGGTCATCCTTCATTGCCGTGTTCTCAATCGTCCTGCTCTCGCTTGTGGCTCCGGCCCATGCTGCGGCACAGAATACCGCCGATCTTTTCAACCAGTGGCTGGCACGCGACCTCTGGCCGGAGGCTCGTTCGCGCGGGATATCGGAGGCTACCTTCAATGCGGCCTTCGAAGGGATATCGCCCAACCTGAAGCTGCCGGACCTCGTTCTGCCCGGCGAGAGCGCGCCGCGTTCGACGGAGCAGCACCAGGCGGAGTTCCGCGCGCCCGCGGCCTATTTCGCCCATGTCGACGGTGTGGTCTCCGGCGGCCGCAGCCGGGCGAAAGCGCATGCCGCCACGCTTTCCGCCATCGAGAGGCGCTTCGGCGTGCCGTCCGGCATCGTGCTCGCCATCTGGGGCCGCGAATCGGGTTTCGGCAGCGCGAAGATCCCTTACAACGCCTTCGAGGTGCTCGGCACCAAGGCGTTCCTGGCAACCCGCAAGGAGATGTTCCGGAAGGAATTGCTGGCGGCACTCGAGATGGTCGAGAAACGCCGCGTCAGGCCCGAGATGATGCGGTCATCGTGGGCGGGTGCCATGGGCCAGCCGCAGTTCATGCCGTCTTCCTATCTGAAATACGCTGTCGATTTCGACGGCGACGGTCGGGCCGATATCTGGAACTCCGTGCCTGATGCGCTCGCGTCCATCGCAAACTACCTCGCCGGTCATGGCTGGCTGCAAGGGCGCGACTGGGGTTTCGAGGTTGCTGTTCCCGAGAGCGTCTCCTGCACGCTCGAAGGGCCGGACCGGGGGCGCCGCATCGCCGACTGGGCGGCCATGGGGATCACGCGTGTGAACGGGAAACCCTTTCCGGCCCATGAATTGCGCGAGGAGGGCTATCTGATGATGCCTGCCGGGCGTTTCGGGCCGGCCTTCGTCGTCACGCCGAATTTCTATCGCCTCAAGGACTACAACGAGAGCGATCTCTACGCCCTTTTCGTCGGCCATGCCGCGGACCAGATCATGTATGGCGGCAGCGGGTTTGCCGCGCGCTGGGGCGAGGTCGATTCCATGCGCCGGTCCGATATAGCCGCCATGCAGCGCGCGCTGGAGCGCCAGGGCCATGATGTGGGCGGTGCCGACGGCCTTGCCGGCTTCAAGACGCGGCGCTCCATCGGCCTGTGGCAGGGGAAGACTGGCAGGGCTGCGACCTGCTTCCCGGACCGAGACCTCCTTCGTCAAATCAGGTAAGGAGGGAACGCGACAGGCGGGCACGGGGTTTCGGCGCTGTCGCATCTGGAGAGGAGGGTCCACCGTGAAGTTCCTGAAAAATCTCGCCGGGCTGGGCGCCTTGGCCTTTGCCGGCCTCATCCTTTGGAGCTGTACCGTCGTCGTCGACGAGGAGCCGCGCCCAAGGCCGCCTGAAGGGCCGCGCATCTGCACACAGCACTATCAGCCCGTTTGCGCCGCGCGTGGCGACCGCCGCCGCACCTTCTCCAATGCGTGCATCGCCCAGTCGGAAGGGTTCAGGCCCATCCACCCCGGCGAATGCCGGGACACGCGTCCGCCGCAGGCCTGCACCCGCGAGTATCGCCCCGTCTGTGCCGTAAGGAGCGGGCGCGAGCGCACCTTCCCGAACGCCTGCATGGCGGAGGCCGACGGATACAGGCCGATCCATCCCGGCGAGTGCCGCCAATCGGGCGGGCGCCCGCCGCAATCCGACCGGCCGCAATTCTGCACCCAACAGTACGAGCCGGTCTGTGCCGTACGCGGCAACCGCATGCGCACCTTCGGCAATGCCTGCGAGGCGCAGTCATCAGACTATCGCATCATCCGCCGCGGCGAGTGCTGAGAAAGACGGGTGAAATGAGCCGTGGCGATGTTCCGCCGCGGCTTGCATCTCAGCCGGTGGCCAGTCGCGCCATCGCCCACTGCATCAGCGGCGTCTGACCGAATGTCACGAGCCCGCCCAGGCCCAGCGCCACCCCATAGGGTATGCCCGCCTTCTCGTCTGCGAAATGGCGCAGCAGCAGGTTGTTGGCGACCAACAGTGCCAAGCCGGAGTTGCGGAACATGAGAAGGGCGATTGTGAGCAATCCGCCAAGCAGGGCGACAACCAGCAGGTAATTCGCAAGCCCAAGGCTGAAGCCGAACCAGACGGCGCTCGCCGACATCAGCTTGGCATCACCGCCGCCCATGGCGCCGGTGGCGAAGATCGCGAAGGTGACGGCGAGCACCACGGCTCCCGCCGCGAAATGCATGCCGATCTCGGACCACGGTATGCCGGTAAGCGGCGCCAGCACCGCGAAAGCGAGCACGAGCAGGATTGAGACACGATTCGCGATGGTCATCGACACCATGTCCGACACGGCTGCGAAGACCATGCAGAAGGGAAAGACAACCAAGATCGCCGCTTCGAGCATTGTTCTGCTCCCGAACGACAAGAGAGAAATTATCAACCGCTCGCCGATGGTCTTGGTATCGGCCCCGCTGGAATGCGGTTCCGATCCTCTGCGGCCAATCTTAGCGGCGCTGAAAACCGAGCACCGGTGAAGATGATCGGATATCATTTGATCGCTGCACTACGAGAAAGCCGCCTGCCCGTGCAGACGGCTTTATCTTCTTCTTTCCAAGAACGAAGGCGATTACGGAGTGGTGCCGCCACCAGGGTTGGTCATCTGTCCGCCAAGGCCGGTCAGCGCACCACTGAATCCATTGCTCAGCGCGGTGGCGCCGGCGATCACGCCGACGGCGATCAGGGCGGCCATCAGGCCGTATTCGATCGCGGTAACACCCTTCTCGTCCTTACGGAAGCGAGCGAAAATCTTGGACATGAGAGAACTCCTTCAGCTCCGATTTTTACAGCACCCCGCCGACTTTTTCTCTTCTGTCGATCGGATGTGAGACAGTTACGCCGCGGCACTTTCAGGGCTCTTAACAAACAATGTTACTGAATGATTTACTTTTTGAATGAGAATAACAGAGTTAGAAAATCTATAATTATGGAAATTTAATTCAAATTTTATGTCTTATTCCGCGCTCCTGGAGCACGTGTTGCGGACTTAACCCTTGCTTCACCAATCCCGTTCATATTTCGGTGAGGAAAATTCGGGGACGGGAGTGGCGGCGTGAGGCTTCTTTACGGGTGGGGTTTGCTTTTCATGGCCCTTCTGGCAGCCGCGCCTGCCCCTGTGGCCCATGCCGACGGGCGCATCGGCGTGGTGATGAACCAGGCCAAGATCATCAAGCTTGCGCGTCCGGCCGACACGGTGGTGATCGGCAATCCGGATATCGCGGATGCTGTGGTCCAGGATTCCACGACGATCGTACTTACCGGCAGGGGCTTCGGCGTCACCAACATCGTCGTGCTCGATGTGGATGGGAGGCCCATCATCGACGAGCAGGTGGTGGTCTCGCGCCAGGCGGTGGATTCGGTTCGTGTCTATCGCCGTTCCGATGTTCAGACCCTTTCCTGCACCCCCTATTGCGAGAGCGCCTACAAAACCGACGCCGAGCGCATGTCCGAGGCGGAGATGCGCTCGCAATAGTTATCCTTCATGGATGGTTAAGGCGCTGCCGAAGATTTTAACGGCGCGGAAAACGCGACGGCAACTGCCGGTGTGTCATGCTCGCTGCTTCAGGAGAGGGTTTTGGCATGCACTGCGTTAGGGCGGGGACGAGAGGCGGCCGGGTATCGCCGCGCCGTTTTTGGCACGAGCGGAGCGGTGCGACCGTGATCGAATTCGCGCTTCTTGCTTTTCCGTTCTTCCTAGTGCTTTTCGCCATTCTGGAAAGTTGCGTCGCCTTCACCGCGCAGGCTCTGCTGACCAACGCGACCGACGACATCGCGCGCCAGTTCCGCACCGGCCAGTTGAGGGCGGGCAGCGTCAACGAGCAGACGGTTCGGGATCTCCTGTGTGAGCGCATGAGCATGCTTTATCCTGCCGATTGCCCGGGCCTGCGCGTCGACCTGCAGAACTATCAAACCTTTGCGCAGGCGGCCGCGCTCTTCGACGGGCCGATTCTCCCGTCGGCCTACAGCTTCGATCCCGGTGATGCGGGCGAGAAGAACGTGTTGCGCGTCTTCTATTTCTGGCCCGTGATTACGAACATCATGCATGATCGCATGGCGAACCTTCCCGATGGCAAGATGCTGCTTTTCGCCACGCGGACCTGGCAAAACGAACCATTCGCCGCCGTGGCGCAGCAGGGAGGCTGAACGAGGACGATGATGGGGGCGAGGCTACCAGCGGCCGGTAAAAGCCTGGCGCAGCGCTGTGCCGCCTTCAAGGCGGAGACGCGCGGCGTGGCCGCTATCGAGTTCGCGCTGGTCGTGCCGCTGATGCTGGCGCTCTTCTTCCTCTCCCTGGAGTTTTCTCAGGCGCTGGAGACGGACAGGAAGGTCAGCCGCCTGGCGAGCCAGGTGGCCGATCTCGTCACGCAGCAGCGCGAGATGACGAAGGAGGAACTGAGAGGGCTCATGACCATAGGCCAGGCCACGCTCCAGCCCTACCGCCGCAGTGACCCCAAAATTACCGTCACCGCCATTCAGATCACGGACGAGGACCAGCCGAAGCCCAAGGTGGTCTGGTCGCGTGCCCTGGTCGATGGCGTGCTCGTGAATGCGGAGACCCCGGGGGAACTCACCGAAGTGCCGCAAAGCCTCCTGGTGCGCGGCTCCTTCCTCGTGCGGGCAAATGCTGAGCTGGATTACCGGCCGGTGATCCTCTGGGCTGCGGGCGCCAAGGAAGGAATGGGGCTGACGGCAGCGTTCGACGAGATTGCCATGGGCGAACGTTATTATCTGCGCCCGCGCCAGACGCCCACGATCCCCTGCAGCGATTGCTGAAGCCCGCCGACGGCGATTGCCAATCCGGTCCGCGACCCCTATTTCTCGCATTGCATGGGTGGAAGATCGATGGCACGCGCCTTTCTTTTCGTTCTGGATTCTTTCGGTATCGGCCATGCGCCGGATGCGGCGCGCTTCGGCGACGAGGGGGCGGATACCTTCGGCCATATCGCGACGGCCTGTGCCGCGGGCAAAGCCGACCGGAAAGGTTTGCGGCACGGACGCTTGAACCTGCCGCACATGCACGCGCTCGGGCTTGATGCGGCGGCAGCCCTTTCGGCTGGTCGGGAGCCGGAAGCCGGGTTCCTGCCCACGGGCTTCTACGGCGCGGCCGAGGAGCGGTCGAGCGGCAAGGACACCCCGTCCGGCCATTGGGAGATCGCAGGTGTGCCGGTACCCTTCGAATGGGGGTATTTTCCCCAAACCCTTCCGACCTTTCCGAAGGCGCTCACGGACAGGCTGGTGGCGGAGGCGGGGCTGCCCGGCATTCTCGGCAATTGCCATGCTTCAGGCACTGAGATCGTCGCCCGTCTGGGCGAGGAGCACATCCGTACCGGCAAACCGATCTGCTACACCTCGGCCGATTCGGTGTTCCAGATCGCTGCGCACGAAGAGCATTTCGGCCTGGAACGGCTCTACGCGCTATGCGAAACCGCGCGCCGGCTCGTGGACGAGTACAAGATCGGCCGCGTGATCGCCCGCCCCTTTGTCGGCGAGAGCGCCGGGATCTTCGAGCGCACGGCGAACCGGCGCGATTACGCCGTTCCGCCGCCCGAACCGACGCTGCTCGACCGGGTGGAAGCGGCGGGCGGCCGCGTGATCGCCATGGGCAAGATCGGCGACATATTCGCCCATCAGGGCGTCACGGAGGTGCGCAAGGCCGCCGGCAACATCGCGCTGTTCGATGCCACGCTCGGCGCGATGGATGATGCACGGCACGGCGACCTCGTCTTCGCCAATTTCGTGGATTTCGACACGCTCTATGGCCACCGGCGCGATGTGACGGGCTATGCGGCCGCGCTCGAGGCTTTCGACCGGCGCCTACCCGAGGCGCTCGGCAAGCTCAGGGATGGTGACCTTCTGGTTATCACTGCCGACCACGGTTGCGACCCCACTTGGAAGGGAACGGACCACACGCGTGAACGCGTGCCGATCCTGGGAGTCGGCCCGGGACTTGTCAAAGGGTCGGTCGGCGTGAGGACGACCTTTGCCGATATCGGCGAAACCGTCGCGGCACATCTGGAATTGCCGTCAGGCCGCCATGGCCACCCCTTCCTCGATCTCGCACAACATGCCTGAGCTGCCCGAAGTGGAGACCGTCCGGCGGGGGCTCGAGCCGGTGATGGAGGGTGCACGCGTTCTCGCCGTGGAGCAGCGCCGTGCGGACCTGCGTTTTCCATTCCCGGCGGGTTTTTCCGACCGTGTGAAAGGGCGGGTGGTCACCGCGCTCGACAGACGGGCCAAGTACCTGTTGCTGCATTTGCAGGGCGGCAGTGTGCTGATCTGCCATCTGGGCATGTCCGGCTCCTTCCGCGTCGAGGAGGACCGGGGCGGGACGGTTCCGGGCGGCTTCCATCATCCGCGCTCAAAGGACGAGAAGCACGACCACGTCGTGTTCCATCTGGAGCGGCAGGGCGGCAGGACGCGTGTGGTCTACAACGACCCGCGCCGCTTCGGCTTCATGCTGCTCACTGAGGCTGTCGATCTTCCGGAGCATCCGCTTCTTGCCGGGCTCGGCGTCGAACCGACGGGGAATGAGCTCGACGGCGCTCTCCTTGCGCGGCTGCTTGCGGGAAAGCGCTCACCGCTCAAGGCAACTCTCATGGACCAGCGTGTGGTGGCGGGGCTGGGCAATATCTATGTCTGCGAGGCCCTGTGGCGGGCTGGGCTCTCGCCGCGCCGCCTCGCAGCCACCCTTGCCGCCCGCGACGGCCGACCGACCGAGCGCAGCAGCCGCCTGGCGGGGACGATCCGTGCGGTGATTGCCGATGCGATCGCCGCGGGCGGCTCTTCGCTGAAGGATTATGTGCAGGCGGATGGCTCTCTCGGCTATTTTCAACACAGCTTCAGCGTCTATGATCGGGAGGGGGAACCCTGTCGCAAGGAGGGCTGCCGAGGCACGGTGAGCCGCATTGTGCAGGGCGGGCGCTCCACCTTCTATTGTCCAGCCTGCCAGCGCTAGGCTTCCCGGAATCTCGTCGCGCAAAGGAGATATTTTATGGCCTATGAGACGATCCTGGTGGAAACGCGGGGGCGTGTGGGCTTCATCACGCTCAATCGCCCCAAGGCGATGAATGCACTTAATTCCAAGGTGATGGAGGAGCTTATCGCGGCGGCGGAGGGTTTCGATGCGAATCCGCGGATCGGGGCCATCGTCATCACCGGGTCGGAGCGGGCCTTTGCTGCCGGGGCCGACATCAAGGAGATGCAATCCAAGACATTCATAGACGCCTATATGGCGGACCTCTATTCGGGCTGGGAGAAGCTGACGCGCGTTCGAAAGCCCGTCATTGCGGCGGTGGCGGGCTATGCGCTGGGCGGCGGCTGCGAGCTTGCCATGATGTGCGACTTCATCATCGCCGCCGACAACGCCAAGTTCGGCCAACCGGAAATCACGCTCGGCGTCATGCCCGGCATGGGCGGCTCGCAGCGGCTCGCCCGGTTTATCGGAAAGTCGAAGGCGATGGAAATGTGCCTCACCGGACGCATGATGGACGCCGAGGAGGCGGAGCGCTGCGGCCTCGTCTCCCGTGTCGTGCCCCTGGGCGAACTGGTGGAAGAGGCTCTGGAGGTGGCAGGCAGGATCGCCGAGTTCTCCATGCCCGCGGTCATGATGACAAAGGAGGCGGTGAATCGTGCTTACGAGACAACCCTGTCGGAGGGGCTGCGTTTCGAGCGGCGGGTGTTCCATTCCATGTTCGCCCTCGACGATCAGAAGGAGGGGATGGCCGCCTTTGCGGAAAAGCGCTCTCCGCAGTTCCGTAACCGTTGACGCGCCGGGATGCCTCGATTATAAGCCGCCACGACTGAGGTGGCCTCCGGGCTGCCCTTTTATTTTTGTGCCGAAGCTTCGCCCGGTCGGGGCCGGGCTGACGGCCCAGGTTGAAACGAGAGAGGAATTATGGCCAACACCACTTCGGCCAAGAAGGCGGTGCGCAAGATTGCCCGCCGCACGGCGATCAACAAGGCTCGTCGCTCACGTGTCCGCACCTTCGTCCGCAAGGTCGAGGAGGCGATCGCCTCCGGTGACAAGACAGCCGCGGAAACGGCGCTCAAGGCCGCACAGCCGGAACTGATGCGCGCTGCCACCAAAGGCGTCCTTCACAAGAATACTGCATCGCGTAAGGTTTCGCGACTCGCACAGCGCGTCAAGACTCTGAACGCCTGAGGGTCCCCCTCCAGGGACCCTGTCACCCGGCTATTCAGGTCGGGTTTTTTCTTTGCCGTGCAAAGAGTTGGCTTCGTGCTTCTTTTAGGGAGCGCGAGGGCCGCTCTTTTTTATTTGCCGGCATTTGGTTTTCGACCTTAGGAAAAGTGTCATATGCGGGCCTTCGCCCACCCGGCATATGTAGAGATTTGAGTAATGCAATCAGTATCTTACAGAAGTTTATCCACAGCATCAATGCATCGCGTGGCGGGGTAATGAAGCAGGCGAATGTCAAGCGGATTTTTTCATTTTTTTTTCCGGGACGGGGCGTCCGAAAGCCCATTGCGAAAAGCGGTTGGAATCAAAACGGCTTAAGCGTTTTGCGCCTTTGCCGGCGATGTCTCCGAGGTGCCGCAAAGCGGCCCAATTCGTGAAAAATCCGTTAGTCGCGCACTTGCTCTGTCCGTACGAGTTTCGGTAATGTCCGGTCATCAACGAGGGCAGGCTCGGCCGCCCAGAAAAACCAGAGACAGACGCGGCTTCTGCGGCGCGGAGCAATTCGCGCACAGGCGTGGTGTGTCCTCGGAGATTGCGGGGGGGGGCCGGTTCAAGCGGAGAGGGATCGTGGTCCCGTCGCAAGCTGGGTTCGGCGCAGCCTGCGCCGGAGGCGAGGGACGACGAGTAGCGTTCAGGAGTATGAGAGTATCGGAGGTGTGTAGGAGGCATCGGTCCATTACGAAGTTTGGCGGGCAGGCCGATGCGGCGACCAAGGAAGGGCCCGTTTTCGAATTAAGACAGAAGCATTTTGACAGGGAAACGAGGATGCAAAGCGGCGTTGAGAGGGAAGTTGGGGGAGGGTTCTCTTTTCATAGCTCGGCGGCCCAGGGCGAAGAGGCTGAGAGCTCCGGCGAGGCG
>NZ_CP120362.1 GCF_029457495.1 Chelativorans sp. AA-79
GCACATTGGGGCGACGGGACATTGTACCCTCCCTCGTTGCTGGATTGCGTCCGACTGACCTGGACCGGTATGGAAGGTACCGAGCGAAGTGCAGCTTACACGCTGAATGTTCGGGTTGCGATTTGATCCAATCCTGTGCGTTCACCCTGGTTCGGTAAACGTGACAGGGGTCATCTTCCGGATTGCGGCTTCGCCTCCCAGTTCGCTGACACGCCGCGCTTGATCGGCAAAGGCTACTGTGTTCGTCTTCTCCGGGTCCAGAATCGTTCTCAGCTTAGCCCGAAGCTCTTCGAGCACGAGCGAATATGCCGGCGTCTTCGCAAGATTTGTCATTTCCTCTGGATCCTCGCCGACATCATAGAGCAGGGGGGCATCATCGACATATTCGATAAGCTTAAAGTTGTCCGAACGGAGCATGTAGCTGGCGGTCTTAGATCCCACTGCATGGTACTCCGCGAAGACGGCGCGGCGGAGGTCTCCGGCATGGAGGATGTCCAGCAGGCTTATCCCCGGTCGCGGAGGCCCCAGTACTTCCTGGTCAGATAAGCCTGCAAGGTCCAGGATGGTCGGATAGAGGTCGACCAGGCTCACCGGCGTGTCGCACACCCGTCCAGCGGGAATTCCGGGACCGGCCACTACAAGCGGGACACCTACGCTTTCCTCCCATAGCGTCGATTTGGCCCAAAAGCCTCGAGCCCCCAAGTTGTCACCGTGGTCGGATATGTAGATGACCGACGTGTCTTCGGCGGCCGTGCTGGCTGCAAGTGCGTTCAGCACGCGGCCTATATTTTCGTCGAGCGCACTACATAGGGCATAGTAGTGTGCCAACGCTTCCAGAATGTGTGCCTCATTCTCGAAATAATCCTGATAATTCATCAGCGCACGCATGTCGGCGAGGCTGCGATTCTCGGGGACATAATCGCTCCCCGCCTTCGGTAACGGGAGCTTATCGCGATCGTACATCTCCCTGAAACGCGCGGGCGCGCTGAGCGGAAAGTGCGGCAGGGCGAACGATATCATAGTGACCCACGGACCATCCGGCCGTGCGTTGTCTAGCCAATCGACCGCTGCATCGGCCACTTGGCGATCATAGTTCCAGTAAGGGGTTACTTCCTGCCCGACCATGTCCGGCAGTTTCTTCGAACCCGGCCGTTCCATCGGGTCCTTGCGCAGGAGCGAAGAGATGTCTCCGACGCCATCTTTAACGTGGAGAGGCAGCAGCTGTGTCTCGAAGCCCGTGTCGCACTCCGCATTGGCAAAATGCAACTTGCCGATAGAAGTAACCAATAGGCCGGCATCCCGCAAGGCATGGCCCCAGCTCGGCACCCTGCCATCATAGGGCGTGGCATTGTCCCAGTAGCGGATCTGGTGCGGGTAATAGCCCGTATGAAAGCTGGCCCGGGAGGGCACACAGATTGGAGAATTGCAGTATGCGTTCGCAAATCGGGTTCCACCGGCGGCAAGAGCGTCGATTCGGGGCGTGTGGACTTTCCGGTTGTCATAGCACCCAACGACCTTGCGGCTATGTTCGTCGGACATGATGATAAGAACATTTCTGGCCAACAGGCTGCTCCTCAAATTTTCGATTCGCGATGCGGGCTTATGCCTCGCGTGGTCTGCTGCGTAGGTGGGGTGCCACGAGCATCCCCAGCGCAATGAAGACGAGAACCATCGCAACCGGGTGATTGACGATTCCCAAGAGACTCCCATCCGAAAGCTGAAGTGCAGTCCTGAGTTCTGTTTCGAAGGGCGTTGCCAGGACAAAGCCGATCACGAACGGGCCCAAGGGCACTCGGGCCCGGTCGAGGAAGTATCCTAAAACGCCAAATCCCAACATGACCCATACGTCAAACATCCGATTGCCGACCGAATAGGAACCTATGACGCAAAGCACGAAGACGACCGGCACGAGAAAGTGGGAGGAGATGTTGATGATCTTCGCGATGTGGCGATAGCTGGCGAACATCAGCACGAACATCATCACATTGGCGATGAAATAACCGATCATCATCGCCCAGACGAGATCGCCATTGTTGAGGAACAGCAAAGGTCCCGGCTGCAATTCATGCATGACCATGGCACCAAGCAGAATGGCGTCAACGGGCGCACCTGGGATGCCTAAGGTGACGAGCGGAACAAGTGCTCCACCGATATTGGCATTGTTTGCGGATTCCGAAGCGACAACACCGTCGTCGAACCCGGTCCCAAACCGCTCTGGAGTCTTTGATACAGAGCGCGCCACGGCGTAGGCGACCATCGAGGAAATGCTCGCGCCGGCGCCAGGCAGGATGCCGACCAGCGTACCGATCGTCGAAGAACGGAGAAGGTTGCGCCCCTGCTTCCACCATTCGCGCATCTTCGGCGTATCACCAAATTTGCCGACGGAGATGATGACTGCCGCATCTGACTGCTTGGTCACTTCCTTGAAAAGCTGACTGATGACGAACACACCGAGCAAGACCGGAAGAAGCTGGAATCCCGCCACCATATCGTCGAAGCCGAAAGTCAGCCGCGTCTGGCCGTCTGAAGGCGAGATCCCCGGCAGGGCCGCGGCCACACCAAGCGCGGCCGATATGAGTCCGAGGATCATTGTACCGGCAGAGATGGCAGCGACCAGAACCAACGCCATGAGCACGAGTGCGGCCAGCTCCCATGGGCCAAACGTCAGTGCCCAGAGCGAAAGGGTCGGGGCGAGTGTGATAAGCACTATGCCCGCGAACAAGCCACCCACGAGAGAGCTGCCAATGCCCAGGTTGAGTGCCCGCTCCGCGCGCCCGGCTTCCGCCATGGGATGCCCGTCGAGCGTTGTAATCAGCGAAGACGGGGTGCCCGGCATGCGCAACAGCGTTGCGCTGATCATGCCGCCGCTGACAGAACCGATATGGATGCCAATCAGAAGCAGTATGGCGTCAATTGGCTCCATGGCAAAGGTCAGAGGCAGGGCCAGGACCATGAGCATGCCCCCGCCCAAGCCGGGAATGGCGCCGACGACAACACCGCCCGCGGTACCGATGAGCGTCCAGAGAAGAGAGAGAGGACTTAGCGCCGTCAGCAGTCCTTCGATCATGGAAAGAGCCTCGGGAGGTCAACGTAGAAGACGGATGTGAGCAGCCACCGGAGTCCTGGCCCCAAGATGGCGGCGGCGGTGGCTGCTGGCAGGATCAATCTTGCCGATTTTCCGATGGTGGGAATGGCCACGCATAAAAAAGTGATTGTCGGGATGACAAAGCCAAGGCCGATTTCCATCGCCGCAAGATATGCGACCATCATCGCGAAGGTCAGATAAGGCATGGAGCTGAAGGGCCACGCCGTTCCGGACGTGTGGACGTTCTCTTGTTGCGGTGGCGCCAGAACGACGACGATATTGACCGCGGCCAGGAAGACCAGGGCGCTGGCGAGGGCTATCGGCAGGGCTGCCGATCCGACAGGGTCGAACATTGGTGGCGCGATGGACTGTGCGCCCGATAAGAGTAGGCCGGCGACAACGGTGGAAATGGCGGTGACAACCCAGACTCCACCGCCAAGGCGGCGGAGTCTTTTGCCCAAGTGTAATGATCGGACCATGCTATTCGTCTTTCTGGGCCCGAACCTTTTCGGTCAACGGTTCGATGCGCCGGGTGATCTCGTCAAGGCGCTCGTCGACCTCCTCGGGCGCGATCCAGGTCGGGTCGGCGTTCAGATCCCTGAGCCGGGTCTGAACCGCATCGCTTGCCAGAGCCGTTTGCAGCGTCTCGCGCAGTTTTGTTTCGATTTCCGGACCCAACCCTTTCGGTGCAACAAAGATGAGGAAGATGTCGGCTGAGAAATCTACGCCGATTTCCTTGGCTGTCGGGGTATCGGGAAACGCCGGATCGCGTTCTTCCGAAAACATGACAAGCGGCCTGATCCCAGAGTCTGCATGGGCCAGGAGTTCGGGTCCGCCGAGCTGGGCCGCGTCGGCATGGCCGCCCAAGACGGCCGCGAGACGGGCGCCGCCGCCGCCGGACTGAATGAATTTGAGCTCAATTCCTGCTTCTTGCGCAAACATCAGTGGGAAGAAATGCACGGGCAGGCCGATGTTGGATGCTATAACGATGCTGTTTGGGGCGGCCTTTGCCTCGTCGATCAGGTCCTGCGGAGTTTCGAAGCGAGAGTCCGAGCGAACCGCAAGGGAGATGTTGGTGCGATTTGTGCCTCCCAGAATGGTAAAGTCGTTGTGATCGAAATCGACCACGCCCATCGCCTTGGAGGTGACAAAACCCGGATGCCATATGCCTATCGTGTAGCCGTCGGGTTTTGCATCCTTGATATTGCGTGTGCCTATGGTTCCGCCGCCGAGCGGTTGGTTCACGACCACAACCGATGGGTAGAGAGCCATCTCTTCGATGGCTTCCTGCACAACGCGCGCCAGCATATCGACGCTGCCTCCAGGATTGGTCGGAGCTATAATTCGCAACGGCTGGCTTGGGTAGTCTTGCGCCAACGCCGGGGCCGAACCCGCGACAATGGCCATCATGCCGACCACCAATGCAGACTTGAGGGACTTGAACATCAGATCCTCCTCTCCTTCTCAAGATTTGATGCCTTGGTCCATTGCTAACATTGTTGTAGTAACAACAGTAGGCTATAATTTCTCATACCGTTATCACTATAAGAACTAACATAAGCGGGAACACCGCATGGTCGACCTGAGAAGGCTTTCCCATTTTGTCGCTGTGGCGGAGCAGCACAGCATTAACGCTGCTGCACAGCAGTGCGGCATCTCTCAAGCGGGGCTGACCAAGAGCATCCGCACGCTGGAGGGGGGCTTGCAGACCATACTTTTTCAGCGCAGCCCCAGAGGTGTGGAACTGACGCGGGCGGGTGCGGTCTTTCTGCGCCACGCCCGCTTGATCCTTTCCCAGAGCGAGGCTGCAGCCGCCGCCCTCGCGCATGAATCGAGTGGGGCGGGCGCGCGTCTGAGGCTCGGCGTCTCCTCGAGCTGGATTGTCCAGGCAATCATGCCACAAGTCCTGAATACCGCACTCAACGATGCGCGCAGGCCGCACATTAATATTGTGACGAATCTGAGTTCGCAGGAGATGATCGAGGAGTTGCGCAACGGCGCGCTGGATGTGGTCGTGGCAGCTCCGAACACGCTAGACAATCTTGAGGAAGTTGATGTCCGGCCAATCTCGCAATTCAGGCAGGGCCTGATCGTACGCAGCGGGCACCGGCTCAGCGACCTTGTTGCGCCGGTCACGTTCGAGGATCTGGCGTATGTGGAATGGATATGCGGTCCGCCAGGGAGTTACTTTCGTAGTTGTCTCGATTCCCTGCATCTGACCAATGAAAGGAGGGCGCCTGATCCACGTTTCGTGACGACTTCTCACGATCTCACGCTCGATATCGTCGCTCAATCAGACCTGGTTGGGATTGCCATCGACAAGGTCGTTTCCATTCGCCACACGAACCGTGTGATCATGCTGGACTCGATCTTTTCCCTGGATCGATGGGTATCAGTGCTTTCGCGCAAGGGCGACATCCTGCCGATGGCCGCAGAGGATTTAATTGAGTCGCTCAGCGTACATTTCGCGGATGCTCGTTCCTGAATTTACGAGCCTCGTCGAGCCCGCAAATGCGAGCGACAAACTCGAGGTTTTCGCAAAATCGAAAGATCCTCCATGATGAATCCGACGAAGCCGCTTTCTGCTTCGTCTCGCGGTGCAGGCTTTCTCCGCTGAGGTCGATGCGATGGGCGTTGTGGACGAGCTGGTCGAAGTTTGCATCGGCGTGGGCGCTCTGCGATTGGCTGGCCTGGCTCTCCGATTCACCGCGATAAAGGCACTGAATCATGCTTCGCCGCGCAGGAAAACCACAAACTGGAATTGCAAGGAAACGACCCACAACCAGGCAGTTTCCTGCAATCTCGAAACCAACACGACAGCCTTTTTCTACGAAATATCAGTGGATTCCGAATTCTTCACGGCCGACTGTTTCTGCCCTGATCGCCCCACCAGAAGGAATCGAACGCTCGGTCGATGATCGGATCGACAATTTCCAAGCCAAGAGAGGTGGAACCTCGTTCCAGCGCAAGCTGCGCCATGACCGCCCAAAGGTTCGTCTGTCAGGCCGCATTCAGCATGGCCTATTTCACCTCCCGGATCCTCACTCGCTTAATTGGAGCAGCTCTGGAACTCCATGCCGAAGAATGATGATGCAGCGATCTGTCCGGCGGTTCAGTCGGTGGCGATTTCTTGGCCTGTGGAGGCATGGTCTGCCAGAAGCCGCCGAAGCGCGCCTTTTCATAGCCGTAGTTGTAGAGCCGGCGCATCTGATCTGTTTCGAAGCCGGTTGTTCCGTTCAAGGCGGCCTCCTCATCGATGTAGGTGAGATAAAAGTTGAAGCCGGCCCGTTGCGCGGCTTTGTAGGTTCCAGCCAGTATTGCCTGCGTTTTCACCGTACTTGAAGTGGCCGTCGAACGTGAGGCGATCGCTATTGTATTTTCAGGCACCACCTCGAAGTTCGGGCCGACGGTGCTGTTGATGATGATGTAAAGGCTCAGCCGTCGCGCGAGAGTTCGAGATTGGGCCGTGCCGAGCAAGAATGCGTTGGGAAGGGTGAAGACCGGGCGCGCTACGGCCCCGTCGACATGCATCTCCTCAAACTTTCGGCCGTTGGCTTCCACATCGATCAGGGTCGGGGTGAACACCACCGGAACGCTGGCCGAGGCGGCAAGCACGTCCCGGAACAGCTTGCGGGCATTGGGTCGGCCGCTGGCCGCAATGGCGCCCATGTCCCAGATCACCGCGCGTTGCGAATCGAGATGCGTGGTAATCACCAGGAGCCGGCGGCCCTTAGCGTGTTCGCGGGCGATCACCGATAACATGGCATCATCGACATAACGGCCGATCCATTTGCGGAGCCGATCACCGTTATAAATGCCTGCCCCAAAGAGCCCGCCGAAAATGCTTGGGTACTGAATCAACAGCTCCGCCTCGCCGCTGGTGTATGCCTTCTTCAAGATGCCGTCATAGGCGGGGCCAAGAAAGGCGAGTGGGGCGATCAGTGCGCCGGTGCTCACGCCGGAGACGATGGTAAACTCCGGTCGTCTGCCGGACGCGGTCCAACCATTCAGGATACCTGCACTGAAAGCGCCGTCGCTGCCACCGCCCGAAAGCGCAAGGTACGTGAGTGGTTGCCGCACTTTCGGGGCAAGACCTGCTTCGAACAGCTCTGCCGGTGCATCCGCCCAATAACGCACGTTGGGCATACCGGGGATGACTGCATTGCTTGCCTCCGCCTCTGTATAAGGAATGCGCTGATTACTGGTGCATCCGCAGATCGCAAGAACTACAACCACAATCGTGGCGAGTGATGTCAATGCTCGCATCGAACTTGCCCCCACACCTTCCATTATCACTAAGGTCTGGCTGGTGGTGAACCGTCTGCCGCCCAAACCGGTGACATATGGCCACAGCGTCGTGACTGCCGCAAGTCGGCAGCCGAACGGCTCGCGTGGTCTCTTTACTTACCTGACGGTTTGCTCGGGAAAAATCGACCTTGCGCAGAGGCGATAGCCGCTTGGGAATTACCAATTAGAAGGCAACAAGCAACAATTCGTGTGTTGAGGTGGACGGCCGCCGATGACATCGAATGTGCCCGAATGAGGTCGTTGGAGATCTCAAGCACAGGAGACCGTCCCCGAAGAATCTTACGTATGTTGGCGTGGATATGTCAATGAGCTTCAATTGAATGCACGGCTGTAAACTCGGGTTGATGCGGTTTCGGACTTGCCGGTTCTGATTCTGTCGGTGGCGGTGATTCGAAGGCCGCTGCCATGTTGGATGCTGACAAGAAGCCGCGCCTGCGGCTGTTGCTGGACCATTTCGCGCTGATCGAGGACGAGCGCGAGCCGTGGCGGGTGGCTCATCCGGTGCCGGAGGTGCTGCTTCTGGCCGTCTGCGGCACGACACTGCCGGCGACGACTTCGACGACATCGCCGACTGGGCAAGGTCAACCTGGCCTTCCTGCGCCGCTTTCTGCCTTATCATCACGGCATTCCCGGCACGCGCTGGCTGCGCATGCTGATGTACCGGATCGATCCGGGCCTGTTCGCCGCCTGCTTCCAGTCCTAGGCGGCGACGCTACGGATCCGACGCGCCGGGCCTATTGGCCATCGACGGCAAGACCTCGCGCGGCAGCCACGACCGCGGCAAGCGACGCGCAGCACTGCACCTGGTTTCGGCCTTCGCCACGCGTGAGCGCCTGGTCATCGGCCAAGAGGCGGTGGCGGAGGGAAGCTCTGCGAGCAGGAGATGATCCCGCTGCTGCTGGAACGGCTGACCGCCGCCGGCAGCCTGGAGGGCGCGCTCGCCACCATCGACGCCATCGCCTGCAATCCCAAGGTCGCCGCCGCGGTGGTCGATGCCGGCGCCGACTATCTCATTGCGTCAGTCCAAACAGCCCGGTCTGATGGGCGAAATCGAACGTTTCCTTCGACGATCCGCAGAGCCCACCGCTCGACCGCGCGGCCGATACCGACAAGGGCCACGGCCCGGTCGCGGAGCGCCGCGTCGCCGTCTCAGCTCGGGTCGACTGGCTGGCCGGCGAGCGCCGTTTCCCCGGCGAGTACCGCCTGCCCGACATCGCCGCCATCATCATGGTCGAGGCCGAAGCCTTCGAGAAGGGCAAGGCCACACAAAGCCGCCGCTTCTATGTCTCCTCCCGCGTCATGGCCGTCCTGCGCCATTTCGCATGCAACCTCATCCGCACGGTCGACGACGAACGATCAATCAATTTGCGCAGAAAACGCGCCGCTCACAACAACAAGTACCTCCAAGAAATCCTCCAACCCTCACCGCATCAACGCGGATTCATTGCCGTGAATTGAATGTAAGGCTGGGTGAACCGGCAGTGGAACGAATCCACGAACACGGTCATCGCCGGCGAGACGCTGATGCATTTCCACGGCGACTGGATGGAGGGTCAGTGGAAGGCGAACGGCAAGGAGCTGGGCCAGGACTACAACTGCATGAACCTGCCCGCCACCAAGACGCTGTCCGTGGCGCTGGACGCCACGGGCATACTCGGCGGCGATCCGGAGTAGCCCGAGCAGATGGGGACCGAGTTCCAGATGGCCTCAATCGCCGTCGAGCCGGTTAAGAATGCGGAGTGCGCGTCGTACGAGCGTTCCACGCCCGTCCGCGTCGACGCACCGGAAGACAAGCTCGACGTCTGCAACAAGCTTATTCTGGATTCGCTGGAAAAGGACAACTTCTGCATGCTCAACCCCCTTCTACATCAGCCATACCGGCTGGATTGATTCCGTCTGGAACACGATGTTCACCCTCGAGGGCGATCCATCCATGATGACGAACGACGCGTTCGCCATGTTGAAGGACGAATACGACGCGATCTTCAACTGATCGATCTTCTTCCCGCAGCACTGGCCGGCTGGGCCTCATCGAGGTCCGGCCGGCGCTTTCTCCCACGAAATTCCTGCCGGAGAGGAGTCCAATCAAGTGATCGCCTGACCCGTCATGCGGGCTGGCTCGCCTTTCCTTGCGCGGACTCCTCCTCGGCCTGGTGATGCTCGTCCGGCGCCTTGGGCAGGAAGCGGGCGAGGCGCCTTGTGATGCTGTCGATATAGGACAGGATCATCGGCACGATGACGAGCGTGAGGATGGTGGAGCTGATCAGGCCGCCGATCACCGCGTGAGCCATCGGCGCACGCTGCGCGCCGCCGCCGCCCACGGCAAGCGCCAGGGGCAGCATGCCGAAGATCATGGCGAGCGTCGTCATGATGATCGGGCGGAAGCGGATGGCGCCGGCGTTGATCAGGGCCTCTCTCAGCGGCAGGCCGCGCTTGCGCTCCTGGTTGGCGAAGTCCACCAGCAGGATGCCATTCTTGGTGACGAGGCCCATCAGCATGATGAAGCCGATCAGCGAGAACATGTTGACCGTGCTGCCGGCCACGAGCAGCCCGAGGACCACGCCGATGAGCGACAGTGGCAGGGCCGCCATGATGGCGATCGGCTGGGCGAAGCTGCCGAACTGCGAAGCGAGCACGATGTAGATGAAGATCACCGCCATGGCGAGCGCGGTCACCATGTGGCCCATCGTCTCCTGCATGTCCTCCGACTGGCCGCCGAACTGGATGCGGTAGCCGGCGGGCAGGTCCTTCCCGGCGATGAGCGCCTGAAGGTCCGTGGTCACCTCGCCCAGCGTGCGGCCGGAGACGTCGGCGCTCACCTTGACCTCGCGCGTCAAGTCGAGGCGCTGGATCTCGGACGCGGTCGTCGCGGTTTCGAAATCGGCCACCTGGTCGAGACGGACCATGATGGGCGCGCCATCGTCATCGGTGCGCCCGGTCGCGATCATCAGCTCGCCGAGGGCGGCGGCATCGGCACGCTGCTCCTGCGGCAGGCGCACGACCACGTCGTAAGTCTCGCCGGTATTGTCCGTCCAGCTGGTCACCTCCTCGCCGCCGACCAGGGCGTTGAGCATCTTGCCCAACTGCTGGACATCGATGCCGAGATCGCTCGCCGCCTCGCGCTTCAGTCGCACGGAAAGCACCTCGCTCGGCTCTTCGGCGCTCGTCGTGACATCGACCGTGCCGGGTATCTGGCGCATCTCCGCCGCAAGCTCCTTGGCGATGCGCTCCAGCACGGCACGGTCGTCGCCCATCACGCTGATCTGGATGGGGCTCTGGCCACCGCCGAGGCCTTCCTGCACCACTGCGATGTCGATGCCGGCAATTGCCGACAGTCTCTCACGGACGGGCGGGGCCAGCGTGGTCGGCGTGCGCTGCCGCTCCTCATGCGGCACGAGCTCGACTACGACGGTCGCCTTGTGCTTGCCCGCGCCGGCGCCGGTGTTGATGGTGGAATAGATGGACTCGACCCCCGGAATTTCCTTGAGGGCGCGCTCCACCTGGCCGAGCTTGGCCGTCGTATAGTCCAGCGAAGAGCCGACCGGCGCGGTGATGTTGACCTGCATGCGTCCCTGATCCGCCGCCGGGACGAACTCCACACCGACGAGCGGGACCATGAACACGCTGCCGACGAAGATCCCGACCGTCGCGATGAGCGTGACCAGGCGGTGCCGCAGCGTCCAGGAGATCACATGGCGGTAGGCGCCGGCCAGCGTTTCAAAACCATGGTCGAAGCGCGCCACCAGGCGGCCGAGCGGCCCGCGTTTCGCATTCGGCTGCGCATCCGGATCGTACCAGACGCTGGAAAGCATCGGATCGAGCGTGAAGCTGACGAAGAGCGAGATGAGAACGGCCGCCGAGACGGTGACGCCAAACTCGTAGAAGAAGCGACCGACAATGCCTTCCATGAAGGCGACCGGCAGAAAGACCGCGACGATAGTGGCCGTGGTGGCCATCACGGCGAGGCCGATCTCGTTGGTGCCGTCGAGGGCCGCCCTTATATGCGACTTGCCCATATGCAGGTGCCGCGTGATGTTCTCGCGCACGACGATGGCATCGTCGATGAGGATGCCGATCGAGAGCGTGAGCGCGAGCAAGCTCATCGTGTTGAGAGTGAAGCCGAGGAAGCTGATGACGGCGAGTGTGCCAATCATCGAGATCGGCAGCGTCAGCGCGGTAATCACTGTGCTGCGCCAGGAATTGAGGAACAGGAAGACGATGGCGACGGCAAGCGCCGCGCCCTCGATCAGCGTGGATTGCACCTGCTGCACCGACTCCTCGATGGCGATGGATGAATCGCTGACCACGCGCAACTGCACGTCCTGCGGCGCCAGCTCCGTATTGAGCGCCGCGATGCGCGCCTTGACGGCATCCGCAACCTCGACCGTGTTGGCGTCCTGCACCTTGACCACATTGACCGCCAGCGCCGTCTCGCCATTGTAGATCGCGCGGCTGGTCGGGTCGGCAGCACCTTCGATGATGGTCGCGACATCGCGCAGATAGACCGGGCCTCCGCCCCGGCGGGCAACGATCATGTCGAGGAAGTCCTGCGGCTCGGAAATCCGGCCCTGGACCTGGATCGTGCGATCCGACAATGCCGTGACAAGATTGCCGGCGGGCAGGTTCTGGTTGCCGCTGCGGAGCGCGCTGACCACCTCGTCCACGCCGACGCCGAGGGCTCGCAGCCGGGTCTCGTCGATCCGGATGTCCACCTGCCGGCTTTGCCCGCCAACGAGCATGGCCTCGCCCACACCGGAGATCGTGCTGAGCTCCTTTACGACCTGCCTGTCGGCGATTGTCGTCAGCTCGGGCAGGCTCACGGTGGGCGAACTCAGGGCGACCGAGATGATCGGCTGGTCGGACGGGTTGAAGCGCTGGACGAGCGGCTTGTCGACGCCGCTGGGGAACGAGGCCTCGAGCGGGGCGACCCTGTCGCGCACATCCTGTGCCGCCACGGCGCCCGAAACCTCGAGCTTGAATCGAGCGATGACGAGTGACCGGCCCTCATAGGAGCTTGAGGTCACCTGGTCGATGCCGCTGATGGTGTTCAGCGCCTCTTCGACAGGCCGCGACACCTCCGTCTCCACGGTCTCCGGCGTGGCGCCGGGATAGGTGGTCATGACCACGACCACCGGCACGTCGACATCGGGGTACTGGTCGACCCCGAGCCGCTGATAGGAGAACAGGCCGAACACCACCAGCGCCACCATCATCATGGTGGCGAAGACGGGATAGCCGACGGAGATGCGCGTAAGGAACATGGGTCTTTATCCGGCAGTCGAAATGGTGACAGGCATGTCGGCCTGAAGCTCCGGCAGCGGCGCGCTGAGAACGGTGTCTCCCGCCACGATTCCGCTGGTGATCTCTACGAGGCGCCCACCGTCCCAGATCGGGCCGAGCTCGACCGGCCGGCGGACCAGCTTGCCGTCCGTGATCTTCAGCACGTGCTGACCCTCCTCGTCGTCGCGCAGTGCCGTCTGCGGGATGGCAAGCACATCCTCCTCCTGGCGGACAAGGATGGAGCCGGTCGCGAACATGCCGCCCCAAAGACGGCCCTCGGTATTCTCCAGCCGGATGAACACGGGAACCAGGCGCGAGCCTTCATTGGCGACAGGGTTGATCCGGTCGACGGTGCCGGTGATGGTGGAGCCTTCCAGCCCGTCCACCTGCAGTTCGGCCGTCTGCTCGACCTTGAGGCGCGTGATGTCGCGCGTCGAGACGAGCACTTCCGCTTCGAGGACAGAGGTGTCGACGACCGTCATGAGCTCCGTATTGGCGGCGACGGTTTCGCCCGGCTCGACCGACCGGCTCGCGACGATGCCGTCGAAGGGCGCCACGAGCACGGCATCACCCAGAGCGGTGCGTGCCGTCTCGGACTGGGCTTCAAGGCCCTGGACGTTGGCGCGGGCGGCGGTCACGTCGCTTTGCGCCTTCTCGAGCGCAGCCGTGGTCGCATAGCCGCGCTCGGCCAGGCGCTCCGTCTTCTCAAGCGTCTGTTCGGCCAGCTCCAGCTGGGCCCGGGCGGCATCAAGATTGCTGTCCTGCTGCACCAGGGCCGACTGGAGGTCTTCCGTCTCGAAGCGGACGAGAACGTCGCCGCTCTTGACGGCCTGCCCCGGCCGCGCATCGACCTCGAGCACGGTGCCGGAGACCTTCGCCTTGACAACCGCCCGGTTCACCGGCTGCAACTCGCCGCTGACGCGAACCCGCTCGCTCATGGAGCGCGGTTCGACAGTCGTCACCTCGACCTGCGCGAGTTCGCTATATTCGGGCGCCATAGCTCCCGCCTTGGTCGGCTCAGGCGTCCGTCCGCCCGCCCCGTAAACGACGGCGCCGACAGCTGCCATGGCAAGCACGGCAGCCACTCCAAATCGCTTCGGCCACTTTGGCCCCATCTCTTATCTCCTCCGTTCAGTATAAATTGAACGTTAGTGCGTGCAGATTCGGCCCCACTACCAGGGGCAGCTTTGATCTCGTCGGGTTAGGCTACGCTCTGCTCTTCCTGGATCGCCTCAGCCTCAGCCAGGCCGCGTTCGAGGCCTTCAGCGGCCTTTTGCGCATAAGTTGCGGCCACAATCAGACGGCGCTTGGCCTGGTGCATGTGATCGGGAAGCTGCTCGGCGGTGCTCCGGTAATACTCGCCGGACCACCTCAATTTCGCGAGCTGCTTCCGGAAGAGGCTGACCAGCCCCTCGGGCGCGATGCGATAATAGTCCTGCCGGTCACCCGGCTTCGCCACACGCTCGATCAGTCCGAGATCGTCGAGCAGCCGGGCATTTGTGCTGATGCTCCCCCGGCTGACCTGAAGACGATCGGCCAGCTCGCCGAAGCTGAACGGACCGCCCTCGACCAGCAGCAGCCCGAACAGACGGCCGGCGATGCGCGGCATCTGCTGGTCCTGGAACCGCAGGCCTATCGTTTCGACAAAGTCTTGCACGGGGTTATCTTGCTCGGTCATGCCGACGATATAGTACGATCAGAATGTTTTGTCAACATTAAACGTACTAATACCACAGCGGGACGGGGTGAATCATTGAGGTGTTTCGGCCTCCGCTGATCCTTGATTCCCTGGGCGAAAGGGAGATTCGCCCTATTCGCCCCTTTATGAGGATCTCTCGATCCGAACCTTGAGTTTTCGCCCGCATTCACGAGCGCGACGAGCGCGACAATCCGCGAGGAGCAGCAGGGGATGCATAGCGTCGTCTCGGACTGAGAACCGGGCGAACCGGCTTGCTGGCGAGTTGTCAGGCGGCTGGAATCTGCGTGTCGCACTCGCCGCCAACCAGCTTTAGGCGATCCAGATGTCGGTCTTCCTCTTTCTGCCCATCACGCTTCGATCCGAGTTCATCTTTCCGTTTCGCGGCATGCCCGACTGGGCCCAACGGATCGGCGAGACCCTCCCAATGACCCATTGTCTCAGGATGGTTCGCGGCATCATGTTGAAAGGAGCTGACCTATCACATCTGGCGATACCCCTTGGCACCCTCGCCCTGTTCACCCTTGTCTCCATGGCGGTAGCTGTCAACCGGTTCAGCCACACGCTGGACTGAGCGGACCCGGAGATCACTTCAACGGAACGGCCTCTCCTGGCTTGGAAAACGATGGCGCTTGTAGCTACGGAGAGGCGTTTATGCACTCTTGGCCTAATCATGGCGGCTGCTCAAACATCGTCGCCCTCGGCAGCCGTGACATCGTCCTACGATTGCAGAATGGCCCACAACGATCTCACCGGCACGATGGGCCACCACGTAGCTACATGGTAATCGTCTGCAAGGGCGGCAGAAGCGCTGTTGTTTTTCCTTTTCCTTGCGCCCTCAGGTAGGGGGATCCCACTGCCTGGGGATCGCGTCACCAGCGTGTCGCCGGGTCAGTCTTGCTTGTGGTTTCCGCTCCGCCTCAGCCCCCAATCTCCCCGGCGAAATGATCGTCTCGATGATGAGCCCCCAAAAACAGGGTTGTGACAACGGCGCCCCATAGATATCAAATTGGCTGTGCGTTCGACCGTGTGATTCGGGGGAATTCAATGAGCGGCATCAAAGCCAGCCTCACTGCGGCCTTTCTGACGGTGTCGGTGATCGCAGCTCATGCGGGCGAAAACGATCCTTTCATCTATTTCGCGACTGAAGACCCGTTCATCAGCCCCGAAGTGCCAAACGCGAAGAACGATGTCCATGTCTTCGGCGGCGTCTTTGCCGACGGCTCTTTCGGCAGCGTCGTTCAATTCTGGGACACCGACTACACCGACAATTTCATGATCGGCGGCATCTATGGCCGCGATTTCAAAGATCTCGGGGCAGGTTTTGTCTTTGGCGGCGTAGCAGGTGCGGCGATCCGTTTTGGCGATGATGACGATACTACCGGAGAGCTTTGGACCGGATTACGAATCCGCCACCGCGGCTTGGTGATTGGCGACCTGGCAATCGCGCCGGGATTTACGGCCGGCTTGAGCGTCGTTACCGGACCGACGGAGATCGAGCGCGAGCGCGAAATCCACTACGACGGCGACGCAAGCTTTCTGGGATTCCTCGGGCCTGAAGTCGCGTTCAGACTTCGGCAGGCTCCGCATGTCGAGTTCGTCTATCAGCTTCACCATAGGTCCGGCGCTGACGGAGTATTCGGCGATTTGGGCGAAGGATCCAACGCGAGCACCTTCGGCCTTCGCTATCGCTTCTAAATTAAAACTAGGAGGGCGTGAGCCTGCGCCGTTTTTAGGAGGCCGCCCTACCGCCGAAATAAGGGTTCGCCGCTACTGTTGCTGGCAGTCCCGTTTGCCGCGCTGATGCGTCCTCGGATGTCCCGGATCGCCAGCTCCGGCGACTTCTGCGTTGCTTCTGCCGGCACCGTTCGAAACATGTCGGTTGAGGAGACTAATCTGTTCCACGGACGGTCCCCTTTGCTTGAGATCTTCAACGACCTCATTCTGGCACATCGATGCCGTGCGGGGGCCCTCCACACCAACATGCCGATAGTGATCGGCGCCAGCGGGTAGTTCGCGCGGCGCAGCAGGTGGTCGAGGCGGACGAGGCCCAGCTCGGCGTGCTTGAACGGCAGATCGCCACGCTTGGCGCACAGATCGAAGCATTGACCGCGCAGATCGAACAGAAGCGCATCGACCTGGCGAAGCGCGAAATCCGAGCGAACTTCGACGGCGTGATCGACAGCACCTTCGTTGACGCCGATGAATTTGTCTCGCCCGGCACCAGGCTGCTTATATCAGATCGATCGCGCAGGCTGATCGCCAGCCCCTTCAAACGCGGGACACCGCGGTCCCCACCTTATGCTTATCCTGCTCGCGAGCGCTTACGACCAGAAGCTGTGACGCCCCACGCGAGGAGGGCCAGTTTACCTCCTTCTCTATCCGCCCGCTAACGGACTTCGTAGGTTACTCTGAAACCCACATTGCTGGCCGCGCTGTCGGGCGAGAGTGCCATACGGGCGGCGATCCGATAGCGATAGCAGTAACTCGCATGGCAAAGGAAAGAGCCGCCTTTCAGAACCTTTTCCGAACGGGCAAGTGCCTGCGCATTGCGTTCCTTGGCGCGCCTGGATATTGAACGCAGCCGGAAAGCATCTTTCGTCCATTCCCAGACATTGCCGCACATGTTGTAGAATCCCAAGTCATTGGGCTCAAAACTCCTGACTGGCGCGGTGCGCTCATAGCCATCACAGACCGTATTCTCTTCAGGAAATCGGCCCTGCCAGATATTACAAAAAATGGTCGTGTCATCCGGCTCCTTGTCTCCCCAGGGGAAGCGCCGGCGCAGGCTCCCACCTCGCGCCGCATGTTCCCATTCAGCTTCGCTCGGCAAGCGCCCGCCAACCCAGGTGGCAAAAGCAATGGCGTCGTTCCATGAGACTTGTGTCACTGGATGATCCTGGCGTTCGTCGACGCAACTTCCCGGTCCTTCAGGTTGTCGCCAGCAAGCACCGTCCACCCGATGCCACCATGGCAGTTCTGCTCCGGCAGCCCGGGCCGCCTTGAGATGATCGGCGTCGCCAAAAAACACAGCCGACCAACCGAAACGCTCGGCCTCTGTGACATAGCCGGTCGCCTCGATGAATTCAGCAAACCGTCTCACGGTTACCGTTTCGGCCTCCAGTGCGAAATCGGTAAGTACTACGGCACGCTCGGGCCCTTCCCCATCCTCAGGTATTTTCGGTGCATTCGTCCCGACAAAACTCCTGCCACCGCAAACGCGGATTACGTTTGCGGGTCGCCCGGGGGGAAACGAGGAAGTACCACCTTTCTGCTCTGCCGACGTGGCATTTACATGCCGCTGCGGCAGAGCACAGCAGTTGCGCTTCGTGTCCGTTGCGTACGCTCGGACAGTTTCCTTCCTGTGGCTGATTGGAATGTTCATGAGCTACTCATTCGATCGATACGTAGATCAACGCCTTTCGATAGCTGACCGGGAATCGGAAGAGCTTAGCTCAGCCAAGTGGCTAGGCAAAGGTCGATCATTGCTTCCGAGGGCACCATCTTGCGGCAGCTGAAAAGGGATGCCGCGGGTTCGCGCTACCCGTTCGAAGTCGAGTGTAAATCGTGGACCGTAAGGCTTGCTGACTGACCTTTCAGTCACTATAGTTCCCCCATGGCTCAAAAACGGCGCTTGTAGCGACTGGAGAGGTGTTTATGCACCCTTGGCCATCACGGCGGCGCTTCACATGCACCCCACCAAGGGTGAAGCGGCTTCTGTCGAGTGATCATTTTTCGGTCCACGGCACGCTGATCGAGGCGTGGGCGCTCGATGAAGAGCGTCAAGCCCAAAGACGGTTCGGGTGGCCGCACAAGCGACAACCTCGCTAACGGCGAATGAACCACACCAAGTGAGGAAGAACCTCAAAACCTGGAACTCTAAAATTAATTGTCTCTAAGACTTTTAAGCGAAGCCCAACTGGGCGACATCCTGCTTCAGCATCTCGAGTATGGCTTTCACCGGTTCGAGCGAGCGCATGGAACTGCGGTAGGTCACGCCGCTTCTGATCGTCCAGTCGTATGTGCTGACATAGAGCGGGCACACCTCCGGATTAATGTTCGGATGCACCAAGGGACGCGGGAGACTGGTAAGAAAACCGTCCTTACGCACGAGTTCAATAGCCAGATTCAGGGATTGGGTGGAGACGGTCGACTGCGGCGGCGCCAGCCCCGCCGACCGGAAGAGCCGGCCGATCCGCTCTATCGCGATGCTGTCGTAACTCAACATGACCCAGGGATGTTTGGCTAGATCATCAACCGCGACCTCGTCCCGCGCGCTTAGGTCGCTGTCCCTCGACGCGACGATGCAGTTCGACTGGTTGTAGAGGAAAACCTCTTGCAGGCCTTCTCCGGGGTATTCTTCATACGACCCCAAACCGCCGGCATAGAGGCTGATTTCGCCCGCCTGCAGCGCCGGAATGAGCAGCGCGCCGACGCCCGTGCGAACGGACACGCGCAGGTTGGGATAATCGCGCGCGAGCCGGGCCAGGACACGCCGCATGAAGACGGCCTGGTAGGTTGGTCCCATCCCGATGCGCAGTTCCCCGCGCGCGCCATCGCGAGTCGCGCTGAGTTCGATCAGTGAACTGTCCCACTCGGATTGGATCTCCCGTGCCCGCCGGTAGAACGCCTCTCCCATCGGCGTCAGGACCACGCCCCTGGCCGAGCGATCGAAGAGCGCCGTCTGCAGATGCTCCTCAAGCAACCGAAGCGACTTGGAGAGGGCAGGCTGACTAATGTGCAGACTGCGAGCGGCACCTTGGACGCTGCCGACCTCGGCAACCGCAAGGAAGTGTTTGAGGCGCCAAATCTGATCCATAGATCCAAGTTATATCGAATATCTCCGTAAGAATTACCCGCCATCCGCCCGATTGTCTAGGATGATCGTACAGGAGGTGTTCATGCGCGCAGTCTTCGTGCTTTTCGATTCACTGAACCGCACCGCGCTCGGGTGCTATGATGGAAAGCAGATAGCCACGCCGAATTTCGACCGTTTTGCGCGGCGTGCGGTTACATTCGACAAGCATTATGTCGGATCGCTGCCCTGCATGCCGGCCAGGCGCGACATCCACACCGGCCGCCTGAACTTCATGCACCGGTCGTGGGGGCCGTTGGAGCCGTTCGACAATTCGATGCCGGAGATACTGAAGTCGGCCGGTGTTTATACCCATCTCATCTCCGACCACTTCCATTATTTCGAGGATGGCGGCGCGACCTATCACAGCCGCTACAGCACCTGGGAATTTGTTCGCGGGCAGGAATACGATCCCTGGATTGCACTGGTGGAACCGCCGATCGAGCGCTTCAAAGAGATGTATTCTGACCGGCACTACAACGTCCCGACCGAACCGAAGCGTCGGCAGCATCAGATCAACCGGGAAAAGATCAGGTTGGAGGAGGAGTATCCAGGACCTCAGTGCTTCCAGCGGGCGTTCAGATTCCTCGACGACAACCGGGGCGCCGACAACTGGATGCTTCATCTGGAGTGCTTCGATCCGCACGAGCCGTTTCATGCGCCGGACAGGTACAAGGACGCCTACCGGACATCCTACAACGGGCCGATCCTCGACTGGCCGAAATACGCGCCAGTTCGCGAGAGTGAACTGGAGATTGCCGAGATCCGTGCCAACTATGCCGCCTTGGTGGCGATGTGCGATGCGTATTTCGGCAAGCTTCTGGACTACTTCGACGGGCATGACCTGTGGTCGGACACCTGCCTGATCCTGACCACCGACCACGGTTTCCTGCTCAGCGAGCACGATTGGTGGGGCAAGAACCTGACACCCTACTACGAGGAGATTTCGCATCTCCCGCTGATCGTCCATCACCCGCACTTCGCCAGTCGGGCGGGCACTCGGGTCGGCGAGCTCACGCAGACAACGGACTTGATGCCGACAATGCTCGACATCTTCGGCAAGCCGTGCCCGCCGGAAGTGACTGGCCGTTCATTGTTGCCAATCTTGGATGGAGGGCAGGGGCCGGAAGCGGTCATTTTCGGCATGTTCGGCGGGCCGATCGGCGCAACGGATGGCGAATACAGCTATTTCCGTTATCCCCAGGACCTGTTCGACGAGCAGTTGGGCGAGTACACGCTGATGCCGACCCACATGACCGGCTTCTTCAATCACAACGAGCTCAGGACGGCCTCGCTTGCCGGACCGTTCGATTTTACCAAGGGGCAGAAGCTGCTTCGCTACGACGCTCTCAACGAGGCCCGACGCCCCCCGGGATTGGACGGAACGAAGTTCGGAGCCTTCGAGTCCGCAACCTATCACAATGCGAGCGACCCCAACCAGTTGAGGCCCATACAGAACCCGGCCGTCGAGGCCCGGCTCAGGGACGCGATCGTCCGCATCCTTGGAGAGCATGACGCGCCGCCGGAATATTTCGCCTGGATGTCGCTCGATCAGTTCACCTCAACCTCACCAATGCAAGGGAGGAAATGACCATGTATGCCGCAACGAGAATCAAGAACCGGCAGCGCGTATGCCGTACTCTGGTGGCCGCGCTTTTGATGTCGGCCGGGGCAGGTGCTGCCTCGGCCCAGGACCAGCCGACGATTTCAATGGCAATCAACCAGTCGCCCTGGCTAGACTCATTCGTTGCAATGGTCGATCAATACGAGGAGGAAACCGGCAACCGGGTGGAACTCGACGTTACGCCGTTCGGCGGGCTACTCGAGAAGATACGCAACTCGGTGCGGGCCTCGCAGGGTTCATACGACATCGTGAACGTAAATTCGCTTTGGCTTTCCGAAATTTATTCCGGAGGCTTCCTGGCGCCACTTGGCGAGATCGAGGCGAACTATCAGCTGCCGGAAGGCGTGCTTTCATATGGCAACACCACCAACTGGGACGCTTCGGCCGCCACCTTCTCATCTGATGGTGCGCTCATGGGCGTTCCGGTTAACGGCAATGTCCAGGTGCTCTATTACAATACCGAGATCTATGAGCAGTTTGGTCTCAAGCCACCGAAGACCTGGGACGACCTTTTCGCAAACGCTAAGGCCATCCAGGAGGGCGGGGAGTATTACGGATTCGTGCCGCGGGCGGCGCGCGATTCAATCGTGTACAATTTCACGCCCTATCTGTTCAGCCATGATGCCGCGTTCTTCCGCATCACCGGCCCCGACCAGGCGGAGGTCACGCTCAACAGCCCGGAAGGGCTGAAGGCGCTCGAGACATACGTCAAAATCGCGACCGAGGCCGGCCCTCCCGGACCCGGCAACATCGCGCAAGGTGAACTGATCCAGTTGATGGCGACCGGCAAGGGCGCGCAGGCGATCGCGGTTATTGCCGCCTGGGGACAACTCGAAGACCCCAACGCCTCGCGCGTCGTCGGCAAAATCAATGCGGCGCTGCTTCCTGCCGGACCGGACGGCATGATTGCGTCGAGCGCGGGCCACTGGGTCGCCGGCATTCCGAAGAATGTCGCCCCGGAAAAGCAGAAGGCGGCGCTCGCCTTCCTCGACTGGTTTGCCCAGAAGGAACGGCAGGTCGACTATGTCCGCGCCGGCGGCGTCCCGGTCCGCGGCGACATCACGGGTGCCGATCTCGGCGACGAAGCCGCCTTCCGCTTCATCGAGGCCTATTCCCAGAATGCGCGACATGCGGTGATGGGGCTGCCCTTCGCCAGCGCCGCCGAAGCGTCCGACGCCATGGCGCTGAGCTTCAACCGTGCGGTCATTGGGGAACTCACGCAAGTGCAGGCGCTAAACCAGGCAGCCGCCGATCTGGCAGGCGTTCTGGAGCGGGCCGGCTTCACGGTCTCGAAGCTGCCGGACCTGTGATCGCACAAGGCGCCGGCCTCTGCCGGCGCCACTCTCGGATCGGACTGGACAAACGATGGCCCCTGCAGGACTCGACGAGAAGGCCCGGCGTAACCGGCGATGGGTGGTCGTTTCCCTCTTGCCTGTCGCCGCGTTCTTCATCGTGCTCACGGCGTTCCCTGTCGTCAATCTGCTCGGCCTGAGCTTTTTTCACGTCGAATGGCAAGACGGCGCGGCGCGATTCGATTTCGTAGGCATGGAGAACTTCCGACGGCTATTTTCGCAGGAGACTGTCTTCTGGGCCGGCGTGCGAAACAATATCGTTTTCGCGGTCGTAGCAGTCAGCGGCCAGATGATCCTCGGCTTTTCGATGGCTCTGGCGGTGAAAACCGCCGGTTCCTATGGCCGCGCATTGCTGACGGGCATCTTCCTCCTGCCGATCGTGGTGCCGCCGATCGTGATCGGAACGATGTGGCGGCTGATCATGGGTCGCGAGTTCGGACTGGCGAACACGCTGCTGGGTTTCTTTGGCCTCGGCCCGGTGGACTGGCTGGGCGATCCGGACCTTGCGCTGGCATCGGTCATTTTCGTCGATATCTGGCACTGGACGCCTTTCGTCTTCCTGCTGATGCTGGCCGGTCTCGAATCCCTCGACGGGGAGGTGCTGGAAGCGGCGCGCATCGACACCGTGAGCCGCTGGCAGCAGATCCGCCATGTCATTATGCCGATGATGCTGCCGACCATCGCCATCACGCTGCTCTTTCGCGTCATCCTCTCGTTCAAAGTCTTCGACGAGGTCTACCTCCTGACGTCCGGGGGCCCCGGAACCGCGACGGAAGTCGTGAACTTCTCGATATACAGAACATTCTTCCGGCAGGACCAGGTCGGCTACGGTGCCGCGATGTCGGTCGTGACGCTGTTTTCCATCAGCCTCATCATTATTCTCGCCCGCGCCTTCGTGCAGCGGCGGGCGTCGAGACGGGAGGCCGCGACATGAACCGGAGCCGTGTCGGAGGTCTGCTCGCCAATTCGGTCGTCTGGGGCTATGCCCTGATGATACTGGGGCCGACATTGTGGGTGCTTTCCAACGCTTTCAAGTTCAAGATCGACATCATTACGGGCGCCACCCTGTCGCCTTTTACCTGGATGAACTTCCAGGAACTGCTTTTCTCCCGCCAGTCGGATTTCCTGGCGAATCTGTTCAACAGCGCGCTGATCGGCGTCGTGTCGACAGCCATTGTGATCATCGCCGCCACGATGGCGGCGTTTACCCTTGCCTACCTGGAGGTGAAACCGTGGGTCCGTTGGGCGATACTTGGGTGGGCGCTTCTGTTCCACATGCTGCCGACGCTGACCTTTGTCGGATCGTGGTACCTGATGTACTCTTCGATAGGGCTGCACGGCACCTATTTCGCTGTCATCATGACGCATGCCGTGCACAACCTACCGATGGCGCTGTTCCTCATGGTCAGCTTTGTCGGCGCGTTGCCGCGCGAGCTCATCCAGGCAGCGCGGATGGACGGCTGTACCTATGCCCAGGTGTTCTGGCGCATCGTCTTTCCGCTCGTGCGCGGCGGCATGATCGCGGCTACCGCGCTCACCTTCATCTTCTCATGGAGCGACTTCGCCATCTCGCTCACTTTGACGTCGCGCGACACGATGACTGTTCCGGTGGCGATTGCCACCTTCGCCCAGGAATACGACATACGCTACGGCGAGATGGCGGCCGGAACGCTTTTGTCGATCATGCCCGCGCTGCTTCTCATATTGGTCGGGCAGAACTTCATCGTGCGCGGCCTGCTTGCGGGAGCGGTGAAATGAGCAATATGAAACTGGCGCCCTTGCGCCGCGACGGGGATGTCGATGTCTAACGTTTCGCTGAGAGGCCTGAAAAAGTCCTACGGGAGCGTCGAGGTCATCCCGTCGCTCGACCTCGATATTCGCTCGGGCGAGTTTGTCGTGCTGGTCGGTCCCTCGGGCAGCGGCAAATCCACGCTGCTGAGGATGATCGCGGGACTGGAAAGCATCGGTGCCGGCACCGTCAGCGTAGAGGGGGAGGACGTCACGCAACGCGATCCGGGCGACCGCGACATGGCGATGGTGTTCCAATCCTACGCGCTTTACCCGCATATGACGGTCGCGGAGAACATGACATTTGCGCTGCGCATGCGCGGCATGGACAAGACCACGATCGGCGAGCGGCTGACCGAGTCGGTGCGAATGCTGTCCCTAGAGGGGCTTGAGCACCGCAAGCCCGGACAACTGTCCGGCGGACAGAGGCAGCGCGTGGCGATGGGCCGGGCAATCGTGCGTCAGCCGCGGGTATTCCTCTTCGACGAGCCGCTCTCCAACCTGGATGCGAAACTGCGCGCCAGAACCCGTATCGAACTGCGTGAGCTGCACGAAAAGTTGGGCGCGACCTCCATCTTCGTCACGCATGATCAGATCGAGGCCATGACGATGGCCGACCGCATCGTGCTGCTTGAGAAGGGGCGTATCCAGCAGGTTGGTTCTCCGCGTGAAATATACGAGAGGCCGCGCAACACCTTCGTCGCCAGCTTCATCGGCTCTCCCGAGATCAACATGATGGAAGGAAAGCTGTGGTTCGACAACGGCACGGCCTGGTTCGAACAGCTCGTTCTTAGGTCGCGCGGGTCGGAGTCCGCCTCGCTTGCGGGCGTGGCCGCCGGTGGCTATACGCTTGGCATCCGTCCCGAGGGTTTCGATATAGCGCGCGAACCACTGGAGGGCAGCGTGCCGATGGTGGTGGGAGCGGTCGAATACACCGGTTCCGATACCTATGCATTCGGGAAAAGCCCAATGGGCGATCTAACGGTCAAGATTGCGGCCGACTTTCAGGCTGTAGCCGAGACGCTTCACACGGGAGAGACACTTCATGTCAAAGCTCTGGCCGACGGCTGGCACCTGTTCGATTCTTCGGGCGAGCGCGTCACCGGCGGTTGAATGTCCTCAGGAGGGAGCAAGGTTCGCTCCGTATTCCACGCGTCCGGATATTGCCTGAGCATGCTTCCGGCACCTTCAGTCCTTCGCAGCCTCGTCGGCGATCTCAAACAGGTCGCCAGTTTGCGCCGCGTTACGCTCATGGACGGGCCCGAAGCCGGGGTCGAGGCGCTCGTCTTTTCCACCGGAGGCGGACTGGACTTCTGGGTGGTGCCGGGCCGCATGCTCGATATTGCCGCGCTTTCGTGGCACGGCAGCCAGATCGCTTGGCAGAGCCCGGCGGGGATGCGGCCCGTGGATGTGTCGGGGGGCGATCAGCGCGTGTTCGAGCATGGCTTCGGAGGCTTTCTCAACACCTGCGGCTTCGATCATATCCGCCAGCCGGTTGACGGGTTGCCGCTCCACGGTTCGGCGCCATTCACCCCGGCCCGGCTGTTGAGTTTCGGCGAGAACTGGGATGCGGAGGAGCCTATCCTCCGTTGCGAGGGCGAGGCGACATGTTGGCGCCATGGTGGTTACGGATATCGGCTGCGCCGGCGGATTGAGGCTCCGATCGGGGGAGCGACAATCCGCATCCGCGATCGTGTCGAGATCATCGGTCCCGACCCTGCCGCGGTGCTCGCGCTTTATCATTTCAATCTCGGCTATCCCGCGGTACGCAACGGCACCCAGGTGCTTCTGGACGGGAACCGTGTCGTCGGTCCGCTCTCGCCGCCGGAGTCAAAGCCCCAGACCCCAACGCTTCATCGCGCGTCTGCTGGATGGGCCGTTTGTCACGTCGTCTTGGCCCACCGCGGAGCTGCGATCGCCTTTCGCTGGCGCACTGACACACTGCCATGGCTCCAGCTTTGGCGGGATCTACGACCACATCGCGGCGTGTTGTCCATCGAGCCCTGCAGCATCGGCCGCCTTCCCGACGGCGCCAACGAGCCGTCGCCGCCAATCAATGCCGGCGAAGCCCGTTCATTCGCAATCGACATCGCGTTCGCTTCGAACCCGTTGTAACCGGCAACCCAACTGCTGGCAGGGGAGCTCAAGTCTGACGCTGCGTTCCTCCCGAAGGAAGCAGCCAAGCGGAATGTATGAAACACATGGAGCGCAGCACTGAAGCACTTGGCGGGTCATCCACACGGGCGCGGGCTACACTGGCGCAGGTTCCAGTTACTCTCACGCTGTCCGTCTCAGCAGCGAGGAAGAGGCACGTGTGGCGACTAGCGCCTTACGGCGCGTCCATTTTCTGGGCGAGGAAGCTCCTCGAACGTAATCGAAGTCTGTTAGAGCCAACCTATCAGCAATATCGCATCCTGGATCCAGGCCGAGCCACCGCGCCGTGGACGGATCTGGCCCGCAAACTGGGGTGTGCTGCGCAACGGCGCCCCTTCAAGTCGATCGTGAACAATCCGGGTTTTAAGCGACGGCCTGCTTCGGCCGGAATTGAAGCACAGCTATCAAGAACGATAAAAAGTCCTTCAACCACCTGAGCAGGAGAGAGAAGTTGTAGCCGGCGGCGGCCAGGATGGCGTTGATGGCATTGCCCTGGGCGTGGGCGAGGTAGTTGCGGCCCATCCTGTGTTCGCTCTTGATATGGCCGATCACCGGCTCGACGGCGGATCGTCGTCGCATCTGGCGCTAGATGGCCGGCGTCACGCGACGCTTCTGGCCTACGGCGAAGACCCTGAACCTGTGGCTTTGCGGCGCGTTTTGGCCGCGGTAGCCGGCGTCGGCGAGGATGCGCTCGATCTCGGCGCCGACGCTGTCTTGTATCGCGGGGATGACCGTTCCCAGCGTATGGCCGTCATAGGGGTTGCCGGGAAGGGCCATGGCGTGCAGAGCGAACTGGCCGCCCTTCGAGCGCTTCAGCGTGGTGGCGACCGAGACTTTGACGCCGAACTCGTAGGGCGCGTGGGTCCGCCGCGTGTCCTGCGGCTTCATCGTGCCAGTCTTCACTGCCACCGCAAGGCTTTCCTGCAGCAGGGCCGTGATCCGCTCCTCGCCCATGCGCTGACGCCAGCGCGTCATCGAGGAGCGGTCAAACGGCAGTTCGTGCTGGAAGAACTCCTCGCCGCACAGGTATTGTGGAGTAGGAAGCGCGTGAGGGTAGCGATCATGTCCACCGCGGCTGTATGATGATTGCCGGAGAGCGCGTCGGTATTGTCGTGACCACGGACATGCGTCCACTCGATCCCCGCTTGCGGATAATCCGGTGCCCGAGGAAGATGAAGCCATCGTCGACGTGGGTGATATCGGCTTTATCCATATTCAACGTCAGTTTCAGATGGCCTTCCAGAAAGGCCGCCATTCCGCGCGGATGGCCTCGGCATGTGCCCTGGTACCCTTGACGATGACGACAAAGTCATCGGCAAAGCGACAGTAGGCGACAGCCGTTTCCATTGCCGGTTCTCGCGAACCGCAATGGGGATTTCCTACTGGATCCCGAAGTTCCATGCCCAGCGATCTTTACGGTTCAGGTATTTCGCTTCCAGCCAAGCATCGAACTCGTGGAGCATGGTGTTGGAAAGGCACGGTGAGAGAACCCCACCTTGCGAAACACCTTCACTTGATGCCCTGAACAGACCACGGTCAATGTGGCCTGCCTTCAGAAATCGCCAGAGCAGCTCGATAACCCCTTCAGCCCTCGGATGCGGATTAACCGGTTCGTGTTCCTCAACCTTCCAATGCTCCAGCCTTGGAGACCTTCTTGGCGTAACGGCTTTCGCCTCAATCCCCTTTACCTGCGGGCTACGTCACCCTGCCAGTTGACCGCAGGTCACCGCCGCTAGGGCTCACGCCCCCTCACAGCAGAAGGCACGGCTTTCGTTCATTTCCTCCTTTCTCTTAAGCATTCCAGACACATGCGCCCGAGGCGCACGAAAACAGGGGTTCTCGTTCCAGCGCTCACACAGTGCCTCATCCGACAGGTCGAAGGTGTGCTTGAGGATCGCTAGCCGGGCCATCAGCCGTGTCGGCAAAGGCGGCATGCCCTGCCCGTCGGAATAGACCGCGCCGAAACGCTCTTCCAGCACCGGCCAGTCGATGGCCTGCGTCAACCGCACCAGCTCGTGTGGTTTGCCCATCGCCTAGGTGTTTAATCCCGCATTTTGATGGTGCAATCTTTTCCCATGAATGGAAGGAGGCACTATGGGACAAGTTCACCACGGGAGCGCCACGACGACAGCGGCAGTCCGTCGAGCGATACAACATGGTCAAGAGAGCCTGAGGACACTGGCCAGGCGCTACGGGATCAACCAGAAGACTGTGGCGAAATGGAAAAAGCGCACATCGGTTGCCGATTTGCCGACCGGGCCGAAGGAACCGCATTCCACGGTGCTATCGCTGGAGGATGAGGCCGTCATCGTCGCCTTCCGCAAGCATACGCTGCTGCCGCTCGATGACTGCCTCTATGCCCTTCAGGCGACGATCCCGCATCTGTCCCGATCATCGTTGCATCGCTGTCTGGAGCGTCATGGCATCTCGCGGCTGCCCGATGTCGAAGGCGACAAGCCAGTCCGGAAGAAGTTCAAGAGCTATCCGATCGGCTACTTCCACATCGACATCGCAGAGGTGCAGACGGCTGAGGGCAAGCTCTATCTGTTCGTGGCCATCGACCGGACATCAAAGTTCGCTTTCGCCCAACTCCATCTCAAAGCCGGCAAGATGATTGCGGCGCAGTTCCTGCGCGATCTCGTCGCGGCGGTGCCCTACACCATCCACACCGTACTGACCGACAACGGCATCCAGTTCACCAACCACGCCCGTCACAAATATGCGTTCCACCACATCTTCGACCGGGTCTGCGACGACAACGGCATCGAACACAGGCTCACCAAAATCAACCATCCGTGGACGAACGGACAGGTGGAACGGATGAACCGGACCATCAAGGAGGCGACTGTCAAGCGCTTCCACTACGACAATCATGACCAACTGCGCCGGCATCTTCAGGACTTCATCGACGCATACAACTTCGGGCGAAGGCTGAAGACGCTCAAAGGCCTCACACCTTACGAGTTCATCTGCAAACGATGGACTTCAGAGCCGGATCGATTCATCCTCGACCCAATCCATCAAATGCCGGAACTGAACACCTAGCTCTCCGATTCACCGCGATAAAGGCAGTGAATCACGCTTCGCCACGCAGGAAAATCACAAACTGGAATTGCAAGGAAACGACCCACAACCAGGCTGTTTCCTGCAATCTCGAAACCAACACTGCAGCCTTTTTCTACGAAATATCAGTGGCTTCCGGATTCTTCACGGCCGACCATTCAAGGAATGGGTTTTGCCGACCAGCTTGGATCGGGTGCAGTGCAGGCTCGCCCGTCTCGGCGACGGCGACCGGCAGATGGTGAGCATCCTGTCGGCCGTGCTGAGCGACGAGATGCCGACGGTCGAAGCCGCCTGCGCGGAAGCGCTGCGCGAAGGGCACCTGCTCGGCCGATTTCTTCACTAACATCCTGGCGCGCCGGCGCGAGAGACCGTGCGGCCGCCATGACCTTCTGAGGAGGGTCGTCTGATGGAACGCATCGACATTCTCGCCATGATGGGCGCGCTCAAGCTCTTCGGTATGAAGGACTATGACGAGATCATCCGACGAAGCGTCACCCTTGAGGCGGCCGGCGGGCATGCGGCAGCCGGGTTTCTTTCACTTTGTCATCCCCCTTGTTTCAGAGACTCCAAATTGCAATCTTTGCTCTCAATGAGAGCATTGGAGCACGGCGATGACCGGCAATTTGCATGGCCGACGTTGAGGCCGCGGCGGCCAATGCGCAGGCCGACTTGTCCAGTCGGGAAGCGCTGATCGCGCATCTCAAGCTCGAGATCGAAAAGCTGCGCCGCGAGCTCTACGGCAGCCGCTCTGAGCGCAAGGCGCGGCTGCTTGAGCAGATGGAACTGCAGCTGGAGAATTTGGAGACGGCCGCGAGCGAAGACGAACTGGCGGCAAGCCAGGCAGCGGCGCAGGCGCAGACGGTCCAGTCCTTTCAACGAAAACGGCCCGCGCGCAAACCCTTTCCCGAACACCTGCTGCGCGAGCGGGTCGTCATCGCCGCGCCGGAGAATTGTCCGTGCTGCGGCTCGGCCAAGCTGTCGAAGCTGGGCGAGGACATCACCGAGACGCTGGAGGTGATCCCCCGCCAGTGGAAGGTGATCCAGACAGTGCGCGAGAAGTTCACCTGCCGGGAGTGCGAGAAGATCACGCAGGCGCCGGCGCCTTTCCACGCCACCCCGCGCGGCTTTGCCGGCCCTAATCTCCTGGCAACAATCCTGTTCGAGAAGTTTGGCCAGCATCAACCACTGAACAAGGCAGAGCGAGCGCTACCGGCGCGAAGGCATCGATCTCTCCGTATCGACGCTGGCCGACCAGGTCGGCGCCTGTACCTTTGCCCTTGAGCCGCTGCATGCGTTGATCGAGGGGCATGTGCTGGCCGCCGAACGACTGCACGGCGACGACACGACGGTGCCGATCCTGGCCAAGGGCAAGACCACCACCGGCCATATCTGGACCTATGTGCGCGATGATCGGCCCTTCGGCGGGACTGCTCCGCCGGCGGCCCTTTATTACGCCTCCCGGGATCGGCGACAGGAGCATCCGGAGCGCCATCTCAAGACCTTCACCGGCATTCTGCAGGCCGACGCCTATAGCGGATACAACACGCTTTACGATCCCGCGCGGGCGCAGGGAGCGATAACGCCAGCGCTGTGTTGGGCCCATGCGCGGCGCCAGTTCTTCGAGCTGGCTGACATCGCTGCCAACGCGCGCCGCGGCAGGCAAGCGCCCACTATCTCGCCGATCGCCCTGGAAGCGGTAAAGCGCATCGACGCACTGTTTGACATCGAGCGCGCGATCAACGGCCTGAGTGCCGAGCAGCGGCTTGAAGCCCGTGAGGAAAGAAGCGCGTTGCTGCTAACGGAGCTCGAAGCGTGGCTGCGCCAGGAGCGCTCCCGCCTCTCGCGCTCGGCCTCGGTCGCCAAGCCGATCGACTACATGCTGAGGCGCTGGGACCGCTTTGCCCGGTTCCTCGAAGACGGCCGGATCTGCCTGACCAACAACGCCGCCGAGCGGGCGCTGCGGGGCTTCGCCCTCGGCCGCAAATCGTGGCTGTTCGCCGGCTCCGAGCGCGGCGCCATGCGTGCCGCGGCCATGACGACGCTGATCATGACGGCGAGGCTCAACGACGTCGACCCGCAGGCCTGGCTGGCCGACGTGCTTGCCCGCATCGCCGACACGCCGCAAAGCCGGCTTCCTGAACTGCTGCCTTGGGCGTGGAATAAGCGGGCAGTGTAGTTATGGCAGCCGTCAGCCACGTCTTCACGATCCGCCGCGCGGCGCAAATCCTGGACCGCGACGAAGAGCTGCTGTGGGATCTCTCGGATCAGCTCGAGCCCGAAGACGGCAAGCTGTGGATCCATGATGTCGATGATGTCGACTTCCTCGCCTTCACATTCGAAGGCATCGAAGCACTTCGCGAGATCATAAAGGATCAGATCGATCACGCAGGCTGATCGCCAGCTCCTACAAATGCGGGACACCGCGGTCCTCACCGTATGCTTACGGCGAGTTTACTGGCGAGCTCGTGCAGCCGCGACACAAATGCCTCACCCTGCGGATTGGCATCGGTGGCCGCGACAAGCCATACGTCCGGCCGCTCGCCCAAAAGGCGAATTGCGCGGTCAGTCGCCGGCGACCAGCCGCCGCCAGTGCTGACGTACATTGTATCCCGTCGGATAGTCTCGATCGACGCAAGGCTCATGGCATCGATCGCCGCCTCGGTAACGCAGAGCCGGTGCCCATGGGGCCGGCCGAGACAGAACAGCATCTTGGCGCCTCCGGACGCGAAGCCGCGCCAATCGGGACGCGCTCCTCCCAGCCCGTCACCTGGCTGGCGTGATCGGTGTGGCCGGCCCACATGCTGCCCTTCGGGCCTTCGCGCAAGACGTTTGTGGCAATGGCCTTTCGGATGACAGGCTCAGGAATGTGGCACGTGCCGTGGAGATAACGCCATGTCGCCGAGCCGGGCCAGGGTTGCGCCGGACCCGCCAGCGTTCCGTGATCGTCAGGTCGGGCGCACGGCCCCTGGCCTTGCGTGTCCAGACCGGCCACTTCGGCTCCAGAAGGAATTCTGCGTCAGTTGACCCGCATTTCAGCCGCAACATCGAACAGACGGCGCGTCAGCATTTCCGCCAGCATGCTGCGTGCCTCGTCCGCCCGCATGATAATGCCGGCGTGCCGCTCCCAGCCTATCCCGGCGACCTCGAGGCTCACAATCTCGTCCTTGGCCGAGGGCTTGAAGATGGAGCTGGTGGCGAAGCTCAGGAGATCAGTCTTCTTGACGACCTCGAAGATGAAGGCGATGGAATCGGATTCGATTGCGGGCACGGGCTCGTGCAAACCGTTATAGGCGAAGATGGCGTTGAAGCGCTGGCGCTGCGCCATCCGCCTGCTGGGCAGCGCCCATCCCGCATCCGCGAGATCGGCGATGGCGAGGTCCGAGCGAGCGGCCAGCGGATGCCCCCGCCGCGCGATGACGGACTGACGGTCGCGCGTCAGCGGAACTACCTCGAGCGCCCTGTCGTGGCGCGCCTCCTCGCAGGCGGCGATGATGAGGTCGTATTCCCCCTGCTTCAGCGCTTCGATGAGCTGAGCGTCGAAGCCGCCGGTCACCTTGACCTCGGCGCCCGGCGATGCCTGCAGCAGCTGGGCGATCGCCTCGGGCAGGCCGCGGCGCATCCAGGACGGACCGGCGCCGATGGTGAGCCTTCCGGCCGCCCCGTCGCGCAGCGCCTCCAGCTCCCGCCGGGCCTCCCGCCACTGGGCGACGATCAGGCGCGCGCGATGCGCGAGCGCCTCGCCCTGGGGGTTCGGCCGCATGCCCCGCGACTGCCGCTCCAGGAGCGGCATGGCGACCAGATCCTCCAGCGCGCGGATGCTCTTCGTCAGGCCCGATTGGCTGATGCCGGTTTTCTCCGCCGCGCGGCTTAAACTGCCGCAATTGAGCACCGCCAGGAAATGATCCAGATGCCGGATGTTCATATGACACTCCCTCATATCTTTATGCTGAAAAGAAACTTGTCGGAATGTATCTGGGACGTCAACATATGTCCGGCCTATCCTGGAAATAGCGATGCGACACGGACGATTCGAGGAGGAGAATATGAATATCTTTAGAAGCGCAGCGGCGGTCCTAGCGGTCGCCGGGCTCATGACGACGGCCGCAGGAAACGCGCTTGCGGACTATCCGGAAAAGCCTGTCAAGATCATCGTTCCCACCGATGCCGGCGGAGCGATCGACGGCATCGCACGCATCTTCCAACGGGCTTTCGAGCAGGATGAGGAATTCGGCGCCACGGTTGTGGTGACGAACATGCCGGGTGCGGGGGGGACGCTCGCCACGCGCGAGATCAAGGACGCCGACCCGGACGGCTATACGATAGGCCTGTGGCACAACGGACTGGTCACCTCGGCGGCCATGGGGGTCACGGATTTCGACCACACCGCCTTCGACATCATCGGCTCCACGGGCTTCGTTGCCCTTGGTCTCGGCGTCAATGCCGAGAGCGGGCCGGAATCCTTCGAGGCCATGCTTGAGCAGGCTCAGCAGGAACCGGAAAGCATTAAGGTCGCCGTCAATATAGGCCTCCCGGTGCACTTCATCCCGCTCATGGTCTCGGAGGCCAATGGCGGTAACATGCGCATGGTCCAGGCCGGCGGAGGTGCCAAGCGCCTGTCCTCCGTGCTGGGCGGGCACACCCACACCGCGCTCTTTTCCGTCCAGGAGCTCGTCAAATACCGGGAGTCGGGGCTGAAGCCGGTGGTCGTGTTTTCCGAGGAGCGCGTGCCGCAGTTGCCCGATGTCCCGACCACCCGGGAGGCGGGTATCGACGTGCTGGCGACGGACGGACGGATCTGGCTGGCGCCGAAGGGTGTCCCGGAGGACCGCATGCAGGTACTGCGTGCGGCGTTCGAACGTGCCATGGAGCAGCCCGAGGTCAAGGACCAGCTCGAATCCTACGGCATCACACCCGCCTTCATCGACAGCGATGCCGTCACGGCCGAGCTCAGCCGCGTGCGCGACGAGGTGCTGCCGCTGGTGGAGAAGGTACGCGCGGCGGCGAACTAGCCCCGCCACCCGCATCGGATCCCCACGGTTTGATCCAGCCGTGGAAGGCTCTAGGCTGCGGTGACCACTTAAGAATTGGCTGCGCCGCAGCCTTATTCGCGGAAGGCCGGCCAGTGTCGGCGGTCGGCCTCCGCTCCTTCTGTCTTCAACCCCCGGGGGCGAAATGAACCGTAGCGACTTCTGGTGGGACACCGGCTGGACCGCTGGCCTACTGGCCCTCTCCGGCCTCGTCTGGTGGGCCGTCGAGCAACTCCCGCCGCCGATCTTCGATCCGGTGGGATCGGCCGCGCTGCCCAAGGTGACCGTGGTGGTGATCGCCGCCTTGAGCGTGGCCATGGGAGCGGCTGCCTGGCGCAGCCGGCATGCGCCACCCAAACCGGCGTCGGCGCCGGATCAGGAGGGGGGCGGTCGCCCGATCTACGGGATGCAGATGCTGGCTCTGCTGATCGCCTACGCGCTGCTCCTGCCGCTCCTGGGTTTCGCGGCGGCCACTTTCCTGTTCGTTCTGGCCGGTGGCGTCATCCTGGCGCGCGGCGATCGCAAGGCGATGCTGGCGAGCCTCGTCTCGGCGGTCCTGCTCAGCGTCGGATGCCAGTACCTCTTCACCGACATCTTCTACATCGACCTGCCCTGACGGAGCGTTGAATGTTGGCCAGCCTGGGCGGCGCCCTCCTCGAAATGCTGCATCCGGTGCCCTTCTTCTGGGTGGCGCTCGGCGTCGTCTCTGGCATCTTCGTCGGCGCGATCCCGGGACTGTCCGGCGGCATGCTGATCGTGCTCGTCATGCCGCTGACCTTCTACATGGACCATACGCTGGCCCTGATCCTGATGGTCGGCATCTATGTCGGCTCGGTGGCCGGCGGCCTAATCAGCGCCACGCTGCTCAGGATGCCGGGCACGCCGTCCTCGGTGGTCACCACCTTCGACGGCTATCCGATGGCGCGGGGCGGCCAGCCGGCGCGCGCGCTGGCGCTCGGCATTTCGGCCAGCCTCTTCGGCGGGTTCGTCGCCGGCTTCTTCCTGGTGGTGCTCTCGCCGCCGCTGTCGCGCTGGGCGACGAGCTTCGGCCCGTGGGAATATTTCGGGCTCGTTCTGATGGCGCTGGTCCTCATCGCGGCCATCAGCCAGGGCTCCATGGTCAAGGGGCTGATCTCTGGCGCGCTCGGCCTGCTTGCCGCCATGCCCGGCCTCAACGCCTCCGACGGCCAGCTCCGGCTCACCTTCGGCTTTCACCAGATGGATGCGGGCTTTGCGCTGCTGCCGGTGCTGCTCGGCGTCTTCGTGGTCAGTCAGATCATCCGCGACGCGATGGACGGCGACAAGGTGCCCGAGGCGGTCGACGTCTCCCGCAACATCGTGCTCCTGGAAGCCGCCGCATGGGTCCGCCATGCATGGAACATGCTGCGCTCGGCGCTGATCGGCACCTGGATAGGCATCCTGCCCGGTGTGGGCGCCAGCATCTCCTCCATGGTCGCCTATGGAGTGGCGCGCACGGTCTCGCGCCGGCCGGACGCCTTTGGCAAGGGCAGCGAGGAGGGAGTCGTCGCTTCGGAATCGGCCAACAACGCCAACGTGGGGGGCGCGCTGATCCCGCTCGTCACCATGGGCATTCCCGGCAGCCCGATCGACGCCTTCCTTCTGGGAGCGCTGCTGTTGCACAACATTCAGCCGGGGCCGCTGCTGTTCCAGACCAACGGCGACCTCGTCTGGGCCATCATCGCCGCCTATCTCGTCGGCAATGTCCTGATGTTCCTGGTCATGTCGACCACGGTGCGCTTCACCGCCCGTCTCGCCAACATCAATCCGGCGGTGCTCCTGCCGGCGATCTTCGTCTTCTGCATCATCGGCGCCTATGCGCTCAGCAACCGGCTCTTCGACGTCTGGGTCATGATCGGCTTCGGCATTTTGGGCTTTTTGTTGCAGCGGGCCGCCTTCCCGCTCGGCGCCTTCGTCATCGGCTTCGTGCTCTCGCCCATCTTCGAGGCGGAGCTTCGCTCGGCGGTCATGTCGTCGGGCGGCACTATCTGGGAACTTTTCACCCGTCCGATTGCGCTCACCTTTATCGCCGTGGCTGTCCTCGTACTTTTCCTGCCTCTACTGCGCGGATTGCGCAGGCGTCCCGGCGACGGTCCAGACGAAGCCGGGCAAACCCGCCAAAGCAAACCATGAAAGGCTCGAGAGTGACCGCCAAGAACGTCCTTTTCATCCTATCCGACGAGCATGCACGTGGTATCACGGGCTGCTACGGAAACAATGCCGTCAAGACGCCGAATATCGATGCGCTCGCGGCCGCCGGCACTACATTCGAGAACGCCTATTGCAACAACCCGATCTGCGTTCCCTCGCGCGCCTCCCTCGCCACAGGCCGTCACACGCACGAGATCGGCTTCTGGGACAACGCCCAGCCCTATGACGGCTCGGTGCGCGGCTGGGCGCACGCGCTTTCGGAGGCGGGGCACAGGGTCGCCTCCATCGGCAAGCTGCACTACCGCGACGCGGACGCGCCCGTCGGCTTCACCGAGCAGATCCTTCCCATGCACGTTGTGGAGGGCAAGGGCGACCTGCACGGGCTGCTGCGCAGTCCGCCGCGCATCCGCCCCAGCATGAAGAACCTCAGCGCGGAGCTCGGGCCGGGCGATTCCGACTATTCCCGATATGATTCCGCTATCACGGACGCCGCCTGCCGATGGATTGCGGAGCGCGCCCGCAAGCCCGACGAGAAGCCTTGGGCCGCCTTCGTTTCGCTCGCCTGCCCCCATTTCCCGCTGGTGGCGCCAAAGCGCTTCTTCGACCTCTACGACCCGGCGAAGCTGCCTTGGCCCAAGGGGCGCGACGGCAACGGAGCGCTCGCCCATCCGGTGCTCGCCGCCTTCCGCAAATACCAGAACTACGATGACTATTTCACCGGCGAGGAGCATGTGCGCCTGGCTGTCGCCTCCTATTACGCGCTGGTCTCCTTCCTCGACCACAATATCGGCCGCATCCTGGAGTCGCTCTCCGGGAGCGGGCTCACCGAGGACACGCTCGTCATCTATACGAGCGACCATGGCGACAATCTCGGCGCGCGCGGCTTCTGGGGCAAGTCGCTTCTGTTCGAGGAAAGCGTGGGGGTTCCGATGATCATGGCCGGGCCCGGCGTGCCGCGGGGCCGTCGCGTCGCCACGCCGGTGTCGCTGGTGGATGTCGCGCCCACCATCATGGACGCGGCCTGCGAGGAGGTCCACAGCAGCGAGGCCACCGATCTGCCCGGCCGCTCCCTCCTTTCGATCGCCGGCGATCCCGACGACCCGGACCGCACCGTGCTCGCGGAGTATCACGCCGTTGGCTCGATCACCGGCTGCTTCATGATCCGCTTCGACCGATGGAAATACATACATTTCGTGGATTATCCGCCGCTCCTGTACGATCTCAAGGCCGATCCCGAGGAGATGTGCGATCTCGCCGAGGATTCGGAATATGCCGGTGTTCGTTCGCGGGCCGAGGCGCGATTGCGCGCCATTGTCGACCCGGAGAAAGTAAGCGCACGGGCTTTTGCGGATCAGCAGCGTATAATCGAACGCAACGGGGGGATAGAGAGGATCCTAAGCCGTGGAGAGTTCCCGCATACGCCGGTACCTTACGCAGACCCCTCGTTCAACTAGTCATACGGAACTGTAATTCGTATCATTGATCCGATCGATTTCGGGAGGTGGTGCGATGGTGGGTCGAGTAGCGGACGAAGTGGTGCTGAGCGATGAGGAGCACATCTTTCTCGAAGCGCAGGTTCGACGGCACAAGGCGGCGCGCTCGCTGTCGGACCGGCACCGTATGATCCTGTTGTGCGCCGAGGGCCTTCAAAGTAAGGAGGTCGCCGAGCGGCTCGACGTGCATGAACACACGGTGGGCAAATGGCGTGGGCGTTTCGTGCAGGATCGGATCGAAGGGCTCACCGATGAGTATCAGCCGGGCGCCCACGCACAGTGTCGGATATGACAGTGTCGGATATGACAGTGTCGGATATGCAGGTGGCCGAGGTGGTCGAGCGCACGCTGAACACTACACCGAAGGACGCCACCCATTGGTCGATCCGTTCTATGGCTGCGGCAACGGGCCTGTCGCACACCACCATCCGCCGGATATGGTCCGCCTTCGCCTGCAGCCACATCGCAGCGAGACGTTCAAGCTCTCGACCGATCCGCTGTTCGTCGACAAGGTGCAGGACATCGTAGGTCTCTACATATCACCGCCAAACCGAGCCATCGTGTTGTGCGTGGACGAGAAGTCCCAGATCCAGGCGCTGGATCGAGAGCAACCGGTGCTGCCAATGGCGCCCGGCGTAGCTGAACGCAGAACCCATAGCTATATCCGCCATGGCACGACATCGCTGTTTGCCGCGCTCGACATTGCAACAGGGGCGGTGATCGGCAAATGCTACAAGCGCCACCGGGCGACCGAGTTTCTCGACTTTCTCAAAAAGATTGACGCAGCCATGCCGAAAGGGTCGGACGTCCATCTGGTGATGGACAACTACGCCACGCACAAGACGCCCAAGATCAAGGCTTGGTTCGCCCGCCACCCGCTTTAGCACGTGCATTTCACACCTACCTCGGCCAGTTGGATCAATCAGGTGGAGCGCTGGTTCGCCGAGCTGACCCGCAAGCAGTTGCAATGCGGCGTCCACCGCTCAGCCGCCGAACTCGAGGCCGACATCGCAGCCTTCATCTAGGCCCACAACGAAAACCCCAAACCCACCGATGGGTCAAATCTGCCGACGAAATCCTCGCCTCCGTCAAACGATTCTGCCAGCGAACACAGGAAACGCTATGTGCCGAACTTTAGATTCAGGTGACTAGAGCACGTCCGTTGAACTCCGAGTCGTAGCGTTGATGACACGGATTGGGTTTTATGATTCACCGTCGCCGTTGCAGGAGATGGCGATGGCTCGAGCTTACGGTGAGGATCTTCGGATGCGGGTTCTGGATGCTGCAGCGGCAGGCGCTTCGGCGCGCTCCGTCGCGGCACGGTTTGGCGTCGGCGTTTCGACGGCAATTGTCTGGATCAGGCGGGCGCGTGAGAACGGGGAACGCTCGGCGCGGCGTCAGGGCAAGCCGCGGGGCTCACGCCTGGATGCGCACGAGACGTTCGTTGTTGCCATGATCGAGGCGAACAAGGACGTGACGCTGAACGAGATGGTCGAGCGGCTCGCAGCCGAGCGCTCCGTGTGTATCGGCCGCAGTGCCCTGAGCGCCTGGCTGCGCGGGCGGGGCTGGACGTTCAAAAAAGTCCGCGCATGCATTGGAGCAGGACCGTCCTGATGTCCTGAAGCGCCGGCAGGATTGGTTCGAAGGCCAACTCGACCTCGACCCTGCCAGGCTTGTCTTCATCGATGAGACCGGCCTGTCCACCAAGATGGCCCGCCTGCGGGGTCGCGCGCCATGCGGCGAACGCTGCCGAGCCGGCATGCCGCATGGGCACTGGAAAACCACCACCTTCACCGGCGCACTGCGCCTGTCCGGCATGACCGCGCCCTTCGTCTACGATGGCGCCATGAATGGCACCGTCTTCCTCGCTTATGTCGAGCAGGTCCTGGTCCCCACCCTGAGGCGCGGCGATGTCGTCATCATGGACAACTTGCCGGCACACAAGGCAGCAGGCGTCCGCGACGCGATCGAGCAAGCCGGTGCAACCCTCATGTTCCTGCCGCCCTATAGCCCGGACTTCAACCCCATCGAGAATGCCTTCTCAAAGCTCAAAGCGCTCCTGCGGGCAAAAGCCGAGCGCACCATCAAAGCGCTCTGGGATACCGCTGGCGCACTCCTCGACCAGTTCACTCCCGCAGAATGCGCAAACTACTTCAGGGCTGCTGGATATGACCCGGATTAAGCCGGACGTGCTCTAGGACTTTACGCCGCTGTGGTCGGCGACGCCGAACAGCTTCGCCATCGTCGTACGCAAGAACGAGGAGCGGTTCACCGACTTCCCGCCTCTCGTCTCCTATGCGAAGGAGAATCCCGGTGAACTGCGCTACTCTCCCGGCTCTACAGACACGCTGCCTCACATGGTGGTGGCGAGGGTGATGCAGATGTCAGACGTGATCGCCCAGGTCGCTCCCTATCCCGAGATCGACAATGCGGTGAAGGGTCTGCGCGGCGGCGTTCTCGATTTCATGGTCATCAACCCGGGCGTCTACACGACCAACAAGGAGGACCTGAAGGTGCTCGCGGTGTTGTCTGACCTTGAGCGCTCTTCGGAGACCTACGACGGGGCACCCCGCGTCCAGAATTTCGGCATCGAACTCGGCATGAAGGGACTGGCGCCGATGGGCTGGAACTGGTGGCTGGTGCGCAAGGAAACGCCGGAGGACGTGGTCGCGAAGTTGCGCGAGGCGATGGGCAACGCCCTGGCGCGTAAGGACGTGCAGCAGAGGCTCCTCGACATGGGTGAACGCCATTATATGCGAGGCCCAGGACCGGCGACGAAACGCCAGGCCTCCAAATTGAGCTCTGACAGCCCCAAAACATGAAGACGCCGGGCAACCGGCCGACATCGGCCTTTTGACCATTGCGCGCCTCCTCCGACTGACGCCGCGAGCGCCGAGCTTGTCTGCAATGACAGCTCTCTGCTAGTGGAAGGGGGTCTTGGTTTTCGCTGCAACAAGGGTCGGTGTGGGTTCCTAGAGGAGCAGATGATGCCGCCGAGCTATCCCGCGCGCCCTTGACGGAACCATATGGCGCGACCCAAGCTGAAATATTTAAGTACAACCCGATCATCAAGGGCATTGCGACGGGTCGGATCTGACCACGCATGATCCTTGATTTTCTGCAGCCACTGTGCCTCTAAAGGTGATGGTAAAAGTCGACTTTTTTCGACACAGTCACCTCCCTGTTCCACCCGGCGTACGTCCTCCTCGACACCGCCGATCTAGAGCCCGCCACCATGCACAAAAGCCGTGCGTCATGATTTTGGCGAGCTGTACGCCAAAGCTGAGCTCGTCGCCGTATCGTCGGCGCGTGTGCCAGCTCTTAAATGCGGCCGGCCGGGTGATTTGTCGCCGCTGCGGCGGAATTATCAGCGGTCGTACGCACTACAGCACAGCACTGCAGAAGGAGCTTGAGCATGAGACGGCGCGATAAAAATGACACTGACCTGGAACTGTTCGAACTGCTTGTAAAGCTTGATAAGCTCGCAGAAACGACTCGGATTCCCGCGCTCTTGTGCAAGCTACTCGAGATTTATGGACTGAAGTCCGTCGCATATCTGGGCTGTGGGCTCACGGCTCAGCCTGGGCAAGGTCCATACCTCGCGGTGACCTATTCGGACGACTGGGTCGATCACTACAAGGCCCAGCGCTTTGTCGATGTTGATCCTGCTGTGCAGATCGGCATGCGACGCATGCTGCCGATCGACTGGGATACCTTCGATCGGAGAGACAAGAACGTTCGGCGTCTGTTCGGAGAGGCCACCGAGTTCGGCCTCGGTCGCCGCGGCATTTCCATACCTGTCCACGGTCAGCATGGCGACCGGGCACTTGTCTCAATTACGCGTGATGCCAGCGATCGCGACTGGCGGCATCTTCGCCTCCATTACATGCGGGACTTCCAAGTGCTGGCCCTTCACCTGCATCAGGCGATATTGCGGCTCGAGGGCCAGAGAATTGTGTCCATCAGCCTGTCTCCGCGTGAACGTGAGTGCCTGCTGTGGGCCGCCGAGGGTAAGACGGCTTGGGAGACCGCCGTCATCCTCGGCCTGTCGGAGCACACGGTGCGTTGCTATCTCGAGAGCGCCCGCCACAAGCTCGGCGCCGCCAACAACACTCATGCGGTCAACAAAGCCGGCAAGGCTAATCTGCTCAGCCAATTGCCGTAAATCCGGCCGATCCACCGGATTTCGGGGCCGTCTTCCGGGGTCTAGTTGCTTCAGCGTTTTCAACAAACGCAAGGAGCAACACCATGATCACCATCGTCGAAGGCGCGGATCGCGACCATCACCCCCACCTGATCGACGAGATGTTTCGGATGCGGGCGGCGGTCTTCGCCGACCGGCTCGAATGGGACGTCACCGTCACCGATGGCAGGGAGATCGACCGCTTCGACGCAGAGGATCCCCTTTACCTGCTGTCGCTCGACGACCGGACCGGAGCACTGCAGGGCGCCGTGCGATTGCTGCCGACTACCGGCCCGAACATGTTGCGTGACGTCTTCCCGGTTCTTGTACCCGGCGGCGCCCCGGCAAGTCCCCTCATCTGGGAGAGCTCCCGGTTCGCCGTGAACCCTGCCACATACAACGCATGCGAACGCGCAGAGGCCAACCATGTCGTCAATCGTACGACGATCGAGCTTCTGTGCGGCATCGTCGAGGTTTGCCAGAGCGCCGGCATCGAGCACGTTGTGTCGGTCTTCGACGCGCGGATGGCTCGGATCTTCCGGTCGATCGACTGCGCCTTCGAAGTCATCGGAACCCCGACCCGCATCGGCAGGACGATGACCTATGCCGGCGTGTTCGACATGTCAGACGACATGCGCGAGCGTTTGGGGGACGCCGGCAGGCTTCTTTCGCCTGTGCTGGCGAAAGTTGAGGCGCAGCAGAACCCGAACCCCCGCTACGCCTGATCGCCCGTCGCTTTTGTCCCATGGTTCTCTGGTCGACGCGGCAACCATGTCCTATAAGGGCCCCGAGGCGGTACGCGCCGCCTCGGGGCTTAGAAACCCCACCACAGAGCAGGTGTCGGCTATCGCGACACCAAGGATCCTCTGGCCATCGGCCGGGGGCCTGCGGCGTATGTCCAGGTACCTCGGTGCTAAAGGTCGTAGGGACCGTCTGTGGCGGTTTTCTAACCCCCGGCTTGGGGTCGAGATCTTATCGTTCGCGGGGGCGTACCGCGAACCAAGCCGCAGGGATTGCATGCGAACAAAACCAGACCTCGACATCGGACCCGGCCGCGCGGCGACATCCAGTGTCATCAACGCCCTCTTGGCCGAGCTGACGGAGAACGAACTGGAACAAGTGGCCATCGCGGTTATCCGGGAGAACAGGAGCCGGCTGCAGAAGGCCCAGGAGCTATTCGAGGAGGTCAGCCAGCTTGACGCCGTCGGTTCGAGAGACGAGCAGCTGAGGCACGACTACTGGATCGCCATGCTCAACCTCCACGCCCAGCATCAAATCGTGCGCCTGGTCGTCGAGCGCCTCGGTTTCGTGCCCGAGATCGACGGAGAACGCCCGGTGCTCAATTAGCCGGGTCTATCGGAGTTAGATCAGTCCAATTCGTGTGGCAATCGTGCCTGCCTGCCGGCTGTTTGCGGCCCCGAGCTTGTTTGTCGCCTCGTCGATATAGGACCGCACCGACCGATACGAGATGTCCAGCATGAGCGCGATGTCGGCCATCGACATTCCCTCTGCGAACCACCGCAGGCATTCCGCCTCGCGCGGCGATAGCCGGATGGCGGACGCCAGCGAAGCGTCGCCGCTCGCCGCTCCCAACCGCGAGTGCACGTAAGCGACCGAGACCGCCGCGGTGACCGGATCGATGTCCTCGCTCAGCTTCGACACGGGCCTCCCGCTCGCAAGCGTGAACACCATGCGGTCCCGGAACCCCACGGGAATCGATATAGAGATTCCGGACCTGATGCCGAAGCGGTCTGCCTCAACGAAGAACCTGATCACATCCCGCCGTCCGTTGCGCCTCGCCTCATCGGCCGACCACGAAAACAGCGGAGGTCCGTGCTTTGCCTTGGTCACGACCGGGTCGACCCGAATGAAGTCACGTTCGACATAGAGTTCCTGCCACGCGCGCGGGTAGTTCGAGACCGCAAAACTCTCGGGACCGCGAAGATAGAGGTAGGCGAAGAAGTCGAAGCCCGTATCTTCCGCGAAATCCCGCAAAGACCGACGGGCCGCACGCTCGTCGAGCGGCAGCGAAAGCCTGTCGATGAGATTGAGCAGATTGGCGTTCAATGGTGGGCGGGTCCAATGGCAAGCCGTGCGACAGAAGGCGACCCTTCTGCACGGTGCGTTGAAAACGAAATGGGTCATCGCTACCGATAGGACCCGGGGAAGACGATGTCCTGGTCGACCAGGACGTTGAACCGGTAACCCGGGCGGATCTCCAGTGTCGGCTGGACGTTGAGATTGCGCGAGACCGTCTGCTCGGAGATCTGCCCGAAGGTTTCGGCGAAGGAGCGCCTGGCGGCGTCCTCGGCACTGTTGGCCGTGCCGAAGCTGTTGCGATCCTGCGGCAGCATCATTTCGGTCCCGGCGCCGATAAGAGCGACGAGGATCGCCGAGCCGAACGTGCGCAAATAGTGGTTGTCCACCTGGTCTCGGAATCCGCCATAGCCAGCTGAATCGGTCCCCGCCATCCCGCCGATCTGCAGCGTCGATCCGTTCGGAAAGATGAGGTCGGTCCAGATGACGAGCACGCCGTCCTGCCCGAATGTGACCTCGGAATCGTAGCGGCCGAAGAGTTTCGATCCCTGCGGGATGAGAAGGTGCCGGCCCGTCGCGCTGTCATAGACATTCTGCGAGACCTGAGCCGTGATCCGCCCGGGAAGGTCCGAGTTGATACCCGTGATGAGCGTTGCCGGGATGACCGACCCGCGCTTGAGCTCATAGGGCGAGATCTGCCCGATGACCGGATTGGGAAGGTATCCCAGATCCCGGATGTCCTGATTGAAGAAACGCTCCTTGGCCGCCTGCCCGTTCGCGTCCGCGGCGCCACCAACGCCCGCCTCCATGGCCGCGGCGTAGAGGTCGAGCGCGCTCTGTGGCCGGGTTGTCGACGACTGCGGATTGCCAGGCCCCGAGGTTGTGCCGTCGTTAGTGTCTGCCGAAAGGTCGCCCAGCGAAACGGCGATCGGGGAATCGAACGCCGCGTCATTCGCTTGATAGCGCGCCATGCGCTGACGATGCAGCTCGCGCATGAGCTGTTCTTCTTGCTCTCGCTCGAGGCGCGCGCGCCATATCTCTTCGGGCTCCAGCGCCGTCTGTTGCTGTTTAGCCGTGGACGCATCCGGTGGCTTCGGCATGAACGGGTTTTCCTCTGGCTCCGCAGGCTCGACCGGGATCGGTTGCGGCTGCGGTTGCGCCGGTTCGCCGATGATGCCGTCCGGGACACCCTCCTTGAGCTGGTCCGCATGGGTCGAGGCCGGGCGGGACCCAGGTGTGAACGCTGCATCATCATCGCCCAGGCGGAGACCGCGCGAGGACAGGCCATAGAAAATCGCGGCAAGGAAAAGCACCACCAGCACGATCGCGACGACGATCGGCAGGCGATTGAGGCGCCGGATTCTCGGCCCGCCAGCGAGATCGGAGCCGCCGAGCCTGAGACTCTCGGTCATGACGGCTCCCTTCCATCGCGCTGCATCATCGACAGCGGCGAGATCGGCGTCGCCCCCTCCCCGCCCATCTGGTACATGCGTGTGAGGTCGAGCGCGCGGGTCGACAACCGGACCAGGATGCTGCCCTCGAACGTGTCCACGACATAGGCGAGGGCAACGGTAGTCGCCCCCTCCGTCGCCTGGTCCGTGGCGACGGCATAGCCCCATTCCCTGAGCGAAGACTCCAGCGCCTCGCCGAATAGGGAGCCGTCCGGCTCAAGCTGGATCGTCGTCGTGCCTGGACCGACCTGCTCGGCAAACCGCCCGATCATATCCCCGGCGATCGCGGACGCCGCCTCCGGGGTGAGCTGCGCGGTTGCCGAACTTGTGACCAGACCCGCACCGCCCAGTGTCTGGCACCCGGCCAGCAGTGCGGCGCACAGCACGAAAACCACCAGGCGAGGTTGGAAAATCGAGCGGTGCATCCCCTACCCTCCCCGCCTGATCGTGATTTTCTCCTGAGAGCGTCCGACGCCCGAGACGAGGATCGCCCTGTCGATGTAATAGTCGACCACCATCATGGTGCCGTTCATGCGGTAGTTGACGATCCGGTTCTCGCCGCCGGAAACCACGAACAGCACCGGCGCATCCTGGCCCGACAGCGACGAGGGGAACTGGATGTAGGTTTTCTGGCCGTCGCTGTAGATGCGGGTCGGCCGCCACCTCGCCGTTCCGCTCACACGGAATGAGAAATTGAGCTGCTCGGCCGGCACGCCGGCGCCAGGCACGATGCTCGCCTCCATGCGCGCGGCAATCTCGGCGAAGCGCGCATTGACGTCCTCGGGATAGTCGAACCCGACCCGCGCCATGTAGTTTGAGTGATGGGACTTGAGCTGGATGTGATAGGTGCGCCGCGAGGTTGTCACCACCATCGAGGTGACGAGGCCGGTTTCCGACGGCTTGACGATCAGATGCACCGCCTGGCTGCCCGGCGCTCCGGACGTCGCCGGCTCGACCTTCCAACGCACAGTATCGCCAAGCAGCACGTCGCGCACGATCTCGCCCGGCTGGAGCTCGATGTCGCACACCTGGAGCGGCGAGCAGACCACCGAAGGCTGAACTTGGCCGAAGAGGAAGATGACCTTTCCGTCGGGGCCGCGCGTCACGACCCCCTGCCCTTGCTGCCACTGGCCAGAGATGCTCGTGCCGCGCTGTTCGTTGACGCTCAGGGGCTGCGCCATAGCCGGCACTGCAATCGTCGAGAAAACAAGTCCGGTGCAAAGTGCTGCGCTCCGGAATTTGGAAAAGTTCATGAAAGGGATCCTCCGGGCACTCACAACTGCGCCGTCCAGTCGAAATCTCTGAGGTAAAGGCCGATCGGGTTGAGGCGAATGACCGCCTCGTCCTGGGGCGGGGTGAGCGTGACGGTGGCCACGCCGCGAAACCGCTTTACGTCCTGTTCCCTGCCCTGCCGGTCGCGCTCATATTCCGTCCAGTCGACCTGGTAGCTCTGGTTGGAGAGCGGCACGATGTTGGTGACCTCGATAGCAACCGTCATGGTGCGGGCGCGGTCGAACGGGGAGTTGCCCCGGAACCAGGCGTTGACCTTCTCGGTCGCCGGATCGGAGGTCCGCAAATGCGCATAGGTGCGGTCGATATATTGCTTCTGCACCACGGCATCGGGCGTGACCGACCGGAAATTGCTGACGAAGCTGCCGAGCGTCGCACGCACCACGCGCGGGTCGGCATATTCGATTTGCTGCGGGAAGCCGGCGCTCGCCGCCGTGCCGAGCCGATCGACTTCCACGATATAGGGCACCAGCTGCACCTGTGTGCTCTGATACAGCGCATAGGAGAAGCCGATCACCGCCATCAGCATCCCGGTCACGCCGACGATGCGCCAGGACGCGGCCGCTTTCACATACGAGCCGTAGCGCTCGTTCCATTCCTGGCGTGCGGCAAGGTAGGGATTTTCCGGTGGGCTCTTTGCGGCCATGGTCTACGTCACGCCTTATCGTCTGCTGATTTTCTGGTGATGGGGCGGCCCTGGCTCTGGTCGAGCTTGGAATTGGCGAGGCCGAGCGTCGATGCGCCCCAGGTGCCGGGAACGCCGATCGCCTTGTCCCGCCCGGCCGAGGCGAGCGCCGAGCCGGCAGCGCTCGCGCCGCTGGTCATGCCCTTGAGTGCGGCCGCGCCGAACGAGCTGCCGGCCGCCCGCGCGTCGGAATAGGCCGAGGCCCCTGCCCGCGCCCCGCCCCAGGCCAGCGCGGCGCCGCCGGCGGCCATGGTCGCGGCCTGGCCGCCGTGGCGGATCGTCTCCATGCCGCCGGTCACCGATACCCCCTGCACGACACCCTGGACGATGTTGGGTACGTACATGGCGATGACGAACACCACGACGGAAATGCCGCCGATCGCCAGCGTGGAGAGAAACTCGTCGGCGCCCGAGGGGGAGTTGGCGAGATTGATGAGGACTTCAGAACCGATGCGCGCGATCATCACCAGCGCCATCAGCTTCATGCCGACCGAGAACGCATAGACGAGATACCGGACGGCGAAGTCCTTGGTGAAGCTCGAGCCGCCGAGACCCAGCATGATCATCCCGGCGAGCAGCCCGACATACATCTCAGCCATCACGGCCACGAAGATCGCGGCCACCAGGCTGAAGGCAATGACGACGATCACCATGGCGAACACCGCCGCGATCGCCAGCGCATTGTCCTCGAACAGCCCGAACTGCGCTTTCTCCGACATCTGGCTGGCGACCTGCAGGCCGGCATTGAAGACGTTCGCCGGTGAGGCCGATCCGCCCCCTGCGCCGATCTGGAACAGGCTGTCGACCATTGCCCGTGCGAAGTCCGGTCCCTGCTCAAGGATGAAGACGAACAGGCCGATGAACATGATGCGCCGCACCAGCTCGGCGAACCATGAGTCGAGCGATGCCGCGCCGAGCGCTAGCCAGACCGCCGCAATACCGACCTCGATGCCGGCAAGGATCCAGAACAGCGAGCGCGCCGCCTGCATAACGGTCGTCTCCCAGCCCTGCGCGGCATCCGCGACCTCATTTTCCAGCGTCGTGAGGAGCGAGCCATCCTGTGCAAGGGCGGGCTGGACAAGAAGCAGGGCGCCGAGGCTTGCGACCAGGGCGAGTCTAGTTCCCGGGGGCCTCATCGCCCTGCCCCTCTACGTTGCCCCAGCGCGGCCGCATCTCCTGCCCGCCGGTGGTGTCATACTCAGGTGGTGTGTCGAGGACGCTGCGTGCCCGGTCTGATCCCCCGCCAAGGTTCGGGACGACCCAGATAGCAACAGCGATTCCGACAATGACAGTGGCTGCCGCCATGATAATAAGGGTTCTCGTCACCAGCGCGGCTCCATGACCTGGCCGCCCGATGTCGACGGCGCGTTCGAGTTGAAAAAGTCCTCGCGGCGTGTCTGCGCGAGATCCTTTGCGGCCTGCTCGGATTGATGCCAGGTCGCCATCATCGTGATCTGCTGGGAGACGAGGCCGCGCAGTTTCTGCGTCTGCGCCACCTGTTGCGCGGCAATCTGATGGCCGACCTGAAGCGCCTGCATCTGTCCGACGGAGCTCTGCGACATTGAGCGAAGCTGGCTCATCGTCGCCTCTTCGCTGGCGAACTGGTCGGCCGTCAGTCCGGCCGCCCGCAGCGTGGCGGAAATCGTCTCGCGGTTGGTGTCCGACCACGACTGGTAGCTCGAGGAGAAATCCTCGCCGTTCGCGAGCCCTGTCTCGAACTCGGCGAAGCTCTCGAAGCGCTGCTTGAGAACGTCGTCGATATTGCCCATCGCGAAGGCGATGCCTTCGCCCTGGTTGACGAGCTTCTGGAGCGCCATGAGGTCGCTTTCGACCTGGCCCCAGACGTGATCGGGAAGCTGCAGCGTGTTCTGCAGCATGTTCTCGTAGATGCGGAGCTGATTCTGGATTTGCTCAGAAAGTTGCGTGATCTGCGTGATCTGGTTCTGGATCTGCTCGGCTGACTGACCCGTGAGTCCCACCAGCTCGGCGTTGTTGAGGAGCTGCGTCCATTCGGTTGCGTTCCCGGTTACGGCCCCGGCATGGGCCGGCCCCGGGAGAACCAGGCACGCGCTCATCACCGAGGCGGCCGTGATCTCAATCGCGTGTAAGAATGGCTTCGGCATTGCCTATTCCCCTTTCCATAAGCCACGCAGCCGGCCAGTCCGGACCATGATCCTTGTGCAGCTGATCGATGCGTTTGAGGTCTTCCTTGCCCGAGGCGCCTGCGAAGGCGAGCGCGATTGGGCCCAGCGACATGTCGAAAAGCCGCCTGCCCTCGGGGCTTGCGACATAGTATTCACGCTTCGGCGTCGCGGTCGCGACGATCTCGATCTGGCGCTCATTGAAGCCGATGCGCTCATAGAATTCGCGCGTGCCCGGCTCTCGCGCAGCACCATTCGGCAGGCAGATCTTGGTCGGGCAGCTCTCCTTGAGCACGTCGATGATGCCCGAACGTTCGGCGTCGGAGATCGACTGCGTGGCGAGCAGCACGGCGCAGTTTGCCTTGCGCAGCACCTTGAGCCACTCCCGGATCTTGTCCCTGAAGGTGGGATGGCCGAGCATCAGCCAGGCCTCATCGAGAACGATGAGGCTGGGCGCGCCTGTCAGGCGCTTTTCGATCCTGCGGAAGAGATAAAGCAGCACGGGCACGAGATTGCGCTCGCCCATGTTCATCAGCTCCTCGATCTCGAAGGTCTGGAATGCGCCGAGCGCCAGCCCGTCCTCCTCAGCGTCGAGGAGTTGCCCCATTGGCCCATCGACCGTGTAGTTTTGGAGCGCGTCCTTGATTTCGCGCATCTGCACCCCGCTCACGAAATCCGAGAGCGAGCGGCCGCGCGCCGACGCCATGAGACCGACCTGGCGTGAGATCGCGTTGCGATGATCGGGCGTGATCGCGACCCCCTGCATGGCGATCAGCGTCTCGATCCATTCGCTTGCCCAGGCCCGATCTCCCTCGGTCGACAACTCGGCCAGCGGGCAGAAAGACAGAGAAGTCCCCTCCCCTGCCCCGACCTCATAATGATCGCCCTCCGCAGCGATCGTGAGCGGGCGCAGCGACCGACCCTTGTCGAAGGCGAAGATCTGCGCGTTCTCGTAGCGGCGAAACTGCGCCGCGATCAGCGCGAGCAATGTCGACTTGCCCGATCCGGTCGGCCCGAAGACAAGCGTATGCCCCACATCGTCGACATGCAGGTTCAGCCGGAAGGGTGTCGAGCCCGAGGCGACCTGCATCAAGGGCGGCGAACCGGTCGGATAGAACGGGCACGGCGCAGTCGTGCTTCCCGACCAGACCGTGTTGAGAGGGATGAGATCCGCCAGATTGCGCGTGTTGACGAGCGGCTCGCGGACATTGGCATAGGTGATGCCCGGCAGGCTGCCGAGATAGGCTTCGGTCGCGTTGAGCGTCTCGATGCGGGCGCCAAACCCTTCGGCCTGGACAAGCCGGCGCACCGCCTCGGCCTGGTCGCGCAGCCGCGCGTCGTCGGTATCGAAAAGAATGATCACCGGTGTGTAGTAGCCAAAGGCGACGAGCTGGGACGAAGCCTCGGCAATGGCGTCCTCGGCTTCTGCGACCATCGTCATGGCGTCCTGGTCGATCGCTCGGCTCTGGGTCTGGAAAAGCTGGTCGAAGAACGGCCGCACCTTCTGCTGCCATTTCTTGCGCGTGCGTTCGAGCTTTGCACGCGCTTCCTGGTCGTCGAGGAAGATGAAGCGGCTCGACCACCGGTAAGTGAGCGGCATCAGGTCGAGCGAATTGAGAATCCCCGGCCAGCTCTCGGCCGGAAACCCGTCGATCGCGACGACCGCAAGATACCGTCCGTCGACCACCGGCGAGAGGCCGTGGTGGAACTCGGCCGTAGCCAGCCAGTCGAGATACATCGGGATCGCCGGCAGGCGCACCGGATGGCTCTCGCCCACGATGCAGAACCGGATGAACTGGAAGAGTTCGTCATACCGGATCTCGCGGCCGGTCTCAGGCTCGGCGACCGTGCGCGTCACCATGCGACGGATCGACAGCACGTTGGCCAGGTACTGCTCGAACTCGCGGATCGACGTGCGGAAGGTGTCCAGGACCACATCGGCATAGGTCTCCGCGCGGCTCTCACTGTCGGAATAGACATAGCGCGCGAGCCCCGACCTCCGTCGTTCGGGCGGCCGGTAGGTGAGAATGATCGCGTGTTGGCTCTCAAAATGCCCACTCTCGGCCTCGAAATGCGCTCGGCGTTCGTTGTCGATCGCGCGCGTCACGGAATCGGGGAAATGGCAGTCCTCGCGGGCGGGATAAGCGACCGTGGGGATGCGCACGGCCTCGACCTGGATCATCCAGCCCGATCCGAGCCGGGACAGGATCGTGTTGATCTGCCGCGACACCTCATTGCGCTCGAGATTGGTCGAGCTCTCCGAGTCCGGACCAGCGAAATACCAGCCGGCCATGACCGACCCATCCTTGAGCAGGATCACGCCGTCGTCGACCAGGCCCGCATAGGGCAGAAGGTCGGAGAAGGATGGCCGGGTGTTGCGGAACTGACGAAGCGCGACCATTCCAGGTCAGGGCCTCGACCATGGTGAGGCGGTCGGACGGTAGCCCGCGCGATAGCCGATATGACGCAGATAGACCTGCCGCATCATCGGATCGGCTTTGGCCATCATGCGAAGCGCCGCCAACACGGCGGCCCAGATGGCGATCCCGAGCAGCACGGAAAACCACGTCAGGACCACGAAGATCAGGATCACCGCTGCAAGACCGGTCAGCAACACCAGTTCCCGATCGGCGCCCATCAAATGGTTCGGGCGCGAAAGCGCCCGGTGGATGCGGGATCGTGAGAGAGCAACGCCAGGCTCAGCCATCGCTCCCCTCCCCTGCCCCGGCCTGCGGCGCCTCGTTGGCCGGATAGCCGATCGAGGCGCCGCTCGCGCCGAATAGGCCGACGATCTGCGTGGCGCCGAGGAGGATGCCGGCGACCAGCACGACATACATCAGCCTGCGCGCGAAATCGTTGAGCTCGCCGCCGAAGATCAGCATGCCGCCTGCGACCGCAACGGCGGCCAGCGCGATGAAGCCCGCAACCGGACCGGTAATGGATTGCTGTATCTGTTGGAGCGGCCCTTCCCAGGGCAGACCGCCACCACTTGACGCGAGCGCTGGCGTGGCAAGCGCGACAAGCAAGAGCGTTGCCGCGACCGGGATGGCGGCCAGTGCGCGGGTGTTATGCGGCATGACATTCCTCGTCGATCTGGGGATGGTGATCGGTCGTGTAGCGCGCGCCGTCGAAGCCCGTGACATGCATGACATCACGCACCCGCCGCCCATGGCCGGCACGTCCGATGGACACGACGAGGTCGACGGCTTCGCCGATGACCTCGCGCATCGGCTGCTGGCTGACCTCCGCGGTCAATTGCTCGAGGCGGCGAAGCGCGGAGATGGCGCTGTCGGCGTGAATGGTCGTCACACCGCCCGGGTGCCCGGTATTCCATGCCTTGAGCAGGGTGAGCGCGGCACCATCGCGAACCTCGCCGACGATGATCCGATCCGGCCTCAGCCGCATCGTGCTCTTCAGCAGCCGGGCCATGTCCACTGTGTCGCTGGTATGAAGGGCAACCGCGTTCTCGGCGGCGCACTGGATTTCCGAGGTGTCCTCCAGGATGACGAGCCGGTCGTCCGGCGACAGCGAGACAATCTCCGCAATCACGGCGTTGGCCAATGTCGTCTTGCCCGATCCGGTGCCGCCGCTGATCACGATGTTCATGCGCGAAGCAACGGCGCTCCGCAGCATGGTTGCCTGGCGGTGGGTCATGATTCCGGCGCGCACATATTCCTTGAGCGGGATGAGCCGGGATGCCCGCCTTCGAATGGTGAACGTGGGCGCAGCGACGATCGGTGGAAGCAGACCCTCGAAGCGGTGCCCGCCGATGGGGAGTTCGCCCGAGATGATCGGCTGGCTTGCATCCACTTCGGTCTGCAGCGCATGGGCCACGCTGCCGATAATGATTTCGGCGGCGCCGGGCGCGAGCTCACCAATGGGCTCGACCCCCTGCCCCAGCCGTTCAACGAACAGGCGGCCGTCCGGATTGAGCATGATCTCGACGACCAGTGGATCCTCGAGTGCCCCGCAGACCACCTCGCCAAGTGCGTCCATCAGTTTGCGCACGAGTCGGTCGTGCGAACGCATCTGACTCATGAGGCAGCATCCGGAGGCTCGCCAGAGACTGTTCTGTCATGTTGAGCGGCTCCGCACCGCTCTCCTCTCCTTGCCATGAATCCGTCCCACCAGTGAAAATGAGGGCCTATCGATCACGAACAATGCGCTCCGTCAGCCCGGCAAAATTGCCGGGTTTGGTCCCGGTGAGTCGGGGTCTGGACGGCAAATCAGGTGAAATTGGCGTTCCTCGGGTCCGACTGCCGGATTCGGCCCCGGCAATTCTGCCGGGCAAGGTTCTGCGTTCCGCGTATTCGGGTGCGCCTGCTAAGTCGTTGTGTACACAGGGAAAAGACGTGCAATGCCACGGCTGGCGCTGGCAGGGGTCGCCATTCTGGCAACCTTTCGTTAACCTAAAATCGCTTGCCAGTGAACGGGAATCGCTCATACTGGCGCCAGATTGGCCGATTGGCCGAATATGGCGCTATTTTCTCGTTCGGGGGACAAAGCGGAGATGGCATTTCTCCCAAGTTTTGAGTTTGACGACAAGATCCTTGCCCAAGGGGCCGAGATCTCGCGCAAGCTCGATCAATTGCGGGTCGAAAAGTTTCCAACCGAGGGGCAGAAGACGCTTCGGCGGTTCTCGATGGCCGAGGTCGCCCACTATCTCGGGATCAGTCCAAACAATCTAAAGCGCCTCCATCTCGAGAAGAAGGGCCCCGAGCCGTTCGTCGGTGCCGGCGGGCGGCGCTTCTACTCGGCCGAGCAGATGACCGAGCTTCGGGACTATCTCGATAAGCACGGGCGATCGGATTCCAAGAAATATGTGCCCTACCGAAAACCCGGCGAGAAGCTGCAGGTCATTGCGGTCGTCAACTTCAAGGGCGGGTCGGGAAAGACCACCACCACGGCCCATCTCGCGCAGCATCTTGCGCTCACGGGTCACAGGGTCCTGACGGTAGACCTCGATCCGCAAGCTTCGCTTTCAGCCCTCCACGGCTTCCAGCCCGAGCTCGACAAGAACCCCTCGCTGTACGACGCGATCCGGTACGAAAACCCCGCCCCGGTCGAAGATGTCATCCGCCGGACGAACTTCCCCTTGCTCGACATCATCCCGGCGAACCTTGAGCTGCAGGAATATGAGTATGAGACGCCGCTTGCGATGCAGTCTCCGTCTCAAGAGGGAAAGCGGTTCTTTACTAGGGTCGCCCGGGCATTCGATACGGTCAGCGAGCGCTACGACGTCGTGGTCGTCGATTGCCCGCCTCAGCTTGGTTATCTGACACTCTCGGCGCTGTCGGCTGCTACGTCGGTTCTGATCACCGTCCATCCGCAGATGCTGGACCTGATGTCCATGAGCCAGTTTCTGCTGATGCTGGGCAATATCATGAAGTCGATCAAGAATGCTGGCGCCCAGGTCCAGCTGGACTGGTTGCGCTATCTCATCACCCGATATGAGCCCACGGACATTCCCCAGGCACAGATGGTCGGCTTCATGCAGTCGATGCTTGCCGAGGAAATCCTCAAAAACCCGATGCTCAAATCCACGGCGATTTCTGACGCCGGCCTCACCAAGCAGACGCTCTATGAGGTCGAGCGATCGAACTTCAATCGCGACACCTACGATCGGGCGATCGACAGTATGGATGCCGTGAACTTCGAGATTCAGGGACTGATTCACCAGGCATGGGGGCGGTTGTGATGTTGACTGCCGTCAAAACCGCCAAAAAAGTGCGCAGTTTCAAACGCATAAGCCAAATAAGGGGCTGCTAGTCAAATGGCGCGGAAAAATCCCTTTGCGAGCATTATGGACAACGGCAACGCACCCGCGGAGCGCCCGGTCGCGCGAGACTACACATTCAAGGGTGCATCACGCTCGCTCATTAGCTCGATCGACGAGATGGCAGCTCAGGCAGGCAAGCTGCTCGAGGGTGAGACGATAATCGAGGTCGATCCCAACCTGGTGGACCAATCCTTCGCCAACGACCGGCTGAACGTTGATCAGGAGGATTACGAAGCTGACTACGCCCAGGTCCTGCAGTCGATCCGCAGCTCCGGCCAGAACTCCCCTGCCCTCCTTCGCCCCCACCCTGAGCGGCCCGGTCGCTACATGCTGGTGTTCGGCCGCCTCCGCTGGCGCGCCGCAAAGGAGCTTGGACTCAGGCTTCGGGCTGTCGTCAAAGAGATTTCCGAGCGCGATCATGTGATCGCCCAGGGACAGGAAAACACCGCACGAGCGAACACGTCCTTCATCGAGAAGGCGCTGTTCGCCGCAGACATCGTCCAGCGGAAGTTTGACGAGGACAACTCCACCGCCCTCGCCGCGATCGGCGTTGATCGACCGACTCTTTCGAAAATGCTTTCCGTCGCATCAATTCCCAAGGAGTTGCTTGAGGCGATCGGCCGCGCAAAAGCCGTCGGCCGTGATCGCTGGTACGAGCTCAAACTCCTCCTCGACAAGCCGGGCAATGTCGACACCGCCCTGGCTCTGGCATCGAATTCCGATTTTCAAGGGATGCCGAGCGAAGCGCGGTTCGATGTGATCGTCGCGAAGCTGAAATCCTCCAAGCCGCGCCGCCGGGCCGCGCAGGCACCATCAAAACGCACCTGGGCGCCGTCTGATGGGCGTGTCGCCGCGGAGTTGGTGGCCAGTGGCAAGAAATTCACCATCGCCCTCAAGGCGAAGGGGACCGACGCAACAGCGTTCGGTGATTACCTCTCGGAGAACCTCAGCGAGTTGTACGAGGCTTTCCGTCGGGAAAAACGAGCAACCACAAACGGAGATTGAGCGCAAAAGAAAAAGGCCCCCGAAACGGCATTCCGGAAGACCTTCTCTTTAAGTTTGGCGACTGAGAGAATCCCACTTCCGCGAATCATAGTCAAGACCATTCAGGTCGGTTTGAGCGCCGATTCGGCGAGCAGGTTTCTTTTGCCTAGCGATAGGTGAAGAAAAATGCAGACGCATACCCCAACGACGCCCTTTGGGCGTCGAACAATGTCGCTTGGCATGATGGCAAGCCAGGCTGTGGCAAGGACCGTGCCGGAAGGTGCGCAGGTCCAGAAATGGAAGGTGTTCCACACGATCCGGGAAGCGCGCGACCTGCTCGGGGCCACGGACCGCTCGCTGGCCATCCTCAATGCCCTGCTTTCGTTCCACCCGGAAACGGAGCTCGCAGGCGATGGTGAGCTCATCGTCTGGCCGTCGAACGAGCAACTCATGGCCCGAGCCAACGGCATGCCGGCGACAACGCTGCGGCGGCACCTGGCCGTCCTGGTCGAATGCGGGCTGATTATCCGGCGGGATAGTCCGAACGGAAAGCGCTTCGCTCGCAAGGGCAGGGGTGGGCAGGTCGAACAGGCCTACGGGTTCGATCTTTCTCCGATCGTCGCCCGCGCAGAGGAATTCGAGGAACTGGCGGACGCTGTTCGAGCCGAGAAGAACGCCTTTCGGCTTGCCAAGGAACGCCTGACGCTACTGCGCCGCGACGTCGTCAAGCTCATCGAGACGGGCATTGAGGAGAACGTTCCGGGCAATTGGGGCAGGGTACAGCAGACCTATCAGGCTATTGTCGGCCGCTTGCCGCGATCGGCCCCGCGGCAACTCATCGAAGACATCTGCTGTGATCTCCACGGCCTCTACACGGAGATCCTCGAGGTATTGGAATCATTCGCAAAAACACAGAATCCGGACGCCAATGAGTCCCATTCTGGTCGCCACATACAGAATTCAAACCCAGACTCTATATCTGAATCTGAAAAGGGCTCTCGAAAAGAAGATGAAGCGAGCGGCACCGCCGCGGACACCGACAACGTGCGGAGCCTGCCGAAACGAGATCTGCCTTTGGGGATCGTATTAGATGCCTGCCCGAACCTGCTGGAACTGGCGCAGGGCGGCCATATCCGGCATTGGCGCGATTTTCTGATCGCAGCGGATCTGGCGCGGCCGATGCTGGGGATCAGTCCCAGCGCCTGGCGCGAAGCCTGTGAGATCATGGGCGAGCGGCACGCGGCGATCACGCTCGCGGCGATCTACCAACGCACGGAAAACATCAACAGCGCCGGCGGCTATCTGCGCAGCCTGACTGATAAGGCGAGGGAAGGGAAATTCTCGACCTGGCCGATGATCATGGCGCTGCTCCGCGCAAAGCTCGAGACTGGAAGATCCCGAGGCACTGGCTCCGATGAAGCTCCGCGGTTGCAGGGCGATCACACCGATGCACCGCCAAATGGAGCTGGCCTGGAGGTCTCTGACGCGTTGCGGCGGAGCCTGCGAAACAAACCGTGGTGACGGAAGGAAGGTGGGTGATGGAGAACCGTGTACTCATTGGCCCAGCGATTGCCGCTGCCTTATCGCGAGCGCGCGAGGTTGAAAAACGTGCCCCACGGACGCTGCGTATCCGCTTGCACCTGGTGACAGACAATGGCGGTGGCCTGCAGATTACTGCGCGTATTTCCGCGGAGACGGACGAGGAACTTATGGTGCAAGAGAAGAAGGGGAGGCGGCTCGTTTCCTGGGATGAGCTGGATGAAACTGCCGATCGGCTCGTCGAAATCGTCGAGGAGGTCGCCGCGGAGGTTTTGTCTTCCGTCCAAAGTCTTCCACGTCCGACTCGACAGTCGGGCGGAGGTACACTCAGCGAAGGTCTCCAAAGGGAAGCGGCATTGGCTGAGCTGTGCGCGGAAAAGGTGGTGAGAGCCGCGGATAGGGCCATCAATGATCCAACCGTGAACCTGGATGCTGCGGCGAAAGCCGAAGCCGCTATGATGGCTGGGCTGAAGCTCGCCGCACTTTCCGCCTTTGCGATCGGCGTTAAGGCTGCCGAGTTGGTCGAGGAGTTGGAATGTGAATTGGCCAACCTTAAGCAGGGCATACGTGACCACCCAACGTTTTCCATGCATCGAAAACTACATTCGTAGCCGATCATGCGGTCTTGCAGGCGAGGTGAGGGGCGATTTGTGGCGCGTTCGCGCGCCAAGATCATTCTATGGTTCGCGCATTCAGGCCGCCTCGAGCAAGCCGCTTCGCTTTGCCCGGTCGAGAAGATTCTTGACGGAGGAAGGCGCCCATCTCGTACCGCCACGCGGTGTGCGCTCATGAAGGCGCTCGAGCTGATTGGCGATTTCGCGCAGAGTGAGGTGCGGATTGGAGGAATGGATGCCCGCCACAAGTGTCATCAGGCGATCCTCGGGCGGTCGAGGCGGCGACTTCCTCAGCAGCGACTTGTCGGCCATGCCTTCGCTGACCATCCATTTTACCGCGCGCCGCAAGCGCTCCGGGGTCCAATCGAAGCCGCGTTGCTTGAGGACGCGCGAAATATCGTCCCAGGTGTGGTCCGGTCGCATGCGCCGGACGATCGGAAGCCATTGATTGGCAGTGGACTGGATGCGCGCGCCGTAGGCCGCCTTCTGAGCAGCCATCATCTTGGCCAGCATCTCCGGCCGACGTTCCCTGACCCCGGGATTGCCTGGTAGCCGGCCTTTTGCCTTGGCAGCTTTGACGCCTGCCTTCGTCCGCTCCGAGTTGAGAGCCCGTTCCAGCTGGGCGACGGCGCCAAGGACCTGCAGCGAAAACATGCCCTGCGGCGTCGTGGTATCGATGGGATCGCTCAGCGAGCGGAAATATGCGCCTTTGGTCGTCAGCTCCTCGATGACATTGAGCAGGTGGCTCACCGAGCGCGCCAGGCGGTCGAGCCGAACCACAACGAGGGTGTCGCCGGTGTCTATCACACGGACCAGCCGGGCGAGGGCAGGGCGGGTCCGCGAGGCGCCGGAACCATGCTCCTGGATGATTGTATCGCATCCGGCCGACCTCAGTTCCATCTCCTGCGCTTCCGTCGTCTGCTCGTCCGTGGAGACGCGCGCATAGCCGATAAGCCGACCCTGTGGTCGACGAGAGGAGGGATTGGGCGGTGTTTTGGTCATTTGGATCGCCTGTGTCATTTGTCAAAGTTAGCTTCAATGCGGAACGCAGAAAATCAATACCTTAGCGATGGCCATGGTCACACCCGTCGGCCCCTGATTCCCCATAGTTGTCTTCACTATATAGCATAAATTGCCCATACTTCCCTTCAATGTCTGCGATTCGGGTGGCGCGTGAGAGAGGGCCTTTGGCAGAGCTGAAGGAAGATGCTGATCGGATTGCCGAACGCGGTACGCTTTCGCTGTCCGCCCAGGCACGACAGGAGGCGCAACGCCGCTATCCCGTGATAGCGCCCCTGGCGGCCCAGGAAGTTGTCTCAGCCGTCGATGCGCGAGCCGCAGCCGATCTTTTGGGGATCAGCTCTCGAACCATATACGCACTCGTCGCTCGTTTCCGGGCATCGGGTGGAGTGATGAGTTCTCTGGCTCCGGGAAAGCCATCCGGCGGCCGAGGCAGATCGAGAATGCCGGCCCGCGTCGACGACATTGTCACCGCTGCAATCTACGACACCTACCTGACGCGGCAAAAGCGTCGGATCGTTCGGCTCGTCGAGGAAGTTCAACTTCGCTGCAAGAAGGCCGGATTGGTGGCTCCATCCGCGAAAACCATCCGCCGCCGTCTTGAGACTATTCGCGCCGAAGAGGTTGCCCGCCGCCGTGAGGGCCCAGGCAGCACTTCCGCACGACGGTTGACCTCGGCAGCCGGACATGGACCGATATCGCACGCACCTCTTGATGTTGTTCAAATCGACCACACGCCGATCGATATCATCCTGGTGGACGAAGTCAGCCGCTTGCCGGTCGGGCGGCCGTGGCTGACGGTGGCGATTGACGTCTATAGCCGTTGCATCACCGGCTTTCTGGTCTCGTTCGAAGCCCCATCGGCCACCAGCGTTGGATTGTGCCTCGCTCACACCGGCATCGAGAAGCAATCTTATCTCGAAGGTCTCGGTCTGGATACCGAGTGGCCCATCGCCGGTATTCCGCGTCTCCTGCATCTCGACAACGCGGCGGAGTTTCATGGCGAAGCTCTTGCACGCGGTTGTCAGCAGCATGGGATCGACCTGGAGTACCGTCCGAAGGGCCAACCGCATTTTGGCGGCGTGATCGAACGCCTGATCGGCACATTGATGGGCCTGGTGCACGATCTGCCGGGTACGACGTTCTCGAATCCGGCCGAACGTGGGACCTATGACAGCGACGCTGCAGCGGTTCTGACCCTGTCCGAACTGGAGCATTGGCTGGCTCTGGCGATCACCGGTCGATATCATCAAGAGGTCCACGAAGGGATCATGGAACCGCCGCTGGCACGGTGGAAGCGCGGCATTGCCGAGCATGGTGCCCCGCGAGCAGTCGGCAATGGCCGGGAATTTCTGGTCGATTTCCTTCCGGTGGTGCGACGAACGATCCAACGGGATGGCTTCACGCTCGACTACATCACCTACTATTCCGACGTTCTGCGCCCATGGATCGCAAACCGGGATCGCTGCCGATCCTTCCTGATCCGCCGCGATCCCCGCGACCTGTCGCAGATTTTCGTGCTCGAGCCAGACGGCCGCAGCTATGTGAAAGTGCCCTGCCGGCGTCTGGAGCGGCCCGGAATCTCGCTTTTTGAGCATCGCCAGGCCGTTCGAATGATCAAGGCTGGCGGTCGGGCCGAGGTCGATGAAGAGGTTATCTTCAGGACGGTAGAGCAGCAGCGCGGGCTGGTGAAAGCCGCGGCACGGAAATCCAGAGCGGCGCGGCGGCAGTTGGCGCGACAGACTCCAACCCCCGAGGCGCCGGTGGATTGTGTGGTTGCTCTGCCGACCATCGGAAATGAAAGCGACGGTGATGATCTGGCTACCGTCCCACCGCCATTTCCGGTGGAAAAATGGTGACAACGGATCTCAACCACCTTGCTCCAGACCTGCGAACGGTTGCCGCGGAAGACGACGCCCAAAGAATTGCGTTCATCCGGGGGCAGTGGTGGATTGGCTATCCCCATGCACAAGCCGCACTCGATCTACTTCGCACGGCCATAGAGAACGAGCCCGGACGCGTTCGACCGCAGTGCTTTCTCCTGCTGGGGCCGACCAACAACGGAAAATCGATGATTGTCGAGAAGTTTCGACGGGATCATACGCCAGCGGCCTTGCCCGGCCGTGACGAGGAAGACATTCCCGTTGTCGTCGTGCAGATGCTGACCGATCCGGGTGTTGCGCGGTTCTACCAGCATCTCCTGGAGGTCCTGGGAGCGCCGGTCCGGAGAACCGCCCGCAAGCATGATCTCGAGGCGCAGGCGTTGTCCATTCTCAAAAGGGTGGGCACCAAGGTCCTCATCATTGACGAGCTGCACAACATTCTCGCCGGTACGTCGCCGGCGCAGCGTGAGTTCCTCAATTTGCTGCGTTTCCTCGGCAACGAATTGCGGATCCCGGTCGTGGGGGCAGGGACCCGGGACGCCTACCTCGCCATCCGTACCGATCCGCAGCTTGAGAACCGGTTCCATCCGATCATCCTGCCGGTATGGGAGGAGGGTGACGAGCTCAGCCGGCTGATCCAGAGTTTTGTGGCGACGTTTCCGCTTCGAAAACCCTCATTTCTCAACTCGGCCGACCTGCAGCGCTGGGTCTTGGCTCGCACCGGCGGGACAATCGGCGAAATCGCTGCTCTTCTGCGTTCGGCGGCTGTCGCTGCGGTGGAAAGTGGAGAGGAGGCGATCAATCAGCGGTCACTCCAACTGATGAAATATTACGGTCCGGCAGAGCGGCGGCGCCTGACTGAGAAGCTGCTGACCTGACGATGGCGACGAGGCTGCCAATACATCCTCAGCCATTGCCGCTAGAAGCTCTGTCGTCATGGCTATGGCGGCTCGCAGATGCATATGACATGGGCGCCGGCGAATTCGCTGAGGCCGCCTTGAGGATCAAGAGGCTGGATATCCGGCTGGTCGATTTCTGGCCATCCGCCGCCTTGATCAGGAAGCTGGCGGAACGCACCGGTGTGGCTTCCGGTCGAATCCGGGCAATGACAATGGCGGCCTACGTACCCTATCTGCTGGACAGGCTGGCGCCGCAAAATGACATCTTTCCCTCCTATTGTTGTCAATTCGGTGCTTTCGAAAACCCAGCCCTGCGGGTGCGCCCGGTGCGGGATGCTTGGTGGCTCCCTTGGCTTTCCGGAGATCTCGCCGGCGGTAAGATGATCGGATGCATTGACTGCCTGCGGAGAGATAGGCAGAGGTTTGGCCGTCTACACTGGCGAGCGAACTGGATGGCGAGTTGTCCGGAGCATGGCGTCCTGCTGCAGGCTGCCAGTCCCGCCGAGCAATCCGAATATCCAGTTCCCCAAGAAGCTGCTGCAGAACTCGCCTCGCTCGACGGCCTGACCCTGCAGGCCATTACGAAGGGCAGGGTACAATTGCCTGGTGGCCGCAATGTTCACGGTGGTCTTTGGCTTCGCGTTCTACGAGGCGTGATTGATGAGATCTGCCGGCCGCGTCGCATGAAGGATCCGGCACGCCCGAAGATCGAGGCGGCGTGGGCGGCTGCAGGTCTGCCCTATCGCCACGCCGTGGGGCGCTGGGGCATTTACGAGAAGCTGGGTCGCCTCGAGCGGGCCAACGTCTTGAAAGTCGCGGCATTGGCCTTGCAGCCGCTGATCCGGGCGGGGTTCAAGCCGGTGAAGATATCAGCAGGCCCGTCGGTGACCGGAGCATCACGCGCCGGCGTCCTCTCTCGGGATTTCGAGCAAATATCGGTCCAAATCGAAAAGATCACCATGCTCGCCCGTGAAAACGCCGATGTTGCGATCGATCTGCGTCGGATGCTCAATCATCAGCCACGCAGCGCACGGTTCGTCGCTCAAACTGACGAAACCCTCGAAAGCCTGGGAATTCCAGTGCTGGCACCGCTTCTGGTTGCTGGGGCGCTCGACTGCGCCGGTCACCCCTACTGAAGACAGCTTTGTCCTGTCAGTGCAGTCCACTGTGACAAATGACACCTGAGAGCCGCATTGAAGCCGAATTTACAAACATAGAAGATACGGATAACCGATCGTTTGCAGGCATCTTGCCATCAAGCCATCAAGAGACATCTTGATGGCTTGATCACGCTCTGCTATATTTGCTCAAAGAAGGAGGCGTCCATGGCCGAACCCCAGCTTTCCGTTCGCAGCGCCAAAGCGCGTGATCTAGCACATCGACTCTCTCGCCGCGAAAATCGTTCAATTGCCGATATCGTTGAGCGGGCCCTCGAGGCCTATGAAGTGCGCGAAGCTGGCCGCGAGCCAGCATCGGCCTTCTATACCCGCATGGCCAAGGCCTACGGCACTGATATCGACCTTGAAGCGGTGATCCAGGATGATCGACGGGTTCATACGGGGCCCGAGCTTTGATTTTTCTCGACACCAATGTAATTTCGGAGACGCTGAGAAAGTCGCCCGAACCCGCCGTCATCGCCTGGCTGGTTCGCCACGATGCCGAACTGGCGTTGTCGACCGTGACGATTGCCGAGATCGCCTTCGGCATCCAGAAGATAAGGCCGGATCAGCGCGCCGACCGGCTCGAACAAGGGTTGCAAGATTGGCGGCGTCGTTTTGCTGATCGGATATTTGGTCTGACCGAAGAAGCCGCACTTGCCTACGGGGAAGTCATGGGCAGTGCCACTCGTCAGGGACGCGGAATGTCGGCGCCTGACGGCATGATTGCAGCGATCGCACGTGTGAATGGTGGTCGCCTGGCAACCCGCAATCTTACTGACTTCGAGACGACAGAGCTCGATCTCACATCTCCATGGAATTTCTGACGCCCTTCCAATGCTGCAGCCGCTTTAGGGGAGGGGAGGGGGCTTTGTCGCCTACAACCCGCTTGCCTTGGTGAGATTGACCCGGAACCTGTCGCGGCGGCGCTGATATTTTCTGGTCATTTCCGCGGACGAATGCCCAAGCTGTTTCTGCACATAGCGTTCGTCGACTTCGGCCGAGGAGGCGAGGCCGGCCCGCAGTGAATGGCCAGCAAATTTTTGCCCGCGTTCGCCCTCTGACAGGTCGCCACGGACGCCGGCGGCGAGTGCCGCGCGCTTGACCAGCCGCGCCACTTCCTGGCCGTTGAGCCGCTCGGTACCCACCTTCTTGCCCCGGCCGGTGACGCGACGGAACACGGGCCCGTGGGCGATCCTGCCGAGGTTGAGCCAGGTCTCCAAGGCAATAACCGGGCAGGTGGCGTCGGACGAGCCGCGGCCGATCTCGACCTCGCGCCAGCCGGTCTTGCCGCGCAGGGTGAGGAGCATGCCCTTGTCGAGGATCTCGATCCAGCCGCGGCCATCCTCGGTGTGGTCGCGGCCGACATCGAGACCGACGATTTCAGAACGGCGCAGGCCGCCGGCAAACCCGATCAGCAGCATGGCGCGGTCGCGCAGGCCCCGCAGCGTGCCGCGGTCCAGCGTTTCGAGCATGGCGATCAAATCCTCGGGCAGGATGGCTTCCTTCTGGCGGGGAGGGGCGGCGTGGGTGTTGCGGATGCCGGCCATGACGGTGGCGATGTGGCGGTCCTTTCTGTTCAGCGGCTGGCCGCGCTGGGAAAAATTCCAGGACAATGACGAGAGCCGCCGTTCGATCGTCGCGACCGAATTCGGCTTCTTGGCACCGGTCGCCGTGCCCGCCGCGCAGGCGGTGATGTAAAGCCCGACGGTCTGCGGGTCCGGGGGCATCGGCGAAAGCCCCTGGCGCCGGCACCAGCTGGCAAAATGCTTCCAGTCGGCCGCATAGGCCCGGCGCGTGTTGGCCGAGCTCGCCGCCTCGACATAGTCACGTGCCCTGTCGGCCAGACCATTCAGGTAGCCCGGGAAGCGTCCCGGCTCGCGTGCTATGGCCTGAAGGGAAGGGGAGGATGTCTCGGCTTCCCCCGGTGACCCTTGCGGCGTCCGGCCCATCTCCACGACGACATCGACGATGTCGGGCAGGTCGTCGGCGATGGGGACGTCGGGCTCGGCCGGGGCGGATGCGACTTGATCGACACCCGGTGCCGTTCCCTGCGATCGTGCGGAACGGTGCCGGGCACGTTTTTCGGGGTTTTGATCGACGTGAGATGCCATTTTGTAAGGATCGCACGATACGAACGATAATGCAACGTTATCAGTCATTATGGACCGACGACAGGCGCGGCGGTTTGGCGGCCAATCGCTTGCAAAAAGCGCCGCAACGCTGCACCCTCATGTGCATGATTCGCCACCCCAGCCTGCCTCCGCATCGCCGCGCCCGGCCGTCCGCCATCGATCCGGCCGCTCCAGCCACGCCGGTGCCGGCATGGCTGCGCCGCACGGTTGCGGGGGCCCAACCTCCTGCCGGGCAAGCGCTTGGCCCACATGCCCTTGGACGACATGGTGTGGACGATGTAGCCGTCACCGCGGGGGCCGCCATCTTTGCGCTCGATGCGGTGGTGCGTCGGCAGGAGCGGTGGGCCGGCGCCTGGCGGCAGCGGCTGGCACTGGCCGCAGCCGCGGTAACGGCGAAACAGGCCGGCCGCGTCGAGGATGAGAGCGCGCTGCGCGACGCCGTGCTGCTGACCAGGCCTGGCGACGATGTTGGGCCGGCCGGTCGTTTGCTCCTCGCTTGGCGCCGGCTGGCCACGCGGTCCACGGAGGATCTGCTGACGGAGAAAAACCTCGCGGCGGTGTTGGAAGAGTTCGACCACGCCCCGGATGATGAGGTGGTTAGCGACCGGGTGGAGGATCTCCGGCAACTCCGTGCCGGCGCCGGAACGGTCGGCATGCTGACCGGCGCGTTCATCGCTGCCGAGCGACATGGTTTTGGGCGCGCCCTTGGAGCCTGGCTCGCCGACGCCCTGCTGGCGCAACGGCTGGGATGGGCACATGCGGTGCCGCTGCTGGGCGCCGAGGTAGCCTTGGCCATGACCCCCGGTCGCCCGCGCCGTGTTGCGACTGTCATTGCGGCAACAGGCGTCGAGACGGAAGCCGAGCACGCGAAAGGTCTGCTTGCCGCGCAGGCGCGCGCGGCGCTGCGCGCGGTCGATCTGTTTGTTGAGCTTGAGCGTCGCGCCGACCGGCTGCTCGGCGTCGCCCCAAAACTTCGGGCCAAGGCGGCGGACGCTGTCGTTGACAAGCTGCTGTCCGACGATGCGATTGTCGCATCGGAAAAGATCGCCGGCATGAGTGACCGCGGGCTGCGCCGGCTGTTCGACCGGCTGGTCGAACTCGGCGCGGTGCGTGAACTGTCGGGCCGCCCCACCTTCCGTATCTACGGGCTTTAGGAAATGGCTGAAGCAGCGCGCGAGAGGCGAGGCCGATCAGATGACCGCCGTTCAAATGACCATTTGTTTGACCGTGAGTTGGATCATCTGCCGCCGGAGGCGCGCTGGCGCGAATGGATGCATCGGGTCGAAGCAACCATTTTTGCCGCCAGCGAACCCGTCAGCCGCGAGACGCTGGCGCGGATTGTCGGCAAGAGCTGCAGCATCGATCTTCTCATCGACGACATCCGCGCGGAACTCGCCGGCCGGCCCTACGACCTGGTCGCGGTCGCCGGTGGCTGGAAGCACCTGACCCGGCCGGCCTATGCCGACGCCATCCGCACGGCCATCGGCGCCAGCGAGCGTGCGGCCGACCTCACGCAGTCCGAGGTGCTGGTGCTGATGTGTGTGGCGTACTTCCAGCCAATCACCCGGGCTGAGCTATCCGCCTTTTTCGGCCGCGAAATCAGCCGCGACCTGATCGGCAATCTCCGCGGCTTCGGCTTCATCGCCTCCGGCCCGCGCGCGCCCCAGCCTGGCGCGCCCTACACCTATGTCACGACCAAAGAATTCCTGCTGCACTTCGGCTTCGACACGCTCCGCGATCTTCCCGACATTGAGGCGCTCGAGGATGCAGGCCTCCTCAGCAAGGAGAGGCTTCTGGCGGGCGACATCGTGCCGGTCCTCTCCGGCGACGCAGAAGAGGATGTCGGCATGAATGGTGATGAATAGGACGGCGCTTGGCCGCCGGTCGACGGCGCGGCAACTCGATACCTTCGTCGAGGCCGCGTGGGCGGCCTTTGATGATCTTCTCCGACAACGGCACCGATTTGATGTCGCGGCGATCCACCAGAGGCAGGAGGAGGACCGCCGTTTCGCGTTCGGCGCGCCACTCCCCCGGCGGTGAACAGTTCCGTTTCTGGACATTCGCAAATAGGCGTTCCTTCAAAGTAGCGGAGGGTGTCAGCCTCCACGCCGTGTGGATTGGTGAGGCCCGTGGCCCGTACCGTCAGCTCTCAACGGCGTTGCGGATGTTGGCGAGGCCCGATCTAAGGGCCCCTACGTCCGTCCCAATCGCAACGAAGGTAGCGCCCTTTTCGAGATAGCGCTGGGCAATGGTCGGATTGGCGGCAAGAATCCCGGTGGGCATGCCCAGCGCGACGAGGCGTCCGATCGCGTCCTCGACCACCTCTATGACCTCGGCTGCCTCGGCCCGTCCGGTGAACCCCATGTCGGCTGCAAGGTCGGAAGGTCCGATGAATACTCCGTCGACGCCTTCGGTCGCGGCGATCGCTTCGAGCTTTTCGATTGATCGCCTCGTCTCCGCCTGGACGAGCAGACAGACTTCCGCGTCGGCCGTTTGAAGGTAGTCGGGGATCGAATTGAAGCCCGACGCCCTGGCGAGCGCCGCGCCGATCCCGCGCGTGCCGCGAGGGGGATAGCGCATCGCCCTCGACATCGACGTCGCCTGGTCGGGCGTGTCGACCATGGGGACGAGAAGCGTCTGCGCTCCGATATCGAGCATCTGTTTGATGTGGGTCGCATCGGCCACCGGAATACGCACCACAGGACTGCTGGGATAGGCGCTCATTGCCTGTAACTGATGGAGAATACTGCGAAGGTCGTTCGGTCCATGCTCGCCGTCGAGCAGCAGCCAGTCGAACCCGGCTCCCGCGCAAAGTTCGGCGGAAATCGGATTGCCCAGTGCGACCCAGAGGCCAAGCTGGCGCTGTCTGCTCAACAGAGCTCGCTTGAAGCGGTTGTGTGGTGCGGGCATCTCATGTTCCTATTCGAAGCGGCAGTCGACCAGGCCGTAAGGGCCGAAATCGGCGATGATCTTGTCGCCCGGCCGCGCCTCGACGGGCCGCACGAAGGAGCCGGACAGCACGATCTCGCCGGCCCTGACCCAGTCGCCATACTGCGCCAGCCGATTGGCGAGCCAGGCGATGCCGCCCGCGGGATTGTTGAGCACGCCGGCGCCGAGGCCAGTCTCCTCGACTTCGCCGTTGCGGAACACGATTGCGCCCATCCAGCGCATGTCGATTTCGGTGGGCAGCAGCTTGTGTCTGCCGAGCACTACGCCGGCATTGGCCGCGTTGTCGGCGATGGTGTCGCAGACGTTGCGCGTCTTCTTCGTTTCAGGATCGACGCGCAGAATGCGGGTGTCGAGGATTTCGAGAGACGGAGCCACGTGATCCGTCGCCGTCAGCACGTCGGCGACCGTGACGTCCGGACCTTTCAGGTCGCCGCTCATCACGAAGGCGATCTCCGCCTCGATGCGAGGCTGGATGAAGCGGCCTTCCGGCACGGTTCCGCCGTTCTCGAACAGCATGTCGTCGAACAGGATGCCGGAATCGGGAATGTCAATGTTGAGCGCCTGCTGCATCGCCTTGGAGGTGAGCCCGATCTTGCGGCCGATGACGCGGCGTCCGTTTCGCTTCTTCTTTTCCACCCAGGCCGCCTGCACGGCATAGGCGTCGTCCATCGTCATGCCTGGATGGGCGATCGACAGCAGGCCGATCTGCCGTCGTGTGTGTTCGGCTTCATCGAGCGCTGCCGCCACCTGATCAATTTCCTCACGTGTCATGGCGCATTTTCTCGTCAGCGACCGTATTGCGCAGCGTACCGATGCCTTCCGCTTCGACTTCGACCACGTCGCCGGGCTTCAGCCAGACCGGCGGATCGAAGCGCGCTCCTGCCCCGGTCGGGGTGCCGGTGACGATGACGTCGCCGGGCGCCAACGTGGTGAAAGTGGAGATGTAATTGATGATCCGCGCGAAGGAGAAGATCATGCGGCTTGTGCGGTCTTCCTGCCGCGTTTCGCCGTTGACTCGCGTGGTCAGGCGGATGTCGGCAAGCTGCGCCTCGTCCTCGAATGGAACCAGCCAGGGCCCGATCGAGCCGGTTGCATCGAAATTCTTGCCCTGCGTGACGTTGAACTTTGCATGCCGCACCCAATCGCGGATCGTGCCCTCGTTGCAAAGCGACAGCGCCGCGATATGCGACAGCGCATCGGCCTGCGGAATGCGGCGTCCGGCCTTGCCGATGACGATGACGATCTCGCCCTCGTAGTCGAGCTGCGGCGATTCCGGGGGACGTATGATCGGCGCATCATGGCCGACGAAGGAGCGCGGGAACCGAACGAACAGCGACGGGTTCGGCGGCGCTTCCTGCCCGTCCTTGTATTCGGCGTTTCGGTCGGGGAAGTTGACACCGACACAGATCAGCTTTTCGGGTGCCGGAATCGGGATCTCATAGGTGATTTCGTCGAGGCTAAAATCGATCGGCAAACCGGCGGCCTCAGAGGCAATCTTCGACAGCGCCCCGGCCGCTATGACCTCGCGCAGCGACGGCCATTCGGGACAGCGGATCGACAGGTCGACAACGCCGTTGTCGCGCGCAAGGCCGTAGCGGGACATTCCTTCGGCGTGGAAGGAGGCGAGAAGGGGAAGGTTGTTCATGGCGCGACGATCGGCTGAGCTTGCAACTTCGGCTCTTCGACCGCCGCGCCTTCGAACAGCGTGCCTTCCTCGAACCAACTCCTGGGCGCGGGCGCGCCCCATAGCGTCTGTCGCTGCGGGTCCTTGAGGTCCCATTTGATCGGCTCGAGATCCGGATCGACTGTCAGGTAGTCCGAGCAATAGATCTCGATGCGATGACCGTCGGGGTCGCGGATGTAGAGAAAGAACGCGTTCGAGATGCCGTGGCGTCCGGGGCCACGCTCGATGTTAGCTAGGTAACCGGATGTCGACATCAGGTCGAGCAGGTCGATGATAGCGAGCGGCGTCGGCACCCAGAATGCGACGTGGTGGAGCCTGGGGCCGCGGCCATTCGTGAAGGCCATGTCGTGAACGCCGCCTTTGCGGTGCACCCATGCCGCCCATAGTTTCTTCGTCTCCTCGTCCTCGGTGTATTCCGTCACGCGGAAGCCGAGTTCGTTGTAGAAGGCGACCGAGCTGTCGACATCCGTCGAGAAGCAGTTGAAATGGTCGATGCGGAGCGGCCGAACGCCTTTGTAGAGCCTGTATTGCTGGTGGATCGGCCGCAGCGTCTCCATCTGGTGGTAGAATTCGAGTGGCACGCCGAACGGATCCTGCGTCTTCAGCGTCCGGCCTTGATGCGGACGCTCCACCCAGGCGACAGGCAGCCCCTTTGCCTTGAAGAAGGTCTCGGCTTTGTCGAGGTCGGAATCCGAATAGACCTTGAAGCCGAGGTCCCGCGCGACCGGCTCCTCGCCCTTCTTCAGGATGATGCAGTGGTGATTGCGCTCCTCGAGCGCGCGCAAGCAGATTCTGTTGCCATCCTCATATGTGACCTGCAGACCGAGCGCCTCCGCATAGAACGCTTTGGAACGAGTGAGATCCGTGACTACGAATTCCACGTGGGAGAGGCGAACGATGTTGAAGTCTGGGTAGAGATTGGGTGATGGTAACGGCATCGCTGTACGTCCCTCCGCCTTCAGCCGAGCTTGGTGACCTTGTGCGCCTCGGTCGCGAAGGCCACATTCTTGGTTTCCATGTAAAAGTCGAACGACCAGTCCCCGCCGTCGCGCCCGATGCCGGAGCTCTTCACGCCGCCGAAAGGAGTTGGTAGGTGGCGCACATTTTCCGAATTCACCCAGATCATGCCCGCCTCCAGGGCCTCGGAGAATCGAAAGGCGCGGGTGACGTCCGAAGTCCACAGATAGCCGGCCAGGCCGTAGCTGACGTCATTAGCTAAAACCAGCGCCTCCTTCTCGTCGGAGAAGGGAATCGCCGTGAGCACCGGCCCGAAGATTTCCTCCTGGGCGATCCGCATCGTGTTCTTCGCGTTGGTGAAGAGCGTGGGCTCGACATAGCAGCCTTCGCGATCGGCTTTCCTGCCGCCGACCGCGATCGTCGCCCCCTCCTCCATCGCTAGGTCGAAATAGGACAGCACCTTCTTTTCATGGCTAGGATGGATCAAAGGTCCAATGATCGTCTCGGGATCGAGCGGATGGCCTATCTTGATGCGCGTTGCGCGTTCGGCCAATTTTTTTGTGAAAGCGTCATAGATTGAGGCTTCGACTAGAAGGCGCGACGACGAGGTGCAGCGCTCGCCATTGAGAGAATAGATCATGAAGACGGCCGCATCTGCAGCCCTTTCGAGATCGGCGTCGGCAAACACGACGACCGGATTCTTGCCCCCGAGTTCAAAATGGACGCGCTTCAGTGTGTCGGCGCCTTGCTTCATGATCATCGAACCGGTGCGGCTTTCTCCGACAAAGCCGATCGCCTTGATGTCGGGGTGTTCCGTCAACGCCTTACCGGCATCCTCGCCGAAGCCGTTGACCAGATTCCAGACTCCCTTCGGGAGGCCCGCTTCCTCGGCGACTTCGATGAGCAGGCTTGCCGTCAAAGGCGAGAATTCGGCTGGCTTGTGGACGATCGTGCAGCCAGCCGCGAGTGCCGGTGCGATCTTCCAGGTCGACAGCATGAAAGGAGTGTTCCACGGTGTGATGACGCCGACGGGCCCGATGGGGACTCGGCTCGTCACATTGACCTGACCCGGACCGTATAGCGAGCGCCCGTCGCGTGCTTCCGGCGCCTTGTCCGCGAAGAAGCGAAAGTTCTCAGCCCCACGCAGTGCCGCCTTCGACATGAACTTAAGCGCCTGCCCCGTGTCCATACATTCCACGAAGGCGATCTCTTCCGCTCGCGCGGCGATTGCATCGGCGATCCTGTGGAGCAGCTTGCGGCGCTCTGCGCCCGGCATTTCCTTCCACTCCGCAAAGGCAGCCTTCGCCGTTTTGGCCGCCTTGTCGACGTCCGATGTCTTGCCGTGCGCGACATTGGCGAGCGGCTTTAGGTCGATCGGAGAAATTGTCTCGAACGAAGTGCCGTCATCAGCAGTAAGCCACTCGCCGCCAATGCGGTTCCTCACCCCTTCCCGATGGAAGCGCGCGAGATATGCCTTCGCCTTTTCGAGGTTTTCGTCGAGTGTGGTCACCAATGATCTCCCTCCACATGGCCGCGTATGCGCGGGTGGATGCTGTTCGCCTTCCAACTGAGTTCAGGATGAATCTCCACGATTTCGAAGGAGAGGCCGAAGTACGGCTCCGCCAGTTCCGGCTCCAAGCAGTCACGAAGCTTTGCAAAGATCACCTCGCCCGCCCCCTTGAGCGTCTCCACCGAGCGCCCGGCGCCGACGCGGAGTTGCAGGTGCAGGAAGGCGTTTTTTTTATGTGCGTCGGCGATCGCGAAATGCCTCGCCGGATGAGCCCTTACGCGGATGCCACCGGGCTCGAAGACGCCGGTCTTCAGAGCTGTTTCGCGGATTCTCTCGCAAAGTCCCTGGATGTCGACGCGGGTTTCGAGATTGGCGGAATATTCAACGATGAAATGCGGCATTGGCCTTGCTAGTAAGCACGGATTACATTAACATGTTAACTATATGAGCGCGTCTCGCAACGCAAGCGGTTTTGTGGCAGGCATATAGAGGGGTGACGCACCATTGGGCGACAAAATGACTTTGATAAACGCTAAAGACCTGAATTCACGTGCGGAAATGATGCCGCGCCTCACCCGTCGCTCGCTAACGATCGCGTTACTGCGAAGCCGCGAGAAGTTGATGTCCCGCATGAGGCCGCTGCTCGCCAGCCATAACATCACCGAGCAACAGTGGCGCGTTTTGCGCGCCATCAACGAAGAGCAGGAGGTAGATGCGACCGATGTGGCGCAACGCAGCTGCATCATGGCACCCAGCCTCACCAGGATTCTACGCCATCTCGAAGAGCGCGGACTCATCGCCAGGCGCCGGGACGTCAATGACGGGCGCAGAACGATGCTTTCCATGACAGACAAAGGCGTTCGACTGATCGCTGAAGTTGCGCCGGAAAGCCGACGCATCTATGGCGATGTCCGCGCCCGGTTCGGCGAAGAGCGGTTCGAGTTGCTCCTTGATTTGCTGGAAAAATTTAATAATCTCCCGGAGGAAACCGGACGGAATCTGCCTCCGCCGGCCGGTCGAGAATCACCCCCGGATTAAAAATATCGAGCGGCTCTAAGCTAAGAATCCGACTCAAAATTAATACTCATTGATTTCAAGCCCTTGCGATGAGCCTTGTCGTTCGGCGGATGGAGGCGATCAGAAGCCATGCATTGGAAGATGCGATGGTGGCCTCCCAGTCCTTGGCGAGACGGCGGCAGTGGCCGAGCCAGGCGAATGTCCTTTCGACAACCCACCTCCGCGCGATGACGACGAAGCCTTTTGCGCCATCGGGACGCTTGACGATCTCAATGGTCGGCCCATCCATGCTCCGCATGGCGGTTTGAAGCTTTTCGCCGGCATAACCACCATCGGCGAACAGATGGGCGAGCGTTGGGAAACTCTCCTTCGTATCGGCAATGACATTCGGCGCGCCATCTCTGTCCTGAATGTCGGCGGTGTGCGTGATCGCGCCCAGCATGTTGCCCTCGGTGTCGGTAAGGATATGGCGCTTGCGGCCCTTGATCTTCTTGCCGGCGTCGAAACCGCGAGGCCCGCCGCTTTCCGTGGTCTTCACGCTCTGGCTATCAATCGCTCCCGCAGTCGGTTCCGCCGCCCGACCAGCCAAAAGCCGCGCCGACATGACCAGCGTTTCGTTGATGATGTCGAGCATGCCGCTGTCGCGCAGCCGGTAAAAAGGGCGGAAAGTCCTTCGGCAGCATCGCCCACTGGCAGCCAGCCGCCGCAATATACTGGATCGCGTCCCATATTTCCCGCATCCGCCATTTGCGCGGCCGACCGACCTTGCTTGGCGCAGGCATGAACGGTTCGATCAACGCCCATTCCTCGTCCGTGCAATCACTTGCATAGCGCAGCCGCCTGCGGTCATATTGCTCCCGGGTGATTTCGGTCCAAGCCACCTGATCCTCCGTAGTCTTCGCAAACCACTGAGAATCATAACTTGCTCACCCAACATAATTTTCGGTTGGGCTCTCAGAAGGGCTCTTCGCCGGTACCGCCTGCAATAACGTGCTGCTATGAGATCGGCTACGACGGATTTTGGCTGGCGCGGCTTCTTCGATCAAAAGGCTGGAACGTTCATGTGGTCGAGCCGGCCAGCGGCCTGAGGGAGATCAGAGTCGGTTTGTTACCAACCTCTCTGAAAGGATTTGCTGTGCCATGTCAGCAGAATCAATGTCGCCGCCTGCCGCCATCCGGGTTGATCTTGGCGCAATTTTCGTTTCGCTGGAACTGTCGAAATCGACTTGGCTGGTGACCTCGCTATCACCTGGCAGCGAGCGGATGTCGCGTCACTCGGTGCCGGGCGGGGAGGCGTTTCAGCTTGCGGGCTCTGGTGGCCAGCGCGGTATCGGCCCTCAGGGCCGCACGTTGCGCCACCTCGACCTCCTGGATTTGACGCTCGACCAGTGCAAGCCGTTCGGCCTCGCGCCGAATCTCCGCGAGCAGCGCTGCGTCCAGCGTCCGGCCATCGCCGGTGCGCGCGTCAGCGAGCCGATGCAACCAGTCCCGCGCGCCGACCTTGACGGCCGTCATGCCCTGGGCCGCCAGCAAGCGCTTGATTCGGTTGCGGTGCGCGGTGCGCTCGTTCACCAGGCGCTCGCGCTCGCGCGTCTGCCGGCGGGCATCCTCGATCGCCGGTGCCGGCACACACACCACCCGCGTCATCTCCGTCTCGCCGCGCTCAAGACGCAGCAGCACCCGCAGCAACCCGAGCGTGTCAACGCGGTCGGTCTTCACGCGCCGCCAACGCCGGGGCACCTCGAGGCTAGCTGTCCTGTTCCCGCAGCCACCGGTGCAGCCAGAACCCGTCACGCCCCGCCTCGTAGCAGCTCACCACGCGCATACCTGGATCACCAACCATCTGGCGCTGACGCGCAATCAGCGCCGATAGCGCATCCCGGTCGCCGCCGGCGATCTGGAAAAGCCGGGCGTGCCGGTCCCCAGGCAGCAATATCCCCACCGTCCAGCAACGGCGGCCAAGATCGAGCGCGATGTAGATCGTCGGCACCTTCGAGCTGTCCTCTTCTCTGATCGTTATCTCCTCCCTCACGGTTCGGGGTTTAAGGATCACCTCATGGTACCCGCACCAGGAGGTGCCTGTCGCATAGCTTCTATGGGGCGAGCGGCGAGGGCGTGGCACCTTTGGCGCTGTTGGAAACGACCGCTGAAGGAGCTCCCCCATGTCGCAATCTTTTGACGCGAGCAGGTCGCTCGCCACTCTCGAACAGGATAACACGATCGTCGCCGTCATCGAGATGAGCCACGCGAAGTGGCTGTTGGCTGCGCTTGTACCCGGCATCGAACGCCAGCCTCTGAAGAAGCTCGGGGCCGACGCGGAAACGCTGCTGAAGCTGTTGCAGTGCTGGCGCGACGAAGCCAACCGGGCCGGACGCTCGATTAAGCGCATCGTCGTCGCCTATGAGGCCGGCCGCGATGGCTTCTGGCTGCCGCGCTGGCTCAGGACGCGTGGTGTCGAGGCTTATGTCATGCATCCCGCCAGTGTTGCGGTCTCGCGCGAGCACCGGCGCGCCAAGACCGATCGCCTCGATACCGAGCTTTTTGATGCGCGCCTTTCTCGGCTGGCTGCGCGGCGAGAAGCGCCATTGCAGCATGGCGGCGATCCCGACGGTTGCTGAGGAGGACGCGCGGCGGCCGAACCGCGAGCGGGAGAACCTGGTCACGGAGAAGACACGGATCGTCAACCGGATCAAGGCGATCCTCGCCCGCTTCGGCATTCGCGCCTTCAAGCCGACCCTGCGCAAGGCCGCAGACAGGCTCGAGGCCACCGCACGGCGGAAGGGACGCCGCTGCCGGACAACACGCGCGCGGAGCTGCGCCGCTACCTTGAGCGGCTGTGACTCGTGCGCGAGCAGATCCGCGCGATCGAGCAGCAACGCCTGCGCCGGCTGCGGCGGACGGCCCGCACGCGATGGTTCGCATGCTGGCACGTGTCATCGGCATCAGCGTCGAGACCGCGGACATGCTGGTCAACGAGATGCTGTCGCGCCAGCTGCGCGATCCCGCGCCGTGGCGCGCTATGGCGGCCTGACGGGCGCGCCGGACGAGAGCGGCAAACGCCGCCGCGAGAAGGGGCTGGCACGCCGGCAATGTCCGCGTGCGGCGCGGCATGATCCAGTTGGCCTGGCGGCTTCTCCGGTTTCAGAAGGACAGCGGTCTCGCCCGATGGTTCCAGGCGCGCACGAGCGACGGCCGCGGCACCACGCGCAAGACGATGATCGTGGCGTTGGCGCGCAAGCTGCTCATCGCGCTGTGGCGTCTCGTCACCACCGTGAGATGCCGCACGGAGTGTCTCGCGTCCGACATCATGACGGCCAGCAGCAAAGAGGAGGACGACTGGGACATCAGCTTGGCAGCCCCTCCTTAGGGTTTGCCGATGACGATCCGAGGCGGTGGCGTCCCGGCTTGGCACATGGGGCTTGGCCCCGCAATTAAGAATGGGCCCGCCGCCCCGGAGCTCGCCGTCGATGCGCATGATTGCATCATGGTTCCGATCCACTGGGATCGACCGAATACAAGTCCGCCGCGCGACTTCCACGCCCGGCTGATCGCGAGCTCCCCTCGGAATTGTCGTCGTCTATCCCAAGCTGCCGGAAAGCTCGCCTGACCATCGGAGCCTGCCGCAGTGCTCGTGACCGTCAAGGGCAGGTCGCTTCGCAATGGCCTGCGGCCATCCTTGACCGTCCCTGTGCGCGGCGGCCAATTCAAAGTCAGGTCGGGACGAGGAGATGGTCGCCAGTGGCCGAACAAGGAGATGGGAAATCGCCGCAGATCAAGCTTGACAATCATCGCCCCATACAAGTGCCAAGCGACATGCGGGACGCGTGACTTCAGGTTGACAGGGGCAGCAAGCAGAGATAGTTAACGTATTAACTGCCTTGCATTGGCGTTTTGTGACTGGGCGTGTGACGCGATCAAGTTCGATATAGACATCTCTATGCCTTGGAGGCTGAATGCCCTTACCCTCTGCAAATCTGTATCCGCCTTTCAATATCGTGCGCCTGAGTCACGCCGACCTGACCGTGACCGATCTTTCGCGATCGCGCGCCTTTTATGCCGAGACGATCGGCCTGCAGATTACCGACGAGGACGACGACACGATCTATTTCCGCGGGCTAGAAGAACGCACGCATCACTGCCTTATCCTGCGCAAGGGCGATGCGCCTTCGGCCGATGCGCTGGGTTTCAGGGTCTATGACGAGGAAGACTTGGATCGCGCGGAAGTTCATTTCAGCAAGCAGGGCCGTGACGTGTCGTGGATCGAGCGCCCCTTCCAGGGGCGGACCCTGCACACAACGTGCCCCTTGGGGATCCCGCTTGAATTTCATGCCAGGATGGACAGGCTTCCGCCGATCCACCAGAAGTATGATCTGTACAAGGGCGTCAGACCCCTGAGAATCGATCACTTCAACTGCTTCTCTTCGGATGTCGTCGCCTCGATCTCGTTCTTCGGCGAGCTCGGCTTCCGTGTCACCGAGTACACCGAGGACGAGGCGACGAAGAATGTCTGGGCGGCCTGGATGCACCGCAAGGGGGGGGTCCACGACATCGCCCTCACCAATGGCCTCGGCCCACGGCTCCACCATGTCGCATTCTGGGTGCCGACGCCGTTGGCAATCATCGACCTGCTCGATAAGTTGGCGACAACGGGATACGTGGGTAACATCGAGCGCGGACCGGGGCGGCACGGGCTGTCGAACGCGTTCTTCCTTTATGTACGCGATCCGGACGGGCATCGCATCGAGTTCTATTGCTCGGATTACCTCACTGTCGATCCGGATCTTGAACCGATCAAATGGGATCTAATGGATCCGCAACGTCAGACCCTGTGGGGGGCCGTTGCCCCGCCGTCTTTTTATGAACTTGGGACGGTTTTCAAGGACACGCCCACGAGGGAGCCGACCCTGAAGTCGGCGCCGCCGATGACGCACTAGACTTTCCGCCTGATCACAGCCTGGGAGGAACTCAATGGCGCCGAAACATAGATCGGCAGATATGCCCGCACCCTTGCGACTGGTCCACCGGATTCTCTTGGGCCTTGCCGGTGCGGTTCTTGTCGTGATGATGCTCCACATCTGCGTTGAGGCGGTTGTGCGCCTCGTCTCGCCATCCACGACGCTGCATACGCTTGTCATCGTTTCGACCTGGTACATGATCTTCCTTACCTTTCTGCCACTGCCCTATGTCGGAGATGTTCATGGATACATGTGCGTTGAGCTTATCGACCAGGTGGTGAAGGGGCTGGCCAGGCACCTGCTGCGGAGTGTCGTGTTCGTCCTGTCCGCCGTGTATTTCTCGATACTTGCCTATCTTACCTTCGAGGACGCCCTTGAGCAGATGCAGGTCGGCAAGGTGATGGAAACCGCCACGACATATCTGCCGATCTGGCCGCCGGTCTGGGCGCTGCCGCTGGCACTGGGCCTGATGGCGATCTGCGAGGTCATCCTCCTTGTCCGGACGACCAGGGAGCCCTCGGCTGGGAAGGGAGCGCGGGCAGGTGGATGATCCGATCGTTGGCATCCTTGGTTTCGTCGGGACGATAGTGCTGATCGCCCTGCGGGTTCCGATCAGCATCGCTCTTGGTGTGAGCGGAATGGTGGGTCTCTACATTCTGGTCGGCTGGCCGGCCACCACCGGGCTGGTGCAGACCTCGGTGTATGGTTTCGCCGCGAGCTGGAGCCTTTCTGCGATCCCTCTTTTCCTGTTCATGGGCGCTCTTTTGGAAAAATCGAATCTGATTGCCAAGATTTTCCGGGCCGCGAGGCTTTGGCTGAGCGGTCTGCCGGGAGGTTTGGCAATGGCGGTCAACGTCTCGTCCGCCGCCTTTGCGACGGTGTCGGGCTCGAGCATGGCCACCGCGGCGGCCATGGGCCGGATGGCCATTCCCGAAATGCTGGTCGCCGGATACAGCAAGAAGCTTGCGGCCGGATGCGTGGCCAGTGCCGGAACGCTGGGCTCGCTCATTCCGCCGAGCGTGCTGATGATCCTTTACGGTCTGCTTGCAGAAGTATCCATCAGCAAGATGCTGCTGGCAGGCCTGTTGCCGGGGCTCCTGACCATGATCGTCTATATGCTGGCGATCCTTATCGTTGCCAATGTCAGGCCGGATTCGGCGCCGCGGATAGACATCCGCCCCAGCCTCAGCGAGCGGCTGAACAGCCTGAAGGGCGTCTGGCCCCTGCCGATCCTGTTTGTGCTGCTGCTGGGCGGGATGTATTTCGGCTTCATCACCCCGACCGAAGCCGCCGCCATGGGTGCGTTGTTGTCGCTGGTCTATGGGCTTGCGATGCGCGGCTTCACGCTGAAAGGCCTTGTCGAGGCAACGGTCAACACGCTCAACAGCACGGCGCAGATCTTCATGATCGCCATCGGGGCGGTGATCTTCACGCGGTTCCTTGCGATCTCGGGGCTGAACCCCTTTCTGGTCGAGGCGATCCAGGGTGCGAGTTTTCATCCCGTTTTCCTGTTCATGGCCGTATCGATCATGTTCGTCATCCTAGGAATGTTCCTCGATCCGATCGGTGTCATGCTGCTGTCGATTCCGGTCGTCATCCCGATATTCGACGAGCTTGGATACAACCTCATCTATATCGGCGTCATCATCGTGAAATTCGTCGAGATCGGATTGCTGACTCCCCCGATCGGACTGAATGCCTTCGTCGTCAAGAGCGTTGTCGGAGACGAGATCAGCCTTGCCGATATCTTCAAGGGCATCGGCATCTTTCTGGTCTGCGAGCTGATCATCATGATCTTGCTGATCGGGATCCCAGAGATTTCGCTATTCATCCCCGAACGCCTCTCATGACCGGGGCCGTCGGGCCAGGAGTGACCCACAGAACTACAACACAGCAAGGAGGAACAAAATGCATGCCAAATTCATGAAGGCGATGACTGCCGGTATGGTCGTAGCCGGATCTCTCACCCCCGGGGCTTCGGCCGTCAGCGCGGAGACGATCCGCTATTCCACCCTGGTGAGCGCCCAGCATACAGGGGTGCAGGACTCGATGAAGCCGTTCTTCGACACGTTGGAGGAGAAGTCGAACGGCGAGCTCAAGGGCCGCATTTTTCCGTCCGGGCAACTGCTCAGCGCCCGCGAGACCCTCAAGGGAATTGCCGATGGCGCTGCCGATGCGGGCCTCATCATTCCGCAATATTTCGGTTCGGAAATCCCGTCTGTCCACATATTGGGTGACATGCTGAACCTGGGCGACGATCCGCTTGCGGTTGCCGGCGCGCTGAACGAAACGCTGTTGCTGGACTGTGAGCAATGCCTTGAGGAATATGCCGCATCCAATGCCTATCCGCTCACGAGCTATGCCTCGACCGAGTATATTCTGCAATGCAACCGCCCGGTCGCATCGCTGGAAGACCTTTCGGGGCTGCGCGTCCGTGCGGCGGGTATCATGGCATCCTATATGCAGGTGTTGGGCGCCAATGCGATCAGCCTGACATCATCGGAACAGGCCGAAGCCCTGGAGCGCAACCAGATTGACTGCACCACCGCACCGATGGCCTGGCACAAGGCCTATGGCATGCGGGGAAGCGTTTCGCATGTCACCGATCTAAGCATCGGTATTTCACGCGGCTTCGGGCTTTTCGTGGTCAACAAGGATACGTGGGAAAGGCTTGGCGAGGAAAACCGCAAGCTGATCATCGACGCCGCGCCGGAAATGGTAGCCGGGATGATGTTCGGAGAGATCAACGCCGATTTGGCCGAGCGCAAATGGGCAACCGAGAACGGTGTCGAGATCCTGGAACCCCACGATGAGCTGCGCGCTGCCATCACCAACATCCCCGGTGGCAAGGAGATCCTGCAGGAGCGGGCCGCGAAAGTCGGCGTGACGAACCTGGATGAACTGCTCGAGACGTTCGGCAAGAACCACGAGAAGTGGCAGGGCATCCTCTCCAGCAAGGGCCGGAGCCGCGAAGCCTTCGTGGAGGCCTTGCGTAGGGAAGTTTATTCCAAGCTGTAACGCGCCGACTACGCTCATCAGGCCAGATCACGAGCAAACCCAGAAGTGCGGGCGGTCTTGCCTGACATCCATTCGAAGCTAACAGGCTTTTCGTGTCAGTCGCCGCAAGGTGAGAGGGCGGAATCTCAAACGTTAGTTGCTAATAGCAACAAAATTGCGTAAAATGACCGCGAGAACTCAGCCGGGAGATTCAACGATTATTCGAACAGAGCAATCAGCGAACAGCGAAGCGAACCGGACCGGTGAGACACCGGCCCGTTCAAGGGAAATGCTTCACGCAATTCCCACAGTCCGCATCTTCGTTTTGTCGCATATCGCGACGAGGTTGGCCGAGACCAACTACGGCCAGCTTGCCGGACTGCGTTTGACCGAAGCGCGGATACTGGTGGTGCTGGGCGTGCTCGGGCCCTCAAAGCTCGAACGGATCAACCGTGAAATATTCCTTGAAAAAGGGCTGGCTAGCAGAACTGTCTCAAGTCTCGTCGAACGCGGCCTGGTGTGCAGGGAACCGCATCAGACGGATGGGCGCGCCGCGGAACTGTCGCTTACCGAAGACGGAAACGCACTGTTTCAGGACATTTACGAGAACATCCGTGCCTGGAACGAGGACTGGCTGTCGGTGCTGACGAATGTCGAACGGAACACCTTCCTGGACTGCATCGACAAGCTGACCAAAGCGGCGCGCGAGAAGGCATGCCAGCACTATGGCGCGCGGAACGCGGCGCGATCGTCATGACACAGGAACGGACCAGAAGCGCCAATATGGGAGCGTTGCGCAATGCGCGCGTGGTGGTAGTGGAAGAACTGGCAACCGATATCCGGTCGCTCGAGCTTGCGCCCCTCGATGATGATGGCTGGCCGGCAGCCGAGGCCGGCGCTCACATCGATCTGGTACTGCCGAACGGTCTAGTCCGCCAGTATTCGATTATCAATCCCGGCGAGCCGGACCGCTATACAATCGCTGTTCTGCGGGAGTCCCGCGGCCGGGGAGGGTCGGCCTATATCTTCGACGAGTTGAGCGAGGGCGACGAGTTGCGAATTGGCGGGCCGCGAAACAATTTTCCGCTGATCGACAGGGGCCGGCCTGTCTGCCTCATCGCCGGCGGGATCGGCGTGACCCCCCTCCTCGCGATGGCTCGGGTGCTCGCCAGGTCCAATTCGCCCTGGCGGCTGTACTACTGCATTCGCGATCGGCGCCAACTCGCCTTCGGCGATCTGCTCGAGCAGTTCGGACCACATGTCGACATCCATGTTGACTCCGAGGAAGGCGGTCCGCCCGATCTGGAAGACGTCATTCGGTCCGAACGTGAGAGCGATTTCTACTGTTGCGGTCCAGCGCCCATGTTGGACGCGTTTCGCAAGGCCACGGCATCGCTGCCGGCGGACAGGGTTCGCCTCGAGTCGTTTGATCCAGTTGCCGAGTCCGGCGCAACCGACGAGAGCTTCGAGATCGAACTTGCGAGGACCGGCACCACCCTCGTCGTTCCGCCGGACAAGTCGATCATGACTGTCCTGGAAGAGGCCGGCGTCGCCATCCTCTACTCGTGCCGCAACGGCCAGTGCGGGACCTGCGAGACGACCGTTCTCGAAGGCGTTCCGGACCACCGGGATTCTCTGTTGACCGAAGAGGAACGGAAGGAGGGCAAGACCATGATGGTGTGTTGCTCTCGCGCCAAGACACCCAAGCTTCGGCTCGATCTGTAGCTGTCGTGACGACAAGGAGAGAACAATGACAAACGGGGACAATCCGGCCATCGGAAAGCGCATTCACGCTGACGGAATATCGACGAACTATCACGAGGCGGGCCAAGGCACTCCGGTGCTGCTGCTTCACGGGTCCGGAATAGGCGTGTCGGCCTATGCGAACTGGGAACGCACGCTTCCCGCGCTTGGGCGGCATTTCCATGCACTCGCGATCGACGTTGTGGGCTTCGGGTTTACGGATGGTCCCGACGATGCGGAATTTAATCTGGACTACTGGGTGCGTCACGTCATCTCGTTCATGGATGCGAAACAACTCGAAAAGGTGCACCTCCTGGGGAATTCCTTCGGCGGGGCTTTGGCACTGGCGGTCACGGTAAGACATCGCGAACGCATCGACCGGGTGGTCTTGATGGGGTCAGCAGGCACGAAATTCGAGGTGCCGCCGGATTTCAATGCCGGTTTCGGCTATCGGGGCCGAAAGGAAGACCTAAAGGTTCTTCTGAAAAATTTCACGCTGAACCCCTCCTTGATTACTGATGATATGATCAATTTGCGCTTCGACACTTTCCATCGGCCTGGGTATGACAAGATTTTCGAGAAGCTCTTTCCCGGGTCGCGCGAAGAGAAGATGAATGTCCTGGTCACGCCGGACGAGCAGATCGCCGGCATCGAAAACGACGTGCTTCTGGTCCACGGACGCGAGGATAGGGTGGTTCCCAAAGAGACGAGCTTGCACATCTCGTCGCTCATTCCGGGCTCGGAGCTGCACATTTTCGGCCAATGCGGCCACTGGAGTCATCGTGACAAGGAAGCCCGATTCAATCAGTTGGTCACGGATTTTTACCGAAATGGACAGGCGTGACGATCCGCATTCACAAGGTCATCAGGAATGACCTGTAACACTAGACAGCAAAGGAACAAGAGCTATGGACGGTGCAAGGAAGAATATCCGCAACCGCTTCGGCGACGATTCTGTTCACTCGACAATTTATACCGATCGGGAACTGTTCGATGCCGAGATGAAGAAATTGTTCTACGACGGCTGGGTGTTCGTCGGACATGAATCGGAGGTTCCGAAACCGAACAACTATATCACGCGCATGATCGGCCGCGAGCCGGTGATCATGGTGCGCACGCGCGAGGGAAACATCAGTGTGGTTTCCAACAGGTGCGCGCATCGCGGCAACATGCTGTGCCATCAGCACAGCGGATCGAGCCGCAGCTTCTCGTGTGAGTATCACGGCTGGACCTTCAGCCATGAGGGGGATCTCGTCGGTGTGCCGCTTCCCGGCGGTTCGCACAAGGATTCTTCCTGTCTGGGGTTGCAGAAACCGGCGATGCAGGCCGAACATCGCGGTTTCGTGTTCATTACCTTCAACCCCGATGCCGGCCCCTTGGACGACCATCTCGGCAAGGCCAAGGATCTGATCGACCGGTCCGTTTCGCTTTCGCCGACCGGCAAGATTAAGCTCTCGGCAGGGTGGCTGAAGCAGCGTTTCCGCTGCAACTGGAAGATGCTTCCGGAAAACTCCACCGACGGATATCACGCACCATTCACCCACGCTTCGTTCCTGCGGGTTTTTGCCCCGGATTCTCAATACAAGATGCTTTCCGAGAGCGAGGACGAACGCAAGTCCAAGACCGTTGACTGGGGTAACGGGCATGTCGCGCTCGAACATGCGCCTTCATACGAAGAACCGCTTCAATGGCTGGGCACCACGAAGGAAAAGGTTCCCGACTACGTGGAATCCATGAAGGAGGCGTATGGCGAGGAAGAAGCCATGAGAAAACTCGTCGACGGACCGCCGCATTCGACGGTGTTTCCCAATCTTTTCCTAGGCGAAATGAATATCGCCATCTTTCAGCCGGTCAGCGTTGACGAATGCGTGCTGTGGCATACCCCGATGTTGCTGGACGGCGTTTCCGACAAACTGAACGCCCGCATCCTGCGCCAGTCTCAGGCGGCGATGGGACCGGCATCCTTCCTCTTGGCTGATGACGCGATAATATCCGAGCGTCAGCAGGTCGCTGCCGGCGGGCGCGGCGGCTGGATGGACCTCAGCCGCGGGCGCAAGCGCGAGGAAAAGCGCGAGGATGGGACCATTTGGGGACATATCAGCGATGAAACCACCAACCGGGGTTTCTGGTCACACTATCGTGAGGTGATGCAGGCATGAACAGGAATGAAGGTAACAGCCTGACGGAAGTGAGTTCGGTCGATCGGCAAAGTCTGGTGGACTTTCTCAGTCTTGAGGCGAGATACGCTGATGAAGCCCGTTACGATGAATGGGACGACTTATTGGAATCAGACATGTTCTATTGGGTCCCGGCCGGTGACACCGAAGCTCCGAATCCCGAAACGACAGTGTCGGTCATTGCCGACAACCGGACCCGTCTGAAGAACAGAATTGCGCAATTGAAAACTGGCTTGCGGTTGGCTCAGCAGCCGGCCTCGCCCATGCGCCGTCAGTTGTCGAATTTCGAGTTCAAGGCATTGAGCGAGAACGAATTCAGCGTCGAATGCAATTTTGCGCTGTTCGAGTATCGCATCCAGGCAACGCGGGAAATGACGATCTGGGCCGGCCGTTACGAGTACAGGCTGCGGCGCCGTGGTGATTCTTTTGGTATGTTCTACAAGCGGGTGGAACTGACCAATGCCAGCGATCCCCTGCCGACGCTCGCCTTCCTGATCTAAGAGCTGGAGAAGAAATGATACTCCCCGCTACAATGCTGGCCCGGATCAGTCGGAACTACGCTGGCAAGACGGCATATCACTGCGGTTCGTTGTCCCGCACCTGGGCCGAGATGAACGACCGCTCCGGTCGTCTCGCCGCGGGTTTGTTCTCCCACGGTATCACCAAAGGTGACAGCGTCGTCATCCTCGGGAAGGATTCAGTGGAGGTTTTCGAACACTACTTCGCCTGCATGAAGGCCGGGTTTGTACGAGTGTCGATCAACTGGCGGTACGCCGCTGCGGAAATCGCCCATATTCTGGAGGATTGCGATGCAAAGGTCGTGCTTGTTCAGGCGGGTTTTGTCGACGTTCTGCGGGACGCGCTGGAGATTGGCGGGCTTCTCGACGACTGCACGCTGATCGGCTATGGTGAAGGCCACGGACTTGAAGAGGATTATGACCGGCTGATTGCCGGATCGGTGCCGCTGGAGCCGCAGGATCTGCTTCCCGAGGAGCCCCTGGTGATCAGCTACACATCCGGCAGTTCGGGAGCCCCCAAGGGCGTCATCCACAGTCACCGAAGTGTCGCTCTGATGATTTATCAGGGAGCCGTCTCGCGAGGCCTGACGACTGACGATGTCTGGTATCCGGCGATTGCTTCGTCGTGGATGGCCTGTGTCCTCGGCATGATCGGGCTAGTCAACGGCATGACCACCGTCATGATGGACGGATCCTTCAAAGTTGACAGTTTCATCGACGAGGTTAGCCGCTATAAGGTCACAGCCGCCCTCATGGTCCCGACAATGATCCGCCGGGTTCTGGACGCTTGCGAGGGTCGCGAGGAGGTGTTGTCATCGCTGCGTCTCCTGGCCTATGGCTCGGCACCGATCACGGTCAGTCTTCTGAAACGCGCCATGGATGCGCTTAATGTCCGTTTCCTGCAGACCTACGGGCTGACCGAAGGCGGCTGGCTGAGCCACCTGACGCCGAAGGATCATGACTACGCTCTGGCAAACAATCCGGACTTGCTCCGATCCGTCGGGCGTCCGGGCGGGATGTATGAAATCTCGATCCGCGATGGCGATACTGAACCAGTGCCCAACGGTGAAATAGGTGAAGTTTGGGTTCGCGGCGAAACGACGATGCTGGGCTATCGCAACCTGCCCGAACTGACGAAGCAGGTTCTTGTCGACGGCTGGCTGAGAACCCACGATATCGGTCGTTTCGACGAGGCAGGATATCTGTATCTTATCGACCGCAAGAATTTCATGATCATCACCGGCGCCGTCAACGTCTATCCGTCGAGCGTGGAATCCGTCCTCGAGCAGCACCCCGACGTGGCCGAGATCTGCGTAGTGGGCGCTCCTCATCCAGATTGGGGAGAGGCTGTGGTTGCCGTCGTCGCACCGCATAACGGCCGGCCCCTGCCGAGCGTGGAAGACCTGAGGGCGTTCGGCGAGATTCATCTCAGCCGGATGGAACTGCCCAAGCACGTACTGCGACTCGACAGCTTTCCCCGCACGTCCACGGAGAAAGTGGACAAACGGGCAATTCGCCAGTTTGTGCGCGAACAGACTAGCGCCCTGCCGTGGTGGCAGGGCAGAACTGTGGAGTCATGACGGGCTTTCGCCCTAGCCCGTTTGCGGCCATTGCCGGACTGGGTTACAGCGAAATGGCGAGGACGGATATCGGGACACCCCGAGACTTGGCCATCGACGCCGTGGTCGCCGCCGCACAGGACTGCGAACTGGATCTAGCTGATATCGATGGGTTGATGCTGACGTCCAGCCCCTCCGCGCCGCTCAACACGGTACCGCTTAGGTTGCGCGAGGATCTCGGGCTGACCGAATTGAACCTGTTGGGTAATCTGCAGGTCGAAGGAGCCTCTGTAGTGGCCTCGATCCAGCATGCAAGCCTGCATATCCGTTATGGGATGGCGAGCATTGTGGCTTGCGTCTTTGCGGACGTCCCCCTCCGCCCCGGCAAGGAGAAAGGAAGCACGTCCTACAACCGAGTCATGCCCTTGTCGGGCCTAGACCACTGGGAGGACGGCTACGGCATGTATGGCGCCGCCGGACCCTATGCTATGGCGGCTCAACGCTATGTTCAACACTACAACTTGGCGGACCACGCGTTGGGACACTATGCGATCGCATGCCGAAGATGGGCCCAGCTCACCCCTCGGGCCATGCTTCGCGATGCCATCGAGATGTCAGACTATATCGAATCGAAGTTCGTGGCCAAACCGTTCCGGGTGCTGGATTGTGCCTATCCGGTAAACGGGGCGATCGCCGTCATCATCACCTCATGCGAACGGGCGAAGGAACTTCGTACGACGCCCGTCTATCTTCACGCATTTGCCCAGGGTCATACCGGCGGCGGAAACCTTGCCGGTCGCGAGCCCGAACTGCAGTCCGGCGGACTTGCGGCGCGCAATCTCTGGCGGGCCTCCGGCATCGGCCCGGAACGGATCGAGATGGTGCAGGTCTATGACGCGTTTTCCTATGTCGGTGTTATCGCTCTGGAAGAATACGGGCTGTGCGAACCGGGAGCGGCGACGCATTTCATTGCCGAGGGACATACCTCCCCCGGCGGCAGTCTGCCGATGAACACAGGCGGCGGACATCTTTCGGGTTTTTATCTGCAAGGCATGACACCGGTATCCGAGGCAGTGATCCAGGCGCGCGGACAGGGAGGCGACGCTCAATCGTCTCGCAACAACCTGATCCTCGTTACGGGGACCGGGGGGCGACTGGACTATCACGCGGCGATGCTGGCCAGCCCGCACGAGGTGCTATGAAAGTCGGTCGCCGCCATTCCTCCTTTGTCGAGACGTTTCAGACCTTCCAGGGGAAACGTGAACTACACCTGGCGAGGTGCCGGGACTGTCACGAGATTCTGCCGTACACGCAAAGGCTCTGCCAGCGGCATCCGGCTTCGGCCCTCGAATGGATCGAGGCGAGCGGGCGAGCGCGCCTGCATACGTTCACGGAGTATCGCATCAGCTATTCACCGGCCCATCCGGCCCCTTACGTGGTTGCCATGGTCGAACTGGAAGAAGGACCGCGGCTAGTTTCCACGGTTCTTCAGGAGGCCGGTTGCGAATTGCGAACCGAGTTGGTACTACAGGCAAGTTTCGATGACGACGGGCGGTTGGTCTTCATACCCAGATCCTGACACTGAATCTTCGCCTGCTACAGGAGCTATGGTCGGAATTGGGTCATGGGGCCGATCGGCGGGAGTACCAAATTGTGTGGGGCGTTAGTAGCCGGCGGACCGAAAGCTGGGTAGGCTTGGTTTGCTGAATCTGCCGAGCCCGGATATGCCACCCACATCCTCTTCATTGCCGCACACAGGGTCTATCTGTCGCTTGGCACTTAATTATAAGAATGCGCCGGTTAGGTTCAGGTTTGGCATTTAATTGTGAGAATCTCGGCGGGCGGATTCTCAAATTAACTGCATTTGAGAAGATGCTCTCGATCTGCGAGCTCGGGCTATCATGTCCTCGGCGGCGTCAGTGAATCGGACCCTGTTGTCACCCATCATGTGAGCACGCAGCATTCTGAGCATCTCCGGTCCGGCGCGCTCGCGATCGCCACCCCTGCCAGCAGGGCCGGCCGCATATGAAGCGGCAGGATCGGCTTTGCCGGTGTGGGCAGATTTTCCTGTTGCTCGGCAACGACATGGTCGAGATCGGGGATGATTGCGCCGAGCAGCCGGAAGCGCCAAAGGTCGTGCTCGCGGGGTATAGGTCTTGGAATGCGTCGCATAAGCAGAAGTCGGGCAATGTCGGCTGGCGATGTCCAGGTTCCGATACCACGTTCGGCTTCATCGTCGAGCAGCTTTTCGCCACGAAGAGCCGCACCGCGATATTGCCGGAAAGGGGAGGGGAGTTCGCGCCCGCCGGCATCCCGGAGGTGGTTTCCACACAAAGGGCACGTAATGCGCCACCCCAGCAGGTGGACGGCTCTAAATACCTCGCCTTCGGGACCGGATTTTGATTCAATCGCCCTGTTGATTTGCGCGGAGGCGGGAGATGCGGGGACAGGCCGGGTTCTTTGATATCGACGAGCGTTATGTTCGGCTGAGCGAGGCGGGCGATCCTCTGGAAAAGCTGAACGCAGTGGTGCCGTGGGAGGTATTTCGAAAGCCGCTGGCCAAGGCGCTGAAGCGCTCGAACGGCGCCAAAGGCGGTAGGCCGCCCTACGATCCGGAGCTCATGTTCAAAGTCATGGTTTTGCAGGCGCTCTATGGCCTCTCCGATGATCAGGCCGAATTCCAGATCCAGGACCGGCTTTCCTTCATGCGCTTTCTCGGCCTGGGACTCGGTGACAGGGTGCCGGATGCGAAGACGATCTGGCTTTTCCGCGAGCATCTCACGCAGGCTCGGGCGGTGGAGAAGTTGTTCGCCCGTTTCGACAAGCACCTCGCCAAGGCGGGCTATCTCGCCATGGGCGGGCAGATCGTCGATGCCACGATTGTAGCGGCGCCGAAGCAGCGAAACACCGACGCTGAGAAGGCCGATATAAAGGCCGGCAAGGTTCCGGATGCGTGGAACGACAAACCTGCGAAGCTGCGGCAGAAGGACCGGGACGCGCGTTGGACGGTCAAGTTCTCGAAGGCAAAAGTGGCCGAGGATGAAAAGGCACAACAGCGCGACATCGCCGTTCCCGCTTTCGGCTATAAGAACCACGCGTCAATCGATCGCCGGCATGGCTTCATCCGCGGCAACACCGGCTCGACGGTCTGGGCGGACACGGCCTATCGCTCGAAGAAGAACGAGGCGTGGCTGGAGCGAAACGGCTACGTCTCCGACATTCACCAGAAGAAGCCGAAGGATCGGCCGATGAGCGAGGCGACGTCGCGGGCCAATGGCCGGCGCTCAAAGACCCGCGCCTTTGTCGAGCACGTCTTCGCGCACCAGAAATCCAGGATGGACCTGTTCATCCGCACGATCGGCATCGCCCGCGCGAGGACGAAAATCGGCATGGCCAATCTCGCTTATAATCTCACACGCTATGTCTGGCATGAGAGGCGCAGTGCGCCTGCATGACCGCGAGAACGGCGAACACCGCCGTCGCAACGCTGGAATCGATCAGCAATCAGCCCATACAAGCGGCGAAAAGCTCTGCCATGCAGTCAGATTCTGCCAGCCGCGCCCGCTTGTGCGTCCTTGGCATCCAAAATCGCGGTAAATCGAGCCGTCCAGCTGTAATCCTCACGCTTGGTCAGCAGATGCCAGATGATCACTGCCAGCTTGCGGGCAACGGCGACGGCCGCGACATGATTGCCCCGCCTGGCTCGAACGCGCTCGTAGAAGGCGCGCAACGGCCCTGGGCTTCGAACCGTTTGCCAGGCTGCCTCGACCAACAGATGTCGTGCATTTGCACGACCGCGCTTGGCGATCCGACCGTGATAGGCTGGCCCATCGCCGGATTGATGGACGCTTGGATTGAGACCGATATAGGCGACCAGCTTGTCGGGGCTGTCGAAACGGTCGATCTTGCCGATCGCCGCCATCAGTCCGACGGCGACAACCATGTCGATGCCGGGAATGGTCATCAATCTCGTCACGTTCGGATCGGACAGGGCGGCTCGCGCGATGTCGCGCTCCACCCCCTTGAGCGCTTCGGACAGACGATCGTATTCCTCCACTTGTCGTTCAACCGCCTCCCTTTCGTCATCCGGCAAATACTGGGCTCGCAGCCAAGTCCGCCCCTTGCCGCCGAAGATGTCGGCGAACGGGCAAGGTGGGACCAGATTCGCGTGCAGAATCGACTGAACGATTGACTTCAGGCGGACCCGCTGCCGGACAAGTTGCGTCCGCCGCGTCACTTGGCGCCGCCGAGCCAAGGTCGCGGCATCGGGGATCCAGACCTCGGGCAGGAAGCCTGCGGCATAGAGGTGCGCCAGGACGCGCGCGTCGATGGCGTCGGTCTTGATCTTCGCCTTGGCGATCAGGTGCACCTGGAGCGGATTCGCCACGGCCACCCTTCCCACATGCGGAGCGAGGATCGCCGTAACAGCCGTCGCATTGCCGGTTGCTTCCACCACGACATGGTCAGTCGGGAGAAGTGTCCTGGCAAAGTCTTCAAGATGATCCCGCGTCATGCCGATCCGGCCGAGGCGGGTGAACTCCCCGTCTTCAAGCGCCACGGCTTCGGCAAAGACTCGGTGGATATCCAAACCTATGATGCGCATGCCAGCTCCTTCGTTGTTCTTTCCTCCTCGGGAGCTGGCGGGCTACACGGCAATTACGGATCCGCGCTCGCGGCGCATTCGGGTCAGCCGCAGGGGCGGCCATATAAAGGTTCGGGCTCGCAGCCCATGTCTTTCGCTCGGCCTGCCCGCACTCGCGTGCTCCCGACGCCCCACATCCCGAATGGTCTCACCATAGCGCCTGCCACCGAAGTGCGGCAGGGATGTCGAAGCGTCGGCGCGATCATGCCAGACAAGGGAAGTGTCGAAGGCCTGGTCGGCTATGCCCGTCGCAACTTCATGGTGCCAATCCCGCAGTTCGCGACATGGGAGGCGTTCAACACCTGGCTGGAAGAGCAATGCCGCAAACGCCAGCGCGACAGGCTGCGCGGCGAGAGCGAGACGATCGGTGAGCGGCTGCAGCGGGATCTAGCAGCCATGCGCCCGTTGCCGGCTTCGCCCTTCGATGCCTGCGACCAGGCCAGCGCTAAGGTGACGGCCCAGTCGCTGGTGCGCTACAAGACCAACGACTATTCGGTCCCGGTCGCCTTCGGGCATCAGGATGTATGGGTCCGGGGCTATGTCGACGAGGTTGTGATCGGCTGCCGCGGCGAGATCATTGCCCGCCATCCCCGTAGCTGGGATCGGGAAGACGTCATCTTCGACCCGCTGCATTACCTGCCGCTGATCGAGCAGAAGGTCAATGCGCTGGATCAGGCAGCCCCTCTCCAAGGCTGGAACCTGCCCGGGGAGTTCGCCACGCTGCGCCGCCTGATGGAGGCGCGCATGGCAAAGCACGGCCGGCGCGAGTATGTGCAGGTGTTGCGCCTGCTGGAAAGCTTCGAGCTCGCCGATTTGCATGCGGCGGTGAAGCAGGCCCTTCAGATCGGGGCGATCGGCTTCGACGCGGTCAAGCATCTCATCCTGTGCCGGGTGGAGCGCCGGCCACCGCGACTGGACCTGTCCATCTATCCCTACCTGCCGAGGGCGAATGTCGAGAAGACTTCGGCGAAGGCCTACATGCGCCTCCTGTCGAGCAATGCGGGAGAGGCGGCATGAGCGCCGAAGCACCCGAGATCCTGCTTTCCCACACTCTCAAAACCCTCAAGCTGCCGACCTTCCAGCGCGAGTATCAGAAACTGGCCCGGCAATGCGCCAGTGAGGGCGTGGATCACACCGGATACCTCGCTCGCCTTGCCGAAAGGGAGATGATCGAGAGGGATCGCCGCAAGGTCGAGCGCCGCATCAAGGCGGCAAGATTCCCGGTCGTCAAAAGTCTCGACAGCTTCGACTTCGCCGCCATCCCGAAGTTGAACAAGATACAGGTCCTTGAGCTCGCCCGTTGCGAATGGATCGAACGGCGCGAGAACGTCATCGCGCTCGGCCCCAGCGGCACGGGCAAGACCCATGTCGCGCTTGGACTTGGCCTGGCCGCCTGCCAGAAGGGGCTCTCTGTCGGCTTCATCACGGCCGCGGCGTTGGTCAGCGAGATGATGGAGGCCCGGGACGAGCGGCGTCTGCTCCGCTTCCAGAAGCAGATGGCCTCCTGTCAGCTGCTGATCATCGATGAGCTGGGCTTCGTGCCGCTCTCCAAGACCGGTGCGGAGTTGCTGTTTGAGCTGATCTCGCAACGTTACGAACGCGGAGCCACCCTGATCACCAGCAACCTTCCCTTCGATGAATGGACGGAAACGCTGGGATCAGAGCGTCTGACCGGCGCCCTGCTGGACCGCATCACCCACCACGTCAACATTCTCGAGATGAACGGCGAAAGCTACCGCCTGGCGCAAAGCCGGGCACGAAAGACCGCCAACACTCACCGGTAAAATCGCCGACGCCGCACGCGGGAAACTCTGGTCGGGCTACGCCCTCCCGACGTTCCCCGCGTGCGGCGCTAAATGGCCGACTTTTGCGCCGCCCAATGGCCGACTTTTCCTCCGCCGTTGACATGATCGCGGAGCTTCCGGCCATCCAGCAGACGCTGCCCGACGGCATGACCATGGAGGTGGTCTACGACGCCACCGAATCGATCAGCGCATCGATCGAGGAGGTGTTCAAGACCATCGCGGAGGCGATCGCCATCGTCGTGCTGATTATCTTCTTGTTCCTCGGCTCGTTCCGTTCCGTACTGATGCCGATCATCACCATCCCGCTGTCGCTGATCGGCGTTTGCTTCCTGCTGTTTGTCGTCGGCTTCTCCATCAACTTGCTTTCGCTGCTGGCCATGGTGCTCGCCATCGGCCTGGTGGTGGACGATGCGATCGTCGTAGTGGAAAACATCCATCGCCACATGGAAGAGGGCATGGCGCCCTTCGAGGCGGCGTTCACGGGCATGCGGGAGATCTCCGGCGCGGTGGTGGCGATGACCATCACGCTGGCCGCCGTCTTCGCGCCTCTGGCCTTTATCGGCGGCCTGACAGGCTCGCTCTTCCGCGAGTTCGCCTTCACGCTGGCCGGGGCAGTCATTATTTCAGGGATCGTGGCGCTCACCATCACGCCTATGATGAGCGCGCGCATTCTGAAGGCCGGCATGCACAGCCGCTTCCAGAGATTTGTTGATGCGACCTTCACGCGGCTGGAGAACTTCTATGAACGACTGGTCGCGGGGTCGCTCAAATACCGGCCCGTGACGCTGATGATCGTCGTCGCCCTCGTCAGCCTGACCGGTTTCCTGTTCTTCAAGACGTCCAGCGAACTCGCACCCGAGGAGGACGTGGGCGCGCTGTTTTCGCTGGTGACGGCGCCGCGCTACGCAACGTCGGAGTACACGAACCTCTACACGACGCAGATGCGCGACCTGACGAAGGACATTCCGGAGCTGCGGGCGGATTTCTCCATCGTCGGGTTCGGCGGCGCCACCAACAGCGGCATTGCGTTGTGGGCCTTCAAGGACTGGGCCGACCGGGAACGCTCGCAGAGCGAGATCCAGCAGGACATCCAGCAGCGTCTCACGAAGGTGGCTGGCGTGCAGGCTCTCGTCTTCGCCCCGCCCTCGCTGCCGGGCGCGGGTGGTGGCCTGCCGATCTCGATGGTGATCCAGTCGACCGGCGATCCGAGCCAGGTCTACGAGGTGGCCGAGGAAATCAAGAGCAAGGCGCAGGAAAGCGGCCGGTTCATCGTCGTGCAGAACTCGATGGCCTTCGACGCACCGCAGGTCACCGTCGCCGTCGACCGGGAGCGCGCCGCGGCGCTGAACATTCCGGCCAGCCAGATCGGCACCACGCTGGGCGTGCTGGTCGGTGGCGGCGCCGTGTCGCAGTTCGACCGCGACTCCAACAGCTACGACATCATCACCCAGGTTCCGGAGCGTTTCCGCGCCAATCCGGAAGAGCTGGGCGATTATTTCGTGCGCAGCGCGACGGGCGAGATGGTGCCGCTTTCAGCCGTGGTCTCCATCTCCACCAATGCTTCGCCTGCGGCCATCGAGCAGTTCAACCAGCTCAATTCGGCGACGATCTCGGCGCTTCCATTGCCGGGGGGTCACCACCGGAACGGGCCTGCAGGTCATCGAGGACATCGCTCGCGAGACGCTGCCGGAGGGATTCTTCGTTGATTATTCGGGACAATCGCGGCTGGAGAAGGAGCAGGGCAACACGATCCTGATCGCCTTCGTCCTGGCCGTGATCGTGATTTATCTGGTGCTCGCCGCCCAGTTCGAGAGTTTCCGCGATCCGCTGATCATCATGATGTCGGTGCCGCTGTCGATCTTCGGGGCCATCGTGCCGCTCAATCTGGGGCTCGGGACGCTCAACATCTACACTCAGGTGGGGCTGATCACCCTTGTGGGACTGATCACGAAGCACGGCATCCTGCTTGTGGAGTTCGCCAACCAGCAGCGCGAGCATCGCGGCCTTTCCCGGCGCGAGGCGATCGTCGCCTCCGCCAAGGTGCGCCTGCGTCCCATTCTCATGACCACCGCCGCCATGTCGCTTGGCGTGGTGCCGCTCATCCTCGCCTCCGGTGCGGGCGCGGCGGCGCGCTACTCGATGGGCCTGGTCATCTTCTCGGGCATCCTGATCGGCACGATGTTCACGCTCTTCGTGGTGCCGATGTTCTACACCTACATCTCGAGCAAGAAGATCGCGCATCGCGAAGCGAGCGAGGCGGAAGCCGGGGTGTCTACCGCGTGATCGAAGGGTAGGAGGCAGGCCTTCAGCTTCCAATCCGCCGGCCGAGATCTGTGCCCCGGCCGGCACTTTTTTGCGTCTATCCGTCCTGCCGTCGATATTATTGCGGATGTCAAGCGCCTCTCTCCGATGTTCGGCGATCCTATTCGTTTCGCACATCGCCTTGGCGAGCTCCGTCATCTGCACCGAATCCAGAAAGCGCCTGTGGAGTTCAGAAGCCGTACCGGACCGTTCACAAGCGAGGTCACGCATGGGGTAGGCGCTCGGCCTCGATCTCGTTGGTTGGCGCTTCGCCACTAGTCATTCCGCAAAGTCGATCTACTCGCACCACACCCCCGGCGGATGCGGCCATCCGACCGCTACCCCCTTCCTGGACGAGGAGGTCACTGGTATAGCGGGCCGTTCGCAAGCCTGACGCGGCCGAGGTCGCGCCCGAGTGAGCCGCCCTCGCTTTCCCATGCGATCTCGTAGCCGCCCGACATAGCTTGCGCATCCGTTCGGTCCCCTGCTTCACGATGACTGCTTCCGCGCGCATTCCGCATGTTTGGCGTACTCCGGCGTTTCGACGCCCTTCAGGCGCCATTTCATACCGTCTTCCCATCCGGTGTCGCCCTCGACGAGACAGGCGACCTGACGCTTAGCACGGTTCCCACCGGAGCACACACGGTCCAGCCACGAATGAAGCCGTGCCGGTGATCGATCGAGGCGTGGTTTTGTACCGAAGGACGGGGCGGCAGTATCGCACTGCCTGGCCTTTCCCTTCTCGTCGGCCTTGGCCTTGGAGAACTTCACCGTCCAGCGCATGTCGCGGTCCTTCTGGCGCAGCTTCGCCGGCTTCTCCTTCCATGTGTCCGGAACCTTGCCCGCCTTGATCTGGCCTTGCCGCCGTCCGTGCTGCGCTGCTTCGGCCCCGCCACGATTGTGGCATCGACGATCTGCCCGCCCATGGCGAGGTAGCCGGACTTGGTAAGGTGCTTGTCGAAGCGGGCGAACAGGTTCTCCACCGCCCGGGCTTGCGTGAGGTGTGCGCGGAAAAACCAGATCGTCCAAAATCGCGATTGAGCGGCTGCACGAGGGCTTCAAGCGCAGGATGAACACGCAGACCGTGCTGCCCTGCGCCGAAGCCGTCGCCAAGCTGTCCCCCGCAACCATCTGATATGTCTTGAATCCGGACATCACCTTTACATTGGGCCTCGGCGGGATCAAAATAAAAGAGGATACTTGGCGCGCATGGCCGCGCCGGCAGGTCAGCTTCACTACAGGAGGAGGCTTGACGATGGGCGGTAGCGAGGAAAGAGGGCGTTTGCCCCGGGGCCAGAGTTCTGAGAGGTTTATCCGCGCGTCGGATGGAAAGGAAATGCCGCTCACCCGCAGGTCCGTTCTGGCCGGGAGCGCGGCCGTAATCGGCTGGGCGGCAAGCCGGGCCGAACTGCGGGCTCAGGAGAAATATCCCCCGGAGGACCCGCTCTGGCAGCCGTCGCGCGAGGAATATGTCAACAATGATACCGACCGCCCTTGGGCGCAGACGGGAGCTCATCCGAGCGAGGTCGGCAGTCGATCCCCGTTCGTCGATCTGCGGCGGACGATCCCAATGCCGCCTCGCAACATCTACATGGAAAGCTCCTACACGGATTGGCGCATGGGCGGCGCCGGCGGCATGATCACCCCGTCGGATCTATGCTTCGAAAGGCACCACGCCGGCATCCCCTTGATCGACCCGGGCAAGTACCAGCTTCTGATCCACGGAATGGTCGAGCGGCCGATGATGTTCACACTCGATGATCTCAAGCGTCTCGGCGCCGAGCGCCGGTTCGTCTTCTGGGAGTGCCAGGGTAATGGCGGGCACAGGATGAGTGCCGGCGAGGTGGACCCGGACACGACGATCCTGGAGACCCTCAGGCTCTCCAGCGCGTGCGAATGGATCGGCGTTCCGGTACGCACGCTCATGGAATTGGTCAACGTCGACCCTGACGCTACCTGGGGAATGGTCGAATCTTATGACGCGGCAGGAATGAACCGCAGCGTCGACATCGACACGCTGTGGAGCCGAGCGTACCTCTTTTACAGCCAGAACGGCGAACCCGTACGCCCGGAGAACGGCTATCCAGTTCGCTTCATGATTCCGGGAATGGAAGGCAACATCAACATCAAGTGGGTGCGACGCATCAAATTCGCTGACCACTACTTTCAAACCCGCGAGGACATTCGCTACTCCGACCCGGTTCCGGACGGCCCCTATTACCAGTATTCGGTTCAGTATGGTGCCCGGTCACACATCATCACCCCGTCGGGCGGCATGCAGCTGACGCAGACCGGGCCGCGCGAAATCCGTGGCATGGCGTATTCGGGCAACGGCAGGATCGCGTACGTTGAGGTCAGCACCGACGGCGGGGAGACCTGGCAGATGGCGCGGCTGCACGACCCCGTGCTGCCGCAAATGGCGACGATGTTCACCCTGCCCTGGAGCTGGGACGGCAGCGAGACCAAGCTCAAGAGCCGCGCTGTGGACGAGACCGGCTACCGCCAGCCGACCCACGAGTGGATCGCCAAGCATTCACCGCAAGGCATTGCCTATAACGCGATCCAGACTTGGCACATTCACCCGAACGGGAGAATCACACATGCTGCGGGTTAAACGGATCGGACACAGACTTGCCAGTTTGATTTTCGCCGCCGCGACATTGATGGTCGCGACCGCAGTCGGAGCCTCTGGACAAGAGATCGGTCGCGCTGCAACGAGTGAGGAGATTACGGCTTGGGACATTGATGTTGCGCCCGATGGCGAGGGCCTGCCTGCAGGGAGCGGCGCAGTGATGGCCGGACAGAAACTTTACGAGGCCCAGTGCCTCTTCTGTCATGGCCCGACCGGCGCGGAGACGCGGGCGCACTCGCTGATTAAGCCTCGCCTCAGAAACTTTTGGTGCTGCGCGACCTCAGTGTACGACTATATCTACCGCGCTATGCCGTTCCACCAGCCGCAGTCGCTGCAGCCGGACGAGCTCTACAGCCTGACGGCCTACGTTCTGTTCCTGAACGGCATTGTGCCGGAGGATTTTGTCGCGGACGCTGAGACTCTGCCGGCTGTCGAGATGCCCCGGGCGCCGAGTTATGCATTCAATCCCTGGACGACGCCCGACAAGGTGCGCCAGCCCGGCGATCCTTGGTCGAGTGAAAATCCGTAGCCGGACAGTGGGGGCGTGAACCGGCACCGCAGTGTAACTATGCCTGCGGATCGGCGCCGGGATTCCACGCCGATCCACAGATCGCCGAATCGGTACTCGTAGAGGTTACGGTGGCGCATGCGCGCAGTTGGAGATCGGCGACACGACCTCGCAACCAGCCGCGTCACGGTGGCGCTTTGCCGGTCCACATCGTGCCGCAGCGGCGACCTTGCAGCTTAGAGCGGGATGAGTTTAGGTTTGTTCGTATCCTGCATTGGTGAAGTAGTTTCTGCATTCCTGGGCTGATACTGAGCTGAGGATTTGGCCTATGGCATTGCAGACGGCCTCACGGGTTCGTTCAGCGGTGTTGCGCAGGTGGTGTTTGAGCTTGGCGAAGAGCTGCTTGATTGGGTTGAGGTCGGGCGAGTACTTGGGCAGGAAGATGAGTTTCGCACCGGCGGCGCGGATGGCTTTCCGGACGGCTTTGCCCTTGTGAGAGCCGAGATTGATGGGGTGGACGCCCCCTCACGGCATCGCTGTGCCAAAGTGGTGTCGTTGATCATCACTTGAACGGAGGCGTCCATGTTGGAAGTTAACACAATCGGATTGGACCTGGCGAAGAACGTGTTCCAGGCGCACGGCGCAGATGGGTCGGGAGCTGTGCTGTTCCGGAAGAAGCTTCGCCGCGATCAGGTACTTCGCTTTCTTGTCGATCAGCCGGCCTGCACGGTTGCCATGGAAGCGTGCGCCGGCAGCCATTACTGGGCGCGGGAGATCGCGAAGCTCGGGCACGAAGTCCGGCTGATCGCTCCGGGATACGTCAAGCCATTTGTGAAGCGTCAGAAGAACGATGCGGCTGACGCCGAAGCAATCTGTGAAGCTGCGCAACGGCCGACCATGCGGTTCGTGGCGGTGAAGAGCGAAGAGCAGCAGGCTGCGGCAATGGTGTTCCGCATCCGCGATCTTGTGGTTCGCCAGCGGACCCAGACGATCAATGCAATACGCGGCCATCTTGCGGAATTTGGACTTGTGGCTGCGCAAGGCCTCTTCCACGTGGCCAAGCTCATCGCGACGATTGAGGATAAGGGTTCCGCCATCCCCGAAGCCGCCCGCCCGATCCTGTCTCTACTCGTTGAGCAGTTACGGGCGCTGGATACGAGAGTGGCCGAACTAGACCGAGAGGTCGCTCGGCGCGCCAGAGAGGATACGGAAGCCAGGCGCTTGATGACCATTCCCGGTATAGGACCGGTCACCGCGACGGCGCTTGCCGCGTTGGCCCCGTCCGCTCAGACCTTCGAGAGAGGCCGAGACTTCGCGGCATGGCTCGGACTAACGCCGCTGCAACGTTCTTCGGGCGGCAAGCAGAAGCTCGGCGAGACGACTCGAATGGGCGAGCGAACCCTGCGACGGCTGCTGATCATTGGGGCCAGCGCCGCCGTGCGCTGGGCCATGCGGAAGGGATCGACCGGGGATCCGTGGCTTTCGCGGATGCTTGAGCGCAAGCCACCCATGCTGGTCATCGTCGCCTTGGCCAACAAGACGGCGCGCATCGTGTGGGCATTGATGGCCAGAGGCGGAACCTATCGAACGCCGGCCATAGCAGGATAGTCCGCTCTATACCGCTCCTCGAGCGGGCTGCCATGGTGTGAGAAGGTCGAACGGAGAGTATGGCGCAACGGTCAACGAGACGGGATCGGGAAAACCAGATCATGGATACGTGCCTTGAGCACGCGAGATTGAATTGGACCCGCTCCGCGAACTCCCATACGGGCCCGCGGCATGTAGAACGCCGCATCAGAGGCCGGACACATGTCAGCACCTGACCACGCTCCGCGCTCTTCGAAAAGATTCTTCTTGCACCAACGGGGGCGTCCACACATGTCCATGACGACGATATCGCCGGGCTTCAATGTCGGCACGAGCACCTCCTCGACATAGATGAGGAACCGCTCACCGTTGATCGGCCCGTCGATGAGCCATGGTGCCTCGACCCGGTCGTGGCGCAAGGCGGCGATGAAGGTGGATGTCTTCCTGTCGCTTGGCACTTAAACGCAAGAATGCGGCGGTTTTGTCCGGATTGGGCACCTAATCGTGAGAATCCTCGCAGCCAGATTCTCAAATTAACTGCATTTGCCCAGAAGCTCGCAACTTGCCGGCCCGAGCGATCATGTTCTCGGCGGCGTCGGTGAATCGGACCTTGTTGTCACCCATCATGTGACCACGCAGCATCCGGAGCATTTCCGGACCGGCACGCTCGACGATGGCAACGCCTGCAAGCAGAGCCGGCCGCAAGTGAAGCGGCAGGATGGGCTTTGCAGGGGTCGGCAGGTTCACCTGTTCTGCGGCAACGACATGGTCGAGATCGGGAACGATTGCACCGAGCACCCTGTAGCGCCAAAGCTCATGCTCGCGCGGAAGGGGCCAGATCACTCGCCGCATCAGGAGAAGCCGGGCGATTTCGGCTGGCGATGTCCACGTTCGGATGCCACGTTCGGCTTCATCGTCGAGCAGCTTTTCGCCGCGCAGTGCCGCAACGCGATATTGCGGGAAGGGGAGGAGTTCGCGCCGGTTTTCAGCTCGAAGCAGGTCACCGCACAGCGGACATGTGATGCGCCATCCCAGCAGTTGGCTTCGCAGGACCGGCGACGGTCCCGGGCCACCAGGGCTGCAGCTCGTGCAGAACTGCGCTGGTCTCGCGGCGAGGAGCCGATGCGACGACTTCGGCACATCGATGAAGGTCATTCGACGCAAGACGGCCGGTTCGATGGCGAACATGCTGGCGAGGCGGATTTCCTGATCACTGCTCAGATGGAGATCGGCTGATCGCAATGAGGAAACCTCCGGTAGGAAGTGCCGAAGCATGACGAGGGGTGGAACCACGTAAAAGGCAGCGTGCCGGCTAATCCAGGACGACAACAACTCGTCGGTATAGGGCGGCAACCACACCGGCAACTGCCGGGGCGGCGTGTTCTCCGTCATGCGAATGCCGCCTCGGCATCGAATTCCGGCTCCCAGTTCTCGATCGCTGCGTCGGTGATGTGCTCGCGGCCGCTTTCGACGGCCTCGATGGCGAGGCTATTGATCATGTGGAAGATGTTGGCGGTGATCCCCTCGGTGATCTGTAGGATCCGGCGTAAGGATTTCGGCGTGAGCACCGAGGGCCGACGCAGCGGTGTGTTGCGCAGGATCGACACCACCAACGTCTCGAACTGCTCGTTCGCAGCCCATCTGCTCAGTGTGAGTTGGTCGAATCGCCGCGCAAGCTGAACGTCGCCGCTGATCGCCTCGCGCGCATCGTTGACGCCGAAGCAGACCAGCGAGATCTGCAGACGATTGCTGAGGAAGCGAAGAGTGTTCAGAACAATGCGCTGCTCGCGATAGGATCCAGCGAGAATGTTGTGCACCTCGTCGATGACCAGCACCTGCACGCCGATGGCCTCCATGATACGCAGCGCAGCCTGTTCCATCTGGGCGATGTCGGCGCGCGGCCGCTGCGGCGCGCCGAGAAGGGTGAGCAGCTCGGCGTAGAAGCGCCGTTCACCGGGGCGGCTGGTCATTTCCATAGCAAGGACCGGCGTCTTCAGGGTGCCCGTCGCCGGATTGAAGCTCGGCGGGTGTTCGTCCCGGAACCGCTTCATGATCATAGTCTTCCCCATGCCGCTGTCGCCATAGATCGCGACCGAGGGCATGCGCGTGCCTCGCGGATGGTCGAGGAGCGCGCTCAGCCGGTCGAGCGCCTGTTTGGCGCGAGGGTAAAGCACCCAGCGGCGCGATCGTATCGCGCGAATGCGCCGCTCGTCGGTTTCGGCAAGCAGCGCGGCGGCGCCGGTGGTCAGGTGGGAGATTTCATCGCTCATGTTCACTCCAGCTCAATCTGTATCCTCAACAAAGGGTACAGGTTTGCTGGAGTCGACGCCGCGGAGCGAGCCCAATCCCCGATCATCCACCTTCGATTTCGAAGAAGCCTTCCCGCGTCGCGCAGCCGCCGTCTTATTGGTTGCCACCTCGACCAATTCTCGCTGTGCGACGGCGGTGCGGACGATGGCGCGCGTGTCCACTTCACGGCGGCCTTTGGCCAGCAAGCTGCGTCGGGCGGTCACCGCCTCGTGCAGGGTGATCGAAGGCAACGTCACGTCGGCATAGCGGGCTTCCACGAAGTTTCCTGAAGGCCGCCGGACGAAGATGCGCGCCATGTCACGCGGATCGTATTTGACAAGCAAGCGCCGTTCAGAACGCCCGACGTCGGCGCTGAGCGCCGCGGACCAATAACGCAGGCCAAACAGGTGAATACCGGTCGGCCGCAAGGTGCGCTCCTGCTCCGGCAGGAACGCCAGCCAGAAGCGCATTCGATCTTGTGGCAACCGAAGCGGGATTTCGCCCTCGTGCTCCCGCCATATCGCGATCGGCGGTCGACCCAGACTGCCGTGGATCGATTGATGGTAGGCGCCGACGATGTCGAGAGCGATGTAGCGCTCGAGCTCCCTCAGAGTCAGGGCCGCATGGCGCTTGGAGTTGTAGTCGCCCAACTCCTGTTCGTTGCTGAACGTTGTTCCGGGCAGGAGATGCAGCCTCCCCATCTGCGTGCCGATCAGGCGCTCGATATGACCGCCGAAACGCGGCTCACCCGGTGGCCGCCACTCGATCGCGATGCCGGCGTCCTGGCATCCTCGCTTGAAGGCCCGGCTGCGGAAGTCAGGGCCATTGTCGACGTGCACCGTGTCCGGCAGGCCGGCGACGGGCCAAGGCTCCGTTATCTCGCGTTCCCGCAGCCATGCCGATTTGTCGAACACGGAGTGTAGCAGGCACAGGCTGGTCGACAGGCGGGACGGCGCCTCCATCGTGAGATAGAAGCCGGTCACCATCCGGCTGCAGACATCCATCGCTAGCGTCAGCCATGGTCGTCCGATCGGCTGCCGCGTCTCTTCGTCAACGACGAAGATGTCGGCCTTGGTATGGTCGATCTGCACCACTGCCAGGGGACGAGAGGCCTCAAACGATCCGGGAACGGCCGTTGTCGCCTTGAAGATCTTCTGTTCGCCGCGGCGCTTGGCTCGTTTCTGGAGGTCGATGTCCTTGAGGCGGGTCACTATCGTTCGGCGATGCGGCGGCTTCAGTCCAACCGAGATGCAGTTTGTCTGCACGTCCCGCACCAACTGCGAGATCGTCGGTCGGGTCCGCTTCAGGTAGAACCTTTTGATAGTCTTGCTAACGATCTCCTCCCGCTTCTCGTCCAGCGTACGATGACCCTCAGGCCGTCCGCGCTTACGATCGACAAGAGACAGAACGGTCCCGCCGGCGCGGAACAGCTTGATCAGCCGGTAGGCCGTCGCCTGGCTGACATTCATCTCGGCAGCGAGCCCGGAAACGTCTGCCGCGGTCGCACCGTCAGGATTGCGCTTCAGGAATTCACGGATCGCATCCGCCCGCCGGCAAGCTTCATCCCAAAGCGCTTCGTCAATCTCGTCAGGAAATGGATCGTTCATGGCAGGCTCGCGAGGAAACATCGCGAACCTCATTCTCACATTAAGTGACAAAAACCAATGCGCATTATCGAATTAACTGCCCATTCGCAAATTAAGTGCCAGCGTAAGCATCTGAAATCATTGAGGCATGATTCTCATAATTAAGTGCCAAGCGACACCTGCTGCAGGCCTGAACCATAACCGGTCCGACTTCGATTGCCCACCGAGCCCGGAAACACGAACAGCGAGCACATGATTTGCTGAACAGTGCCAGAGAACGCGGCCTTGTATTTCCCTTTGCCGAACCGCCGGCGGTTGGAGCCGTGATCGAGGTCGCGCCGGGAATCCTGTGGACGCGCATTCCGCTGCCGTTCCGCCTCGATCACGTGAACATCTACCTGATCGAGGATCAGGGCGGGTGGGCCGTCCTCGATGCCGGGATAGGCGACGACGTCACGCGTGCAGCCTGGGAAGCGCTCGTAGCCGGTCCGCTCGCGGGCAAGCGCCTGACCCGCCTGATCGTGACCCATTTCCATCCGGATCACATAGGCTCGGCCGGATGGCTCTGCGAACGCTTTGACATTCCGCTGCTGACCAGCCAGACCGCCTATCTCGGCTGCATCAACATCTCGTTAAGCCCCGGCGCGCTCGATGCGAAGTCCTACCACGATTTTTATGCCCGGCACGGACTTGACCCGGCAACGACGGCGCTTGTCGGATCGGACGGGCATCGATACCTGAAGATGGTCACGAAGCTGCCGCCGACTTTCACACGTGTCGTCGCCGGCGACATTCTGACGATCGGCGGGCGGGAATTTCGCGTGCTTTCGGGAGACGACCATGCGCCCGAACAGCTTATGCTCCACGGCCCCTCGGAAAATGCCTTTCTGGCGGCCGACCAGGTCATCGCCCGCATCACACCCAATGTCAGCGTCTGGGCGGTCGATCCGGAGGGCGATCCGCTCGGCCTCTATCTCAGATCGCTCGAAAACATCACAAGGAATGTCCCGGATGAGGTGCTTGTCCTGCCGGGGCATCAGCTGCCCTTCCATGGGCTTCACGAGCGCTGCCGACAGTTGACCGGCCATCACCAAGAACGCTGCAATTTGATTGAAACCGCTTGCCGGCAGAAGGCGCACACGGTAGCCGATCTCGTGCCGGTGCTGTTCCCGCGGCCGCTTGATCCGCATCAGCTTGGCTTTGCCTTCAGCGAGGTGCACGCTCACGTCAACTCCATGCTGAGGTTAGGGAAGCTGACACAGCGCACGGATAGTGACGGGACCGTTCGGGTTACCGTTTGAGCCAATCAGGGAGACAGCCGAAGGGTAACCGGCGGCCCGTGCCTTATTCTTTTCTGAAACGAAGATCTGGAATGACCGCCGGCCGCACCTGCGCCCTCACGCATCTGAGGTAATTATTCAGCTCATATCACAAACCAGCCGAAATCCTTGGTGCGATGTGGAGCTGTCCGGCGTATTGCCGGTGCGTGCTGCTATCCTGTAACGGTAGCAATAGCTTAAGTGGCAGAGGAAAGAGCCACCTTTTAGAACCTTCATGCCGCGCTTTGTCTCGGCCTGCCGTCGCAGCGCTCTGCTCAATGAGCGTATTTTGAATGGATCGGCTGTCCATTCCCATACATTGCCCAGCATGTTGTGAATACCGGCCGGATTGGGCGCGAAACTCCCCTCGGGAGCCGTTCTGAAGTAACCGTCGGCTGCGATATTCACCGCCGGAAACTCGCCCTGCCAGATATTGCACGGCAGGAAATCGGTATCATCGGGTTCCCTGTCTCCCCAAGTGAAGCGGACATCGCCTTGGCCCGCACGCGCCGCATGTTCCCATTCGATTTCCGTCGGCAGCCGCCCGCCGCACCATTTCGCAAATGCCGCAGCATCGCGCCAGGAGACGTGAACGACCGGATGGTTGGCGCGATCCTTGATGCCGGAACCAGCCCCTTCCGGCTGGCGCCAGTTTGCGCCGTCGACACGGCGCCACCAGGTCAGGTTCGGGATCGGCGACGCTCGCGGCGCGTCCAGGTGGAATACGTAGGACCAGCCGAACTCTTCCGCATGAGTCCGGTAGCCCGTTTCGGCAACAAATTGCGAAAACCGCCGGTTGGAAACGGGATTTTTGTCGATCCTGAAGTCGGCCAGAACGGCTCTCTCGACGATGGCTTCGCCATCCACGACGTAGACGGGTTTGTCGGTTCCCCGAAAAGCCGTACCGCCCGAGATCAATACTGTGTCGCCGGCATGCAGGGTTCGAGATCCCCCGGGGATGGCGGCGCGCGGCGCCGAGGCGGTGTGGTTTCCCGGCATGCAGCAATTTGGAAGGTTGCTGTCCATCACTTGACGCTGCCGCTTGTCAGGCCGGACACGATATGCTTTTGCGCGAAGACCAGAACCAGGATCACGGGGAGCGAGATGATGGTCGCTGCCGCAGCCAGGTTGTTCCAGTAGACACTCAGGCCGCTGATCAGGTCAACCAGCGCGGTTGAAACGGTTCGGTTCTCGCCTTGCAGCAGCGTCAGCGCGAACGGGTATTCCCCCCATACAAGCAGGAATGCCATCAGTCCGACCGTCACCATTCCGACCTTCGCTGACGGGATGAACACCTTGCGGAAGAACTGCCAGTCCGAGCATCCGTCGATGCGCGCGGCTTCATCAATTTCGATGGGAACGGAATAGGCGAAGCTCAGGCTGAGTAGCGCCGCGAAGGGCAGGAAGAAGACGATCAGCAACAGGATGTAGCCGATTGCCGAATTGTAGAGCCCAAGCCAGCTCAAAGCGAGATAGACCGGTATGATCAATGCCGGCCCTTCGAAGAGCTGTATCACGATGAACAGAAGCTGCACACGCCCGACCCACGGCCCGCGCATGCGCGACAGCACATAGCCCAGCAGGAGCCCCAGCAGCATAACGCCGGTGGCCGCGAAGCAGGCTATCACCGCCGTGTTCAGGAAATACCGGAGCCAATCCGTCGAATACCCCTTGCTGAGCCAGACTTCACGATAGGCGTCGAAAACCAGCTCTTTCGGGAAGAATGTCAGCGGATACTGGTAGACTTCCGCCACTGACCTGACGGATATCAGGACCAGCCAGATGACCGGGAACAGGATGACCGTCAGCAGGATCGCTGCGACGCCCAACTCGAAAGCCTTCGACAGCAGATAGCCGGTCCGCGACGAGCCAGTGTTCACGATTCCCTCCTGGCCGCGCGGAGTGCCCGCACATACACAATCCCGATAATCACGAGCAGTGCGGCATTGAGCAGGCTCGCGGCGGAAGCGAGCCCGACATTCCCGACATCAAAAGCCATCCGGTATATGTAGGTCGGGATCGTCTCGCTCTGCCCGATCGGTCCGCCGCCGGTCATCACATGCACGAACACCAGATTGTTGGCGACCCAGATCGTCACCAGCAACACCATGGTCAGCGTCTGCTGGGTGATACCCGGCAGGGTGATATGCCAGAAACGCCGCCACGCCGACGCGCCGTCGATCGCCGCCGCATCGTAGAGCGATTGATCGACCGTCTTGATCGCCGCCGCCGTGACCAGCGCAAACATCGGGAAAAGCCTCCAGACGATCGCGAAGCACACGGTATAGAGGGCGAGCCCCGGCGAGCTGAGCCAAGGCACCGGATCGGCCAGGAAGCCGATTTGTGCGAGGGTGCTGTTGAAAATCCCGTTCTGCGTCTGAAAGAACCATCTGAAGAGCGCGGCGGTGACCACGCCCGGCAGCACCCAGGGCACGAGCATGAATGCACGCGTGAATCGGATTATGGCGCCGTCCCGGGACAGGAAGAGGCCGGTCGCGATGCCCAAAATCGTGATGAGCACGACGCTGACGCCGATCCAGATGAACGTGTTCAGCAGCGCGGTGAGGCTCTTGGGATCGGAGAATATGAAGGTGAAATTGCGCCATCCCACATAACTCGTCGGCACGAGAGTGTAGATGTCGACCTCGTGCAGGGCGTAGTAGACCAGACTGAGGAACGCGAAGACCATCAGCGCCGATATAATGGAGGTCGGAGGCAGCAGCACGTAGCGTCTGAAAGCCCGGCTCTGGCCGTGCAGAGCGGCCTCCGGATTACCCTCGGGGAGTGCGGTCATTGCGTGCTCCTTCGACCAAAAAGCCGGCGCCGCGATCGGCCGCGGCGCCGGGTTTTGCAAGTCACTTAGCGATGGCCGCCTTGGTCGCGTTCTCCACGTCAGCCGCCGCCTGCTCGGGCGTCACGACGCCGAGCACCACGCCCTGCAGGGCCTCGCTGAAGCTGCGCCGCAGGTCCGGATATTCGGGGAAGAAGGGGATGCTGACGACGTTGTCGAACAGCGTGCCTTCCTCGTAGGCGGCGGCAAGCGCGGGATATTGCTGCTTGAATCCCTCCGACCGGAGCATCGCGTGCGCGGTGGGAACCCGGCCCTTAACCTCGGAGCCATCCCAGCCGTAGTGCTGCTTGGGGTCGAACCAGTAGTCGAGATATTCGACCGCGAGTTCCTTGTCGTCGGTCTGCGACGTCACGAGGAAAAGGAAGGGAGCGTGGGCTTCAAAGGACGCCGAAGGGAAGCTGCCCGTCACCTTGTCCGGCTTGGGGAAGCTGATCATGACCGCCGGAAAATCCGCGGGAACCTCGTAGTCCGTCTGGATGATCGGCGCGAAGGACTTGGTGATGACCATAGCCGCTCTCCCCTGGTAGAAGAGCTGAAGAGCGTCACGGAAATTCGCGTCGACGATCCCCTGTGGCGCATATTGGGTCAGATCCTTGACAAGCTGGAAAGTGTCAACCAGCGCCTGACCGCCCATTGCGGGCTTCCCGTCGTGATCCAGCCAACGTCCGCCATTCACCGATATGATGGACTGGATGATGTCGGTGTCGAGTGTCGTGGTGCTCGCCGCGAAGACGATGCCGGCGACGCCATCCTTGTTGAGCGCCTTGGCCGCCGCCCGCAACTGGCTCCATGTTCTGGGGGGCTGGACGCCTGCGGCCTCGAGCATGGCCGCGTTGTAGATGATCACCGGGCTCAGATCGACGAAGGTGGACATGCCGTAGGACTTGCCGCCATATTTTCCGAGCTCCCACAACTCCTTGGGATAGTTGGCGGCCCAGCCCACAACCTTGTCGGCAGCGATCTCGTCGAGCGGCAAGACAGCGCCAGCCTCGGCGATTTTGCCGAGGACCGTGTTGTCGGCGGCAAGCACGTCGGGAAGGTTTCCGGCTATCGTCGCCGTCGAAATTCCCTGCGCGCGCGTTTCCCAGTCCTGCGATTCCCAGGTTACCTTCCCTCCCGGGAAACCCTCGTTGATCTTGGTGAAATAGTCCCGCTCGGCCTTCGGGCTACCGTACTTCCAGACCTGGAGCTCCTGGGTCTGTGCGGACGAGCCCAGGGTCGCAAGGCCGAAAAGAACGGCGCCCCCCAATCCTAGCATCATCGATCTGGTTGCGTTGAAACGAGTCATTACTTCCTCCCTTACAATGCGCGCGCCTGAGTCTTAAAGCTGTTGCCGTTCAATCGGCGGCCGAACCTCGCCGGGCGGCGCGCAGGATTCCCTGACGACGAGTTCCGTTGGAATGTTGTGGACCGCGCCGGCCAGCTCCGAGTGGCCCGACAGGAGGGCGACAATGGCCTCGGCGGCTAAGCGTCCGACCCGCGCGATGTCGCGACGCACGACCGTTATCGGCGGGCGGTAGAGCTGGGTGATGTCGATGTCGTCGCAGCAGATGATCGAAAGATCGTCCGGTATTGAAAGGGCGCAGGAATTGATCACCGGGAGGAGGCCTAAAAGCAGCGGCGTGCCGCCGGTGATGATCGCGGTGGGGCGATTATCGCGCCGCAGCAACGCGGTGCCAGCTTTCTCTCCATATTCGCGGCTGAACGAGCCGTGGAAGACCAAGTTCCTGTTCACCGGGATGTGCCTGGCTTCGAAAGCCCGTTCGTATCCCGCCACGCGGGCCCGTCCTGCGGAAACATTCTGGCTTCCCGTGATTATCGCGATGTCGCGGTGCCCGAGATCCAGGAGATATTTTGTGGCTTGCTCCACGCCGGTCACGTGATCCGTCATGACCCGAACGCTCGGCGCCGGCGATTCACGATCGAGCACGGCGACAGGGACACCGCGCGCGGCCGCCATCTCGACGATATGTGCGCCGCTGTCGATGCTCGGGCTCAGGATCAGACCGTCCACATCCTGTTCAAGAAACGAGCGAACGATTTTGAGCTCGCGTTCGGGATGGTCGAAACTGTTGCGGATGAGCAGCGAAAGCCCTTCCGCGTCCAGCACGCGCTCGATGGCGACGGCTGCAGTAGAGAACAGCGGATTGGAAATATCGCGAACGCAATAGCCGATGTTCCGCGAACGGCCGGTCCTGAGATTTCGCGCCCACGCATTGGGCTGATAGTTCAGCTCCTCGATCGCCTTGAGGACCTTGCGCCGGGCTTCCTCGCTGGCATTGCCCTGATTGTTGAGGACGCGCGAAACCGTGCCCACGGCGACGCCAGCCCTTGCCGCAACGTCCTTGATCCTCGGCTGGGTGGACATCGCCGCTTCCCGCCTACGGTCGCAGGGATGCGCCGCCGTCGACGGTCAGCACCGCGCCGTTGACGAAGGAAGCGAGATCGCTGAGCAGGAAGAGAACGCCGTTGGCGATCTCGACCGGCTCCGCGAGGCGGCCCATCGGCACGCCGCGCAGATGCGTGCCAAGCTGCTCGTCGCTCAAGGCGCCGATGATCATCGGCGTCGCGGTGGTTCCGGGGCAAAGCACATTCGCTCGAATTCCCTCGGAACCGAACTGGACCGCGAGACCGCGCGTCAGCGTGATCACGCCGGCCTTGGCGGCGCCGTAATGGACCGCCCCGACGCGGCCGCCGGTGAACGCCGACGGGCTGGTGAAATTCACGAACGCGCCGGTCCCGGCTTTCAGCATGACCGGTACCGCGGCCTGACAGATGCGGAAGATGCTTGCGAGGTTCACGTTCAGCGACTCGCTCAGCACCGCGTCCTCGACATCCAGGAACTCCGTCCGCCTCAGGACCGCCCCCGCATTGACGACCGCGTCGACGCGCCCGAAACGCGCCAGCGTCGCCTCCACGAGCGTATGGCCGACTTTCGGATCGCCGAGATCCGCCGCATGGCTGCCGACGGAAGCCTTTTGAGTCTCCGGTACCCCGGCCAGAGAGGCGGCGGCGCGCTCCAAGCCGGACTGATCGAGGTCGGTGAGCAGCAGCGACGCCCCTGCCGCTGCCAGGCGCGCGCAAATTGCGCGGCCGATCCCGCCTGCGGCGCCCGTGACAACAACGACCTTGTCCTTGAGATCGATCTGGACAGTCAATGACATCTCCTGTTGGAATGCATTCCAACCACTATCCTGAATTTAGAAATCATGGCAAGCCTGAAATTGCGGAAAACCATATTGCTACTGACCGAAGCCCATGATAGGGCTCGGGAAAATTTGGAATGCATTCCAAGTGGATGGAGGGTTGCTTGTCCGATTCACGCGACGATCAAAAGAAGAAGCCGAACATCGTGTGGTTCTGTACCGACCAGCAACGCTTCGATACGATCGCGTCGCTGGGAAATCCTCATATTCGGACGCCCGCCATCGACCGCCTCGTTCGAGGCGGCGTGGCCTTCACGAGGCATTATGTCCAAAGCCCGATCTGCACCCCGAGCCGGGCCAGTTTCCTGACAGGAAGATATCCACGCAGTCACGGAGTGCTCAGCAACGGGATAGGCCGATGGCCGGAATCCGAGACGCTCGTGACGAAGCTGCTGGCCGACAACGGCTATCTGTGCGGGCTGATGGGCAAGCTTCATCTCACCGGCGCGCAGGGAGGCGCGGAAAAGCGGGGCGATGACGGCTACGACGTGTTCCTGTGGAGCAACATGCCGAGGCCCGAGGACGGGACTTCATTCAATAATGCCTACCATCACTGGCTGCGCGCGAAGGGACATGATCCCTTCAAGCTGTTCGAGGATGTCGACGCGCTAATCGGCCCGGGCGTGCCCGCGGAGCTGCACCAGACGACCTGGATATCGGAAAGCGCCTGCAGCTTCATCAGGGCCAACAGCGACCGGCCATGGATGCTGTCGCTCAATCCTTTCGCCCCGCACCATCCGTTCGATCCGCCACGGGAATATCTGGACCGGTACGATCCCGAAGCACTGCCTGACCCGCTTTTCGAGGAGAGCGACCTCGAACGCCAGGAGCACTTTGCCAACATCCAGCATCAGACGCATTTTCCGGTGGATCCGCGCAAGTACCATCCGCGCGGCGCCGACGAGCACCGGTTTCCGGACGGGAAGTTCGCAAATCACAAGGGCGTGCCGCGCGAATATTACGGCAAGGCCTTCAAGGCCGCCTACTATGCCATGATCGAGCATCTCGATGACGCTGTGGGAGCGATCTACGCGGAACTCGAGGCCACCGGCCAGCTCGACAACACCATCTTCATCTTCACCAGCGATCACGGCGAAATGCTGGGCGATCATGGCCTGCTGCTGAAAGGCGCGCGCTTCTTCGAAGGAGCGGTGCGGGTGCCGATGATCGTGCATTGGCCGGCCGGCGCGCGCAGGGGCCTCATCAGCGACGCACTGACCGAGGCGATCGACATCGCGCCGACACTGCTCGACGCCGCGGATATCGAAATTCCCTGGTCCATGCAGGGCAGGTCGCTGCTGCCCATCCTGACGGGCGAGGCGGAACCGCACTTCCATAAGGAAATGGTGTTGTGCGAATTCATCGACGCGATGGGGAAGAAATACACTCCCGACCATACGCGCGCGACGATGACGTTCGACGGCCGCTACAAGCTCATCAGCTATCACAGCCACAACTTGTTCGAGCTGTTCGATCTGGAAAACGATCCGGGGGAGTTTCGGAATCTCTGGAACGATCCGCAGTTCTCCGAACTGCGATGGGAACTCTACATGCGCCAGAACGACCTGCTCGCCCGGCAGGTCATGTTCAGCGAGCAGCGCACGATGTTGTTTTAGGAGGGAGGCCGGCTCATGGCGCAAGTCGAGCTCCGGAGCGTCCGGAAAAGCTTTGGCGCCGTAGGCGTCATCCACGGCGTGGATCTGACCATCGGAAATGGCGAGTTCGTTGCCCTGGTAGGCCCGTCGGGCTGCGGCAAGTCCACATTGCTGCGCATGCTCGCCGGGCTCGAGGCGATCTCGTCGGGAGAGATCGCGATCGACGGCAAGGTGGTGAACAGCGTCGCGCCGAAAGACCGTGACATCGCCATGGTGTTTCAGAGCTACGCACTCTACCCCAACATGAGCGTCGAGGAGAATATGAGCTTCGCGCTGCGGCTGTCCGGGGAGAGCGGCAGCGTCATTCGCGAGAGGGTCGATTCGGCGGCCAGCACGCTCGGGCTGTCCGAATATCTGGACCGTCAGCCAAAGGCTCTGTCCGGCGGCCAGCGTCAGCGCGTGGCGATGGGCAGGGCGATCGTGCGCAAGCCGCAGGTGTTTCTCTTCGACGAACCGTTGTCCAATCTCGACGCGAAGCTGCGCGTCAAGATGCGCACGGAAATCAAGCAGCTCCACCAGAGCCTGAAGACCACCACCGTCTATGTGACGCATGACCAGGTCGAAGCCATGACCATGGCCGATCGCATCGTCGTGCTGCGGGACGGCAGGATAGAACAGGTCGGCAGACCGCTCGAACTATATGATCGGCCCGCCAATGAATTCGTGGCCGGCTTCATCGGATCGCCGAGCATGAACTTCATTGCCGCGACGAAGCACGGCTCGTCCCTCAGGGCCGGTGCGCTCGATGTCGACTGCCCCGGCCTTCAGATCGACGACGGCACGCTGGTCACGCTGGGCGTGAGGCCGGAGGATATCGTCGTCCACGACGACGGTGCCGAGTTCGAGGTGGCGGTGGTCGAGCCGACCGGACCGGAAACGTTCATCGTCCTCAATGGAGCGGATTGCGAGCTGCTCGCTTCGTTTCGGGAAAGGCGGGACTTTAGTGTCGGAGACGTCCTTCGGCTGGCTGTTCGGCCTGGCAGGCTGCACGCATTCGACCGGACGTCAGGGCAACGCCTGAACTGATTCAGTCCATGTGCCAGATCAGCGGCAGCAGGTAGGGATAATTGGTGCTGGGATCGACGTCGTAGTTGATGCAGGGCTCCATGTAGTCGCGCCAGCGCTTGGAAACATCGGAAGATCGCAGGGACCGGACCATTGCCGGAACGTCGTCGCACTCGAAATACCCAAAGAGCGTGAGGCCGTAACGGAAGATGGAATAGTTCCGCACGCCCGCCGCCCTGAGCGCGGCCTCCATCTCTGGCCAAACGACGGAATGGCGTCGCCGGTATTCGTCCTCGTAGCCCGGTCGGATTTGCAGAACCCAAGCATACTGCGTCATTTGTGCTCCTGATTGTGAATTAACGCCTGTATCTGAGGATCGCGGATATCCACCGTTTGGCCCGACAGGCCATCTGCCGCACCCGATGCCAGCCAGACGGCCATCCTTGCCGGCTTCTCGGCCGGCAACAGATCTTCCCGTGGAACCTTGGAGACGCGATTGATGTTGGCTTCCCGGATCGCACCCTGCATGTCGGTGTCGACCAGTCCGGGCACAAAGGCGAAGGCGCGGATGTCATCCGCCATGCCCTCGATGGCGATGGAGCGGGTCAACATCAGCAGCGCGGCCTTGCTGGAGCAATAAGCCGCCCACCCTTCCATCGGCGCGGACGCCGCACCCGAAGAAAGATTGATCACACGCCCGCGATTTTTCCTGAGATACGTCCAGCCGGCGTTTACCACCGCGAAAGCCCCCGAGACGTTGATGAGCATCGTTCGATGGAACTGAAGGGGGTCGAGCGCGCCAATCGCGCCCATCGGATCGATCGTGCCGGCATTGTTCACGATGAGGTCGAGACCGCCCAGCCTTTCGGCGGCCGAATGTACTGCCCGCCCGATCTTTTCCAACTCGGTCATGTCCAATCGATGATCGAACGCGTGGCCGCCGGCACTGGCGATACGGTCGACCACGGCCTGGCAGTCGCCGGCGTTGCGGCCGCAGACTGCGACCGACGCGCCCGCCTTTGCGAGTTCCTCGGCGATCCTGGCGCCGATGCCGCGTCGGGCGCCGGTGACGAGGGCTCGCCTGCCCCTCAGTTCGGCCATTGCCTAATCCTCCCTGTTTTCAGCCGACACCCAGGACCGGAACGCGTCCCGCATCAGAAGCGTCTCCGTCAGGACATCTTCGGTCATCGTGTTCATGTAGGTCTGATGCAGCGCTTCCAGCGACAGCCAGCCCTGGAAGCCTGCCTCGCGGAGCGCGCCGAACAGCGCGTGGAAGTTGATCGTGCCGTCGTGAAACCGTGTCTGCATCGCGCCCGGACGCGCCGGCCGTAGATGAAGGCCGGCGCTCGCCGGCAGCAGCGCCAGGATTTCGGACTGGGCGTATCCCTGCATGATGAAATGCGCTGGATCGAGCGTGAGCTTGAGGCCCGGAACCTTTCCCAGCAGTTCGCCCGTTTGCGCCGGGCTTTCGATGCAGGACCCGACATGCGGTTCGACGCAGAGCGTGACTCTCCATTCGGATGCCATATCCGTGAGCGGCGCAAGTGCCCGCGAGGCCTGTTCGATCGCCTGCGCTCGCGACTGTCCGGAATTGACGATCCCGGGCAGCACCATCACCGTTTCGATGCGTGCTTTCCCGGCGAAGCGAAGGACCGCGCCGAAATCCTGCCGGTTTTCGGCATTGTCACCCAATGCAAGGTTTCGGTCCTCGCGGCTGTCGCCGAAGCGGTGGAACAGCGTGGCGGGCGTCAGCGACAACTGGCCGAGGACAGCCTCGGCGCAGAGTTCCGGATTGGCCAGCAGTCGTTTTCGGTCGATGGCCGGCCTGTGGATGTAGCCCAGATCGATCCCGTCGACCCCGATGGCCGAAGCGATGCGGGCGGCCTCCCGCAGCGTGCAATGGGCGAAACTCCAACTGGCCACGCTCAGCCGCATCAGGCCGGCTCCATGCGGCCGCTGGCGAGGGAGCGATACATCGCGTCGATGAGCCGCGTGGCCCTGTACCCGATAACCGGGCTTGCAGGGTTCTCGACGTTGCGGCCCATGCACAGATCGACGAAGCGGCCGAGCGCGCCGTCGGTCTCGTATTCGCCGGCATCGGGCGACAGCGGCTCGATCCTGGACCGACCGTCATGCCGGAGCGCCTCCACGCGTGCCCGCTCGATATCGTACAACAGCACGCCGTCCTCGCCGAATATCCGGATATCCAGCTGGAAGCGCCGCGGATTTGGCAGGGTGGCCGCGCCGGACAGCGTCATCGTCGCGCCGTTCTCCATCTGGACGACGGCTGCGTCGTAGTAGTCCACGCCGGTCGGAGAAGTTCCCGCCCTCGCGAACACGCTTGCCGGGTCGAGGTCGACCAGGCGAAACAGGACGCCGAGCGCATGCGTGAGCTGGCCCCAGCCGTAGCCGCCGGCGCGTTCGTGATCGGACCATGTCGAGGCCGGCGGCCGGAACAGGTGATCCTTCGTCCGCTCCGGCGGCTTCCCGGCGAACAGGTCCTTCAGGGCGGAGGCCATGTGGACCGAGACGTGCCGTATCTCTCCCACCCATCCCTCCCGGATCAGGCGATATGCCGTGTCGGTCATCGGCTTGAAGTTCCAGCCGTAGGGAACGATGACCGGCACCCCTTGCCTGTCGGCGGCATCGATGATCGATCTGGCATCGGCGGACGATACGGCCATCGGCTTCTCGATCATGACCGGCAGGCCTTTCCGGATGCACATGAGCGCATGCTCGGCGTGCAGGTGATGGGGCGAGGCGACGATGACGCCGCCAAGCCTGCGTTGCTCCAGCATCTGCGCGGCGTCGGTGAACAGCAGATCCGTTCCGAACGTCTCGGCGATCTTCGCGAGCGCCCGCTCGTCGCGACGCATGACTGCCACGCCTGAGACGTCCGGATGGTTGAGCAGTCGCGGAATATAGGCCTGACAGGCCCACCATCCGGCTCCTATGATTCCGATTTCGACCGGCGCGCGAGCCGCGATACCCTCATTGCGGCCGGGCTGGGTCATGCCTGCCCCACCTTCTGCCGCTGTGTGCCCAAGCCGGAGATGCCAAGCGCCATTTCCTGCCCGGCCCGCAGGAACACCGGAGGTTTCTGCCCGAGCCCGACGCCCGGTGGGGTTCCCGTGGAAATGATGTCTCCGAGCATCAGCGTCATGAACTGCGAAATATAGTGGACGAGATAGTCGACGCCGAAAATCATGGTTCTCGTCGAACCCTCCTGATATCGCTTGCCGTCGACCTCGAGCCACACATCCAGGTTCTGGGGGTCCTCGATCTCGTCGCGGGTGACCAGCCAGGGACCGATCGGGCCGAAAGTGTCCGCCGACTTGCCCTTGACCCATTGACCGCCGCGTTCGATCTGAAATGCCCGCTCGGAGACGTCGTTGACCACGCAGTCGCCTTCAACGTGCTCGAATGCCTGCTCCCTGGCGACGTAGCTCGCCCGTTTCCCGATCACGACGCCGAGTTCGACCTCCCAGTCGGTTTTTTCCGACCCGCGCGGAATCAGCACCTCGTCATTCGGTCCGCAGATCGCCGTGGTCGCCTTGAAGAAGAGGATCGGCTCGGACGGAGGCTCGGCCCCGGTCTCGGCGGCGTGGTCGGAATAGTTCAGGCCGATACATATGAACTTGCCGACATCGCCGACGCACGGGCCGATCCTGACGGCGTCATCCAGCCGAGGCAATCTGCCCGCATCCAGCGTCCGCAGCCTGTCGAGGGCCTCAGCCGAAAGCGTTTCGCCGGCAATGTCGGGAACGATTGCGGAGAGATCACACAGGATCCCGTCCTCGTCGAGCAATGCCGGCCTTTCGGCGCCCTGCGGTCCAACGCGCAAGAGTTTCATGTGTTTTCCTGACTTTTCGGCTTTATGAGACCGGTACTGGCCTGCGCGGAGGCTCGCCGCGCAGGGCCCGTGCGATGTCGTCGGCGACGAGACGTTGAAGCCGGTCGATTGCAGCGTCCGAATACCAGGCGGCATGCGGACTGAGTATGAGGCCACGCGCGGAACGCAGCGGTGAGGCGGCCGGCAGCGGTTCGTCCGCGAACACATCGAGCGCGGCGCCCGCGATCGTCCCTTCATTCAGCGCATTCGCCAGGTCTTCCTCGACGATGAGCTGGCCGCGCGCCGAATTGACGATCATCGCGTGCGGCTGCATCCGCTTCAGCCGCTCGGCATTGAAAAAGCCGATGGTCTGGCGGGTCGCGGGCGCATGCAGGGAAATGATGTCCGCCGTCGAAAGGAGCGTATCCGCATCGACAAGGCGCACACCCAGGCTGACCGCCGCCTCCGGGGTGAGGCCCGGATCGGCCGCGGCAAACCGAAAACCGAACCCTTTCAGGCGTTCGAGGACGGCCCGGCCGATCTGTCCCATGCCGAAGAAACCGAACACGGTCCGGGAGAACGGCTTGATCGGCTTTGCGACCTTGACCGCCGCCCACTCGTGCCGCCTGACAGACGCGTCGAGCGGAAACAGTTTCCTGAGCAGGGCGAGCGCCACAGCTGCCGTGTGGTCGGCGACTTCGTCCGCGCAGTAGTCGGGGACGTAGCCGACTTTCAGTTGCCGGTTCATTGCCGCGGCGATGTCGATGTTGTCGTAGCCGACTCCGTATCGGATGATCGTTGCCCCCGGCGCGACGGCGGAGGCGGCGTCCGCGGTAAAGGGCGCGAACTGGACGGCCACGACATCCGCGCCTGCGACCGCATCCGCCACGCTTCTGGCATCCTTGCACTGGAAAGCCTCGAACTCGGCGCCTTCGGCGCGGGCGGCCTCTTCCTCCTGGACAAGAGCGGGAAAGGTGTAATCGGAGACCACAACCCTCTTGGTCATGGAGACTCCTGCAGATAGTCGTGGATGATCTCGCCCTGAACGAGCGTGAAATCGGCCCTCCAGAAGAAGCCTTCCAGCGGCTCGAGCACCGGCAATCTGAAAGCGGGAAGCTGGGCGTTGGGTCGCAATTCGACCGTGCAGGGGCCGACCCAGCCTTCGTGGACCGTAACGTCCGCAAGCCTGCGCGAGGCGAGCTGCCGTATCGCGGGCCGTCCGTCGATGTGATCGATCGCCTTCAGGTTGACATTGGTGGCGAAATCGAAATGCGGCTTCAGCGCTTCGGGCGTCGTGCTTTTCTGCTTGTAGGCCAGCGTCCCCGTGAGAACATCGATGCCATTGCGTTCGACACGCCCGACGATCAGGTCTCCGCGGAACTCTATTGCAGGGTGGCCGAGCTTCTTGGGTTGCCCGTGGACTTCCCGACCGTGGGCGACGCCGACATCGGACGACAGAACGAGGTAAGGCGAGTAGGCGCCGAGCGGCTTGCCGTTCAGCGCCGCGCCGAACATGAAGTTCGCCTCGCTATAGGGGCCGAGCCAGTCGGTATCGTTCATCTTGTAGATGTGGGCACAGGCAATGTCGCCGAACGGCTCCAACGGCGGCGGCAGGAGAAACGCCATCGCGTCGGGGTCAGTGCGCCAGTAGAGCGTCAGGATTTCCGTATTCCTGAACCGGAACGGGAAGGGCGGCACCATGGGTGCGTCCCACGGTGTCGAAAATCCGCTGGACCGGATGTCATCCACTGTCGGTCGCCTGAGGCGACCGTGTCCTTGATCAGCCATGCCTGCCTTCCATTGCCAATCGTGTCGTTTTCAGTACGAAATCCATGTGATCGGCCATCGCCTTGCGGCAGGCTTCCGGATCGCGCTCTTCGATCGCCGCGACTATTTTTCCGTGATCCTTGATGGACCCGGCCAAGACGGCGGGCGTCTCGGAGGCGATCTTTCTGAACTCGAGACCAAGAATGTTGAGGCTCTGGGCGGCGCGGCCAAGGAAAGGATTGTCGGCGATGTCGGCGAGCTTGGCGTGGAAGTCGGTGTCGACCTCCCTGTAGCGTTCCGCCTGGTCTACCGTTTCCGTCTGGACGGACAACAATTTTCGAAGCACCGAAATATCGGCTTCGGTTGCCGACCGTGCCGCGAGCGCAGCGATTTCAGCTTCGATCAGTCTCCGCGCGGCATACAGCTTTTCGACGGTGACGTCCTCCAGCGACAGAAAGAAGGTGAGTGGCCGCAGGAGGTCGGAAGCGCTCAGCGTCGAAACGAACACGCCGCCGCCATGCCTTATTTCCACCACGCCCAACGCGGCCAGAACCTTCAGCGCCTCGCGGATCGTCGGCCGACTGACGCCGAAACTCGACGCAAGGTCGCGCTCAGACGGTAGCCTATCGCCTGCGGACAGTTCGCCGGCTTTCACGAATCCCATGAGTCGGTCGACAACGATGCTGCTCACCGCTTCGCGCCGGATGGGCTTCTCCTCAATACTGGCCAGTAGCGACATCTGCAGCGTCTCTGAAAATGGTATGACCACTTGTTGACTTACCAGTCGGGACGATGATAGTCAACAAAGCCGGTCAGTGAGTGTCAGGGAGTGAGGAGAGGCAAGCATGCGGATCGCTGATGTCCAATCCTGGGTGTTGCGCTACCCGGACTCCAATGACCACGGCGAATGGCGGCTCACCGTGCTGGCCCGGGTGGAGACCAGCGACGGCGTCGTGGGATGGGGCGAAGGCATCGCCATGTGGCCCGAAGCCTGCCGCGCCACAAAGCTGTTGATCGATGAGGCATTCGCGCCATTGCTGATTGATGCGGGCGATATTTCGGTGGCTGAGAGCTGGCGTATGATGCGAGCCCATTGCTGGTGGTATGGCGAAGGTGGGATCGCCTGCTTCGCCTACTCCGCTCTCGACATGGCCTTGTGGGACATCGAGGGAAAGCTGCAGGGCAAGCCGCTCTACCAGCTTTTCGGCGGCAAGGCGCGCGACCGCATGCCCGCGTTCGCAGCCAATCACGTTAACAAAGCCACAAACCAGGAAAACATCGAAGAGGTGCTCGGCTTCAAGCAAGCCGGCTTCCAGGGCGTCAAGTTGGGTTTCGGCAAGAAAGGCCTGTCCAATATCGGCCGGGATCCCAAGAACGACGTGGTGTTCATCCGCGACTTGCGCGCAGCCGTTGGCTCCGATTTCGACATCATGGTCGATATCGGCCACGGGGTGAAATGGGACCGTTGCACCGCGATCAACGTCATCAAGCAGATGGCGGAGTATAGGATCGGCTGGGTGGAGGAGCCTTTTCATCCTACGCGCATCGAGGCCCATCGCGCCTTGAAAGCCGCGGTCGATGTGCCGATCGCCATGGGCGAGCGTGAATTCACGGTTGGAGACTATGCGAACCTGATCGAGACGGGAGTGGCCGATGTGCTTGGGGTCGACCCCGGGCGGGTCGAAGGCATTTCGGGCTTCCTACGCGTGGACGAACTGGCGAGCCGCGCCGGCATCGCCATGAACGCACATGCCTGGAGCACGGCGATCACTACTTCGGCCAGCCTGCACCTCTCGATCGCCTCGCCCAATACGAAGCTCTTGGAGCTGAAGCCCTTCCCGGTTTCGGTGCAGACCGAGCTGGTGGATATCCCGATCACGCAGACCGATGGCTTCATCGCACCACCGGAGCGCCCCGGCCTAGGCATCGAGGTAAATGAAGCCTTGGTCGAGAAGCTTGACATGGCGCGGAGCTAAACCCTCGGGGAACCAGACCTACGCGAAGGAGATTGACCATGCTGGTGGAAGTCTCGAAGGTAAGCCACTGGTTCACTGGCGCTGGGAGCAGCATTCGAGCGCTCACCGGAATCGATCTCTCCGTTATGGAGGGTGAGTTCCTCTCTGTTATCGGTCCGTCCGGCTGTGGAAAGACCACCCTGCTCAATATGATTGCGGGGCTCGGAAGGCCGGAGCAAGGCTCCTTGAAGGTATTCGGCGTCGAGCCAAGGGCGGGGGATGCCCGCACCGGCTACGTGCTGGCGCGGGACTCACTCCTGCCATGGCGTTCCGCGCAGGAGAATGCGGAACTCGCTTTGGAAATGTACGGCGTTCCGCGCAAGGAACGGATGGCGCGGGCCGGCGCGGCGCTCGCCGCGATGGGTCTCGCCGGATTCGAGTATCATTTTCCTGCGCAATTGTCACAAGGCATGCGCCAGCGCGTTGCGCTGGCTCGCTCCTTCGGCGCCCGCCCGCGCCTCATTCTGATGGACGAGCCCTTCTCCGCCCTCGATGCCCAGACCCGGCTCGCGGTTCACGACCAGTTTCTGCGGGCATGGGAAAACCACAAGATGACGGTGGTCCTGATCACCCACGACCTGACCGAGGCGGTGGGCTTGTCGGACCGCGTGGCGATCATGACCAAACGACCGGGACGCATCAAGGCGATCCACGAGGTGGACCTGCCCCGGCCGCGCTCCATGGCCGCCCTTCAGGGCAACACGCGCTTCCACGCAATCTACGGCCGCATCTGGCGGGATTTGCAGGACGAGTTCCTTGAAGCGGACGCTTCTGCAGACGGTGCGGCATCCCCACCCGCACCCGAGAGGGTCGCGCAATGACGCACTCGGCGGACTCAATCGATGGGGATCTGGTCGCCGATGGCGGGCCGGACACGCTCGAACCGCTGGCACAGGCCGCCGCCAGGCGTCGCGACGATATCACGATCATCGCCGCGCAGATCGGACTTCTCCTGGTGTTGCTGGCCGCCTGGCAGGCAATCGCCGAGTTCGGCGTCGTTCCCGAGATATTCATTTCCAAGCCGACTTCCATATTGGTGAGCCTCTGGAACAACGTTGTTTTCGGACGAATGCTGCTTGACCTCGTTGTGACGGTCTACGAGACGCTCGTCGGTTTCTTCATCTCCTCTGCGGTTGGAATGGTGGTAGGCGTCATTCTGTATCAGGCACCGCGCGTGAATCTCGTTGTCCGACCCTTTCTCACCGGCTTGAACAACCTGCCTCGTCTCGCCCTGGCGCCCCTTTTTGTGCTGTGGTTTGGTCTCGATACGAGTTCGCGCGTCGCGCTGGTGTTTTCGGTGGTGTTCTTCATCATCGTCTTCAACACCTATGCAGGGCTGCAGAATGCTATTCGAGATCACCTGCTTCTAGCCCGCACTCTAGGCGCATCCCGCTTCCAGCTGTTCGTTAAATTCATCCTTCCCTCGGCGGTGCCGACGATTTTCGCCGGGCTGCAGCTCGGACTGACCTACTCATTTTTGACTGCGGTCGTCGGAGAAATGCTGTCCGGCGCAGTTGGGCTGGGAGCACAGCTTCAGATCACGCTCGCGACATACCGCACCGCCGACTTCTTCGCCGCGCTCCTGCTGCTTGCGATCGTCGCCACGGTGCTTTCGGGCCTCATGCGACTGGCCGAGCGCAGGCTGCTGCGCTGGCGGCAATTTGAACAGGGTGGCGTTGCGTCACCCACGTAGGCAGCGCGCCTGCACAGGGGCGTCACGAAGCCGCACGCCTGACCCGCTGCTGACCAACAGGGAAGATATCATGATCTATTTTTTCAAGTCATATCCGAGGGTCGCTGGAGCGGTTCTGACACGTTTTGCCAGCGGAGAGGAAGCGCATCGCGGGCCGCTGATAGCCGGCGCACTCGCTGCGGCGGTCCTCGCGGCACAACCCGCCTGGGCACAGGACGGTCCCGCGATCAAGTTCCAAGTCTACCAAGGAGGCCCGCAGATCCTGCCCCTCATCGCGCAGGAACAGAAGTTTTTCGAAGCTAACAACGTCAACGTTGAATTCATTACCGTGCAGACGGGGCCACAAGCGGCGAACGCGTTGGTGTCTGGATCGATCGATCTCGCAATCCTGTCGCCGCTCAACGTGGCGCCCCTGCTGGCGGAGGGGATCGAACTGTCCGCCGTGTCGGGCCTGCAAAAGGTGTTCGTCTCGCTGGTTGGCTCCAAGGGCGCCGAGACGGGATGGCCGCAGTCGCTTGAGGCGCTGCGCGGCAAGAGCATCGGCATCCTGGCGCTGGGCGCCGCCGGGCACATGATTTGCGAGGAGGCGCTTCGCGCCGCCGGACTGTCCAGCTCGGACTACACCTTTGTCAGCACGGGCACCGAACTGGGCACCGGCACAGCCCTTGAACAGGGGGCGATCGATGCCGGCTGCATGAACCCGCAGACTCGCATTCCGCTGACCACGAAGGGCTTCCCGGTCCTGTTCAACTACCTTGAGCCCGAAATGGACGAAGACGAGTATCCGGAAACCTTCCGGCCTATCCTCAACCTGTCCTTCGTACAGTTGTGGGGCCGCAGCGACTGGGTAAACGACAACCAGGACAAGGTCGAGACACTGGTCGAGGCACTGGCAAAGGCCAATGTATGGATGAACGACCCGAAGAATTTCCAGGCTATCGCCGATACCGTGCGCGGGTCGATCTACGACATCCCCAGCTTCGAGGGCGAGCAGTTCGACTCCTACATCCGCAGCCTGATCCAGGCCCATCGCCTGCTGTTCACCCAGGACGACGGCGAGACCTGGAAGGACGTAGTCAAATCCAGCATGTCGCTGGACATCCCCGACTGGACCGAATGGGTCGCCGAAAGCGCGCCCGGGTCGGAAGAAGAGCTATCCGTACTCGCCCAGGAACAATAACAGCACATCAGGGCCGACCGGCGGAGGCTGGCCCTCACCCGACTCAACAGGAGGATCGAATGACTTTCTTCGGCAAACTCTTCACCGGCGCAATGACGACGGCAGGTGCTTTCGCTATCACCCTGGCCGTGATCGGCAGCGCCCAGGCGCAAACGCATTTGGTGCTCTCCCACCACGTGCCGACCACCCACGTTATCCACCAGACTGCGGAGCGCTTCGCCAAGACCGTCGAGGAGCGTACGAATGGCGAGATCATCATTGACATCAGACCTGCCGGGCAGCTTTTCGGCATGGAAGAAGCGGCCGAAGCGCTGAATTTCGGCACGCTCGATTTCGCCTGGACCAACGTCAGCGCGCTGCAACGATGGGTGCCTGCTATGGGGTTCGCATCAATGCCGTTCCTGTTCGAGGACGGCGAGCATGCCAGGCGCGCGTTCTACGGCCCGCTCGGCGAGAAGGTGCGCGAGGACGTTCTCGCTGCCTCCGGCGTCGATATCATCGCCTTCGGCAACGCCGGATTCAGGATCATAGTGGCGAAGATGCCGGTCGAGGACGCCGGCGATGTCAAGGGAATGAAGCTGCGCGTGCCGAACGTCGCAGCCTTCGTCGACATGGCGCGCGCACTCGGCGCGAATGCGGTGCCGATGCCGACATCTGAGGTCTACACTGCGCTCGAGACCGGCGTCATCGACGGCATGGAATCGCCCGCCGACTGGTTCACCAGCGTTGCCATATGGGAGGTGACCACCCATGCCGCCCGGACCAACCACATCTTCACCGCAGGCGCCCTCGTCGCCAGCGGGGCGACGATGAACAAGCTGACCGAGGACCAGCAGGCGATCGTGCGCGCAGCCGCAGTGGAAGCCGTCGGCGAATGGATGTGGTCCAACGTCGAGGAAACCCAGAGCACCAACTGGAGCATACTCGGCGAGCATATGACGCTGGTCGATACCCCGGATATCGACAGCTTCCGGGAAGCCACCGCCGGCGTTGTAGACGCCTTCGTGGGCCAGACCGGTGAGCAGGCGGCGGAATATGTCGAAGGGGTCCGTGCGGTCGCTGCCGACTGATTTCTGCGGCGGGCGGCGGTGCCAGCTGCCGCCCGATACAGGTGAAATCGAGTATCCGAGTTCCAAAAAGGAGGTGAGGATCGATCATGGGAGCGGGCGAAAACATCGACGACGGTCCGACAACCGGGCAGGCGCGCGGTCTTGTCGGCGTCCTCTACCGGGTCATCGAGGCGGCAACAGTCACCATCCTGGTCGGCTATGCCACAATTCTGCTGCTGCAAGTGGCGCTGCGCTACGGCTTCAACGAGTCGATTTTCTGGTCCGACGAAATCGTCCGCTTCGGGCTGGTCTGGAACGTCCTGCTCGGCGCCGCCCTGGTCAGTCTGCGCGAGGGGCATATCCGGGTCGACATGCTTGAAGCTGCTCTGCCGCCCCGCCGCCGTCTGATCCTGCTCAACATCATCGACGTCATTGCCATCGCCTTCGCGCTCTTCCTGCTCTTCTATGGATTCCGTTTCGCGTTGATAGGCTCGTCGCAACTGGCGCCGAGCACCGGAATGTCGATGGCGATCCCCTACGCCGCCATACCCTGCGGAGCGGCGTTGATCCTTTTCTTCACGTCCGTGGTGCTGGTGCGCCGAATCCGCCGAGCACGGAGTGCGCGCCCATGATCGTAACGCTAATGCTTGTTCTGTTCTTCCTCATGCTCGTGCTGGGCGTTCCGGTGGCCTTCGCCATGGGGCTTTCAGCGATCCTCGCGCTGCTCGTACAGGGCGAGGTTCCCGGCATCCTCCTGCCGCAGCGCTTCTTCAGCACGCTCGACAATTTCTCCTTGCTCGCCGTGCCGCTGTTCGTGCTCGCTGGCGAGCTGATGAACGCCGGCGGCGTGACGGAGCGGCTGGTTGCGATGTCGCGGGCCCTGATGGGCCACCTGCGCGGCGGCATAGCGCAGGCCAACGTGCTGACCAACATGTTCATGGCGGCGATATCAGGCTCGGCGCTCGCTGACCTGTCTGCCATCGGCTCTATGATGATTCCCGCCATGCGCCGCGACGGCTATCCTCCGCAGCTCGCGGTTGCGGTCACTGCCTGCGCCTCGATGATGGCGCCGATCATCCCGCCGAGCATTATCGCCGTGGTTTACGGCTCGATCACGGGCACATCGATCGGCGGGCTGTTTCTCGGCGGCGTTGGGCCCGGCGTGCTCGCCGGCGTCGGCATGATCATCCTCGTTTGGTACCTGTCAAAGCGTGCCGGCGTACCACGGCGGGATCGGGCGCCCGTGCGCGAGATGGCGTCCGCCACTTTTCTGGCTCTCCCCGCCATGCTGATGCCGCTGATCATCGTCGGCGGCATAATCGGCGGCATATTTACACCGACTGAAGCAGGAGCGGTCGCGGTATTCTATGGTCTGCTGTTCGGACTGGTCCTGCGCAGACATAGCGCGGCATCAGTCTACCGTAACCTGTCGGCGGCGACCCAGGTGACGGCCGCCGCGCTCATCAACCTTGGCGGCGCGGCGCTTTTCGCCTGGGTGCTGGCGCGGGCTGGAGTCGCGGGCGCCGTGCTCGATGGGCTGTTCAGCATCTCGACCGACCCGACCGCGATCCTGATGATCCTCATTGTCTTCCTGCTGCTTCTCGGGATCTTCATAGAGCCCATGCCGGCCCTCATCCTGTCGCTCCCGGTACTGCAGCCCATCGCAGTGCAGATGGGCTACGATCCCGTGCATTTCGGCATCGTCGTCCTGATGACGCTCATCGTCGGCGCGGTGTCGCCGCCCGTGGGCATCCTCGGCATGGTCGCCGCGAAGATCGGCGGGGTCACCTACGCCAGCACCTTCAGCAGCCTCTACCCCTTCGTCGCGCTGTGGATAGCCGTCATCCTGCTGATATCATTCGTCCCGGGATTGGTGACATTCCTTCCCAACAGCTTACTGCCTTGAGCGGAGTACTATGACGCGAATTTTGGAAATGAACGTTTGCCCGGCGACTGCGAGGTACCGTAAAGTTAAGTGAATGCTGAGGAAGGTGTGCGAACAGGCGGTACGGGAGGGCGTTGGTGCATGAAAGCAGGATCAGGCACACTTCGTTCTTTGATGCCGCCTGCTATGCGTTGCTCGCCAGGCAGCGGACGGACTCCGGGCGTGCGCATGCTGTCATACGGTTGAGAACGGCACAGCCGATGGCGACCTCGGTCTGCTGAAGCCGGAAATGAACGGGCCCGCAGGCGGCTGCCGATTATCCCTTTGTAGCGCCCGATGGCGGTCTCGATCAGGGCGCGCTTGCCATAACCGGTGGAGGCCTGCCAATTCAGCCTTCCGTCATTGGCAGTCGTCCTGATGTGACCATCCCTTTGACCGGGTGGTCCGGTACCGTCACCCTCCACTGCCGTTGAACGTGGCGGAATGACGATCCTTGCGGTGGCGTTGTGCTTCATGACGGTGTCGTAAGTGGAACCGCCATCGTAGGCACCATCGGCCGCGAACTGATCAATCTCTGCGTCGATCCGATCAAGCAGCGGCCTCACCTGTGACGGATCGTCGGCGCCCTGGTCGGTCAGGCAACGGATGATGATTTCGCCCCTGTCGGCATCGAGAGCCAGATGAAGTTTGCGCCAGGTCCGACGCGTTTTGGCACCGTGCGTGTCTTCCAACCATTGGCCGGCGCCGTAGACCTTCAAGCCGGTGCTGCCGACCAGCACATGCAGCGGGCCGTCACCGTCGGGATGCCGCTGCCGCCCGGCCGATGGTTCCCATGTCTGCGCCCGACGGCTCAGCGTGGTATGATCGGGAACCGGCAGATCGACGCCCATCAGATCGAGTAGCGAGGTCATCAATCCCTCGCTCTGGCGCAGGCGAAGCCCGAAGACACAGCCCAGTGTCAGGACGGTCTCGATGGCCAGATCGGAATATCGGGGTTGGCCGCCGCGGGTCGTTCGTCGCGGCGCCTGCCATCCGGTCAGGGCTTCCGGCGTCAGCCACAGTGTCAGACTGCCGCGCTGCCGGAGACCCGCCTCGTAGTCCGGCCAGTTCGTCACCTGAAATTTCATCTTCGGGATCCGGTGACGGCGGCTGGCGTTTTGTTTATGGGGCATCGGGCACGGATCATCGCGTTGTTGGTGATCTTACCTGCCAATCTGCAGATCCTTGAAAAATGATCCATGCACCAACGCCTCGAGGAATGGCTTCCCTGGCTTGGCGGCCGCTGGGACCAAGGCGCGCGCAATGCATCGGCGCTCTGGCGCGAAATGCGTAAGAAGGCTTTCGCGGCCAGATCGGCGTCGTCTCTGAATGGGCGCGGCGCAGACGCCTTGCCGAAAGGGCCGATCAAAGCGCACTTGCCCGCACGCCTTCGGCACGAAGCATCGCCAGGCTCATGACGCTGGCGCGTGACGACCTATCCAAATCGGACGCTGCACTGATCGCGGCAATCGAGAGCAATGTTCCTGACCCCGTCACCGCGCGAACGCTGATCGACGACTTTCAGCAGATGATCCGATCAAAGGCGGTCGCAAAACTGGACGCTTGGCTCGAGGGCGCGAAGGCAAGCCTCGTTGGCTCCTTTTGAAACGGAGTCAAAAAGGACATCGCCGCAGTCCGCAACGCCGGCGGCTTATGTCCCAGCTGAACCGAGAGCGTGGTTGAGACCGATCGTATCCAGCCCGATCAAGTTGCCGACGGCAGCGGCCGCGGCGACGTAGAGCAGCTTGCGCTCTTCCTCGATCTACACGCGCTCGCCGACCGCACCGCTGGGCGCGCGACGCGACGGACGAGACGCACAACTGCCGCTCGCGTTCATGACCCGCAATGGCGGCGGCGCGTGCGCTCGGACGGCGTCAACATCGACCTGCGCGCCTGGGAAGTGGCGGTACTCGTTCACCTGCGGGAGCGCCTGCGGGCCGGTGATATCTGGGTTAATGGCAGCCGCGCATGGCGCAGCTTCGAGGATTATCTTCTGTCACGGTCGATCTTCACTCTGATGCGCGTCGAAGGGCGACTTGGACTTGCCATCCCCGACAGCTTTGCCGAATGGCGGGCCGAACGCACCGCCACGCTCGATGCAAAGCTGAAAGAGCTGGCGAAGGCGGCGGCGGCCAACGCGATTCCGGATGCGGCGATTTCCGACAAGGGCCTGTCGATCTCACCGATCCGCGAGGAGGAACGTGACAGGATCGTTGCGCTCAGTCGACGGCTCTACATTCTGGTACCGCGGATCAGGATCACCAGCCTGCTTGCCGAGGTCCAAAGCCTGGACCAGGTTCCTCGACAGCTTCACGCATTATCGCACCGGCGAGACCGCGAACGACGAGGCGGCGCTGATGGCCGCGATCCTTACCGACGCCACCAATGCCGGCGCAGAACGCATGGCGGAAAGCTCGTGCGGCGCGCTTCGATGGACGGTTGCTCCAGGCCCCGGATCAATTCGCGATAAGCCTGTCGTCGCGCCGCCGCCCGGCCCGCCATCGCCAGACGTATCAGCAATTCCGGCACGGGAACGAGCAGCTTTCTGCCCTTGAGGGTCTCGATCACCGACCTGGTGATCGTCGCGCCCTGTTCCGTCGCGACCGCCTCGCGCGCGGCCGCGGTGATAAGCGTGCGGTAATCGCTCCGCCCGATCGACTGGAGGTCCAGCGCAGCGACGATCTCTCGCGCATGTTCGCGCCGCGTTTCCTCTCGCTGGGCATAGAGCGTGAATACCGCCGCGTCGATGCCAAGCTGGTCAGCGACAACCGAGACAATGGCCTCAGGCGGGACTTCCCCTGCGCGCGGCGGACGGCCCAGATCACGGACCAGCGCGAGTTGGATGGCAAAGCCCAGCCGATTATGCGACCGGCAATGCGTCCTGGCGAAGGCCACATCGTCGCAGTCGCACCTTCAAATAGAGTTCCACGGTGTAGATCCCCAAACCCTCCTGCGCTCACTGCAGAAGGAAAATAGTGGCCGGCTCTTACGCCGCCCGCAGCGGGACTATCCCGCCGCGACCGTGGACTATTTTGCACCGCCGCTCTCACCGTTTTCGAAAACCGGCTTGACGATCACAGATTTTTCGAATCTATTTCGCGTTGCTCCGGTCGCTTTTGTTGCCGGAAGGAGCGCTTTGCGGACGAAAAAGTGGGGTGTATTCCGATGGTAAGGGTATGTCGGCTTGCTGCCGTGACGATGGAGACGCCGGATCTTCCGCGCTCGGTTGCGCACTACAGTTCCGTAATGGGTCTGGCGCAGACCTCCGTCTCGGCAACCGAAGCCTATCTGGGGGTTGACCGCGAACGTCACAGCCTGAACCTCATGCGGGGCTCTCGGCCCGTATGCACGAAGCTCTCGTTTCAGATTGCGGTGGACGCCGATCTGGCAGAGCTGTCGCGGCAGATCGAGGCGCTGGGCGTCCGCACCGAACGCGTAACCGATCCAGAACCGTCGATTTCGTCCGCACTACGCTTCCTAGACCCCAAGGGCACCATCATTCAGATTCACGGCAGCCCGGGGCCTTCGGGCAACAGGGCGGCCGGCACCGGGATCGCACCGGTCAAACTCGGTCATATCGCCTTCAACGTCGTTGACCGTGACACGCTGGCGAAGACCCACGGATTCTATTCAGAGGGACTCGGGTTCAGGGTCTCGGATTGGATTTCGGATTTCTTCGTCTTCATGCGGTGCAATCCCGATCACCACACCTGCAACTTCCTGCTTGGAAGCGGCAACAAGATGCATCACCTTGCCTTCGAGTTGCGGGACTGGGCCCATATGCAAAACGCCGCCGATCTTCTGGCCCAGCGCGATATCGAACTCATCTGGGGTCCCGGGCGCCATGGTCCCGGCCACAATATCTTTCTCTACTATCGAGACCCGGACGGCAACATCATCGAACTCTTCTGCGAGCTCGACCGAATCCTGGATGAGGACCTCGGGTGGTTCGACGCGCGCCCCTGGCACAAGGACTATCCGCAGAAGCCGAAGGTGTGGGAGGACTCGCCGAAGGCGGTAAACATCTGGGGCCCGCCCCCGCCGGAGGGGTTCCTCTGATCGAGGGCCGGCAACTGCTGGAGCGCCAGGTGTCGCCGGGCGGGGCGATACGGCAAGACTGAGTTCAGGGAAAATGGGAGGAGTTGCTATGAAGTATCTGTTCAAGGTGATCGCTGCTGCATGCGCGATGGGCCTGACGGCGGTTTCCGCGCAGGCGGAGACGGATCTGAGCTTCGCCGTTCTGATCAATCCGCCAGGTCCGGAGTTCGAAGCGCTCGACTTTTTCGTCAAGCGCGTTGAGGAACTGTCCAAGGGCGACTTGAAGATTTCGGTCTTTCCGGGGGGGCAGCTTGGCAATACCCGCGAGAACATCGAACAACTTGGCGTCGGTCAGGTTGCCCTTGCGCTGCACGGCGATGAACTGATCTCGGGCCTGGTGCCCGAATATTCAGCGGTCATAACGCCCTTTGTCTTTCCCAGCACGGAAGCCGTATTCGACTTTTGGAGAAGCGATGCCGGGAAGGCGGCGATTGCGCAAATCGAAACGCGCGGCGGGATCAGGGTGATCGGCATAATGCGGCGCGGACAGCGCCAACTGACCGCCAACAAGCCAATCCCGGCACCGGCGGATCTCGCAGGACTGAAGCTGCGTATCCCCGAGATCGCCAGCTGGATCGAAATCTGGTCCACGCTCGGCGCCAAACCAACGCCGGTAACCTTCACCGAGGTATTCGGGGCGTTGCAGATGGGCGTGATCGGCGGTCAGGAGAATCCCTGCATCATCATCGACCAAGCAAAGCTCCATGAGGTTCAGGATTACCTGATGATGACCTCGCATCTGCCGGTTGCCTGGTACTGGGGCATGAGTAAGAAGGTCTATGACACGCTCACCGAGACCCAGCGGGAGGTACTGATGAAAGCCGCCGCAGAGGCCGCCGAACTTGGTGATACGCGTACCGCCACCTTGGAGAAAGAGGCCTGCGACCGGCTGGTGTCGGAACGCGGCATGACACTGGTGACCCCCGACCGGGAGGCCTTCAAGAAAGCTGTCATTCCAGCGATCGAGACTCTTTCAAAGAGCTGGTCGCCTGATATGAAGAAATACTTGGAAGACAACCTCAAATAACCTTCCAGACGACGCCGAATCGCGTGATCACGAGACCGACCGATAAGGAGCTCGTTGTGGAGAGACGAAATGCGCCGTGGGTGGACGGGGTGTCGAAGGCTAGCGCGTGGCTGGTGGCAGCCATATTCGCCGCAATGTATTTGTGTGTCATGCTGCAGATAGTCGCGCGCTATGCAATAGACTTCCCGGTCGCCTGGACGGAGGAGTTGGCGCGCTTCTTGCTGACAGCTATCACCTTTGTCGGCGCCACGATCCTGTGGATCCGCCATGGACATATTGCCACGGACTTCCTGATCAGCGGGATGCCTGACAAGGGAATAGCCTCGGTGAAAGCGCTGATGAACCTGCTGGCCTTCGTGCTGTTCCTGGCGATGGTCTTCGGATCGTGGACAATGAGCGTCTGGACATGGGAACGCTCTGCCTCCTCGATGAGCTGGTTCCGGATCGGATACCTGTACGCCATGGTTACGGCGTGCGCGGCGGTGATGATGATCTTCGCCGCGCGCGACGTCCTGGCCTGCATCGGGCAAATGCGCGGAGACCGGCGATGACGCTTCTGCTGCTTTTCCTTGGCGTGCTGATCATTCTGACTCTGCTGGGAATGCCGATTTTCACGGCCATCGGCATTTCCGCCCTGGTTGGAATGCTGGTGCATTATGGCCCGACCGAGGTGCCTTATACGATCATCGCGCAGAAGTTTCTGTACGGAGTGAACAGCTTTCCACTGATGGCGGTGCCATTGTTCATCCTCGCCGGCAAGATCATGAACGTCGGCACGGTCACGACAAGAATCTTCGATTTCGTCCGCTGCCTGGTGGGTCACTGGCGGGGTGGATTGGCACAGGCCAATGTGCTGTCGTCGGTATTTTTCGCGGGGATGTCCGGCTCGGCCCTGGCCGATGCGATGGGGATGGGGCAGATCGAGATTAAGGCGATGCGCGATAGCGGCTACGACGAGGAGTTCTCGGCCGGGATCACGGCGGCGTCATCGACGATCGGGCCGATCATCCCGCCCAGCATTCCGCTGATCATCTTCGGCGTCATGGCAAACACCTCGATCACCGCCATCCTGATCGCCGGCTTGCTGCCGGGTTTGCTGATGGCCGGGTCCCTGATAGTCATGTCCTACGTGATGGCGCGCCGTCGCGGCTACCAGAAGAGCGCAAGGCCGGATCTGGCCACCCTGATCTTGGCGACCAAGCGCGCGATTCTGCCGCTTCTTACGCCGATCATCATCCTCAGCGGCATGATCTTCGGGGTCGTCACCCCGACCGAGGCAGCGGCGATCGCCGTCACCTATTCACTCCTTCTGGCGATGTTCATCTACCGCGAAATGTCGTTCCAAGCGCTGACGGATCTGGTTGTCGAAACGGTCTTCGACAGCGCCTCGGTCCTGATTATCGTCGGAGCATCGGCACTGTTCGGCTGGATCCTGGTGTTTTCTAAGGTGCCGCAGGAACTTGTCGCGATGTTCAGCGATCTCGGCTTGGGCACGGTATCGACGCTGATGGTCATCAACCTGCTGCTGCTCGCAGTCGGGTTGTTTCTGGAGGCCAGCGCCGCGATCGTGATCTTCACACCGATGCTTCTGCCACTGGCGCTGGCGGTCGGGGTCGACCCGGTACACTTCGGGATCATCATGGTATTCAATCTGATGATCGGGCTGCTGACCCCACCGATGGGGCTAACGCTATTCGCGGTCGGAAAAATCTCCGGCCTGCCGCTAAACGCTATGACGCGCGCGGTGATGCCGTTCTATCCGGCATTGCTGATTGGATTGCTGATTGTGACATTTGTGCCGGAAGTGTCGCTGCTTCTGCCAGGGCTGCTGAAATGAGGTTGCGCGGTTTCCATCGGGCCAGCGTCCCGATCGGCATATCACCGGAGGATGCGAAATGATCGGTCTTTGCAAGATTGCACCGGCGGCGGGCGCGCTTGGCTTCCATGACGTGGAGCCAAGGCAGCCGGGCTATGGAGAGGTATCCATCCGTGTTTCGGCGGCGGGAATTTGCGGAACGGATCTGCACATCCAACGCTGGGTGCCGTGGATCCGCAAACTGGCCAAATCCCTCCCGGTCGTCCTGGGACATGAATTTAGCGGCGTCGTCGAGGCAGTCGGCGAGGGAGTCGCGGGTATCCGGGTCGGCGATCACGCAAGCTGCGAAAGCCACATTTCCTGCGGCCACTGCTACACGTGCAAGATGGGGCGCGCGCATCTGTGTGAAAACACCACATATCCGGGGCTGAGCTTCAACGGCGCCTTCGCCGAACACGTCGTGGTGCCGGCGTCCATCGTATGGGTCAATTCCAAGTCCCTGCCACATGAGCATGCGGCGATGATGGAGCCCTTCGGAACCGCCGTTCAATCGGTTCTAGCGGCCGAAGGCGTGACCAACCTCAATGTTCTTGTGCTCGGCTGCGGACCGGTGGGCGCCATGACCACAGCCACGGCGAGGGCCTGCGGCGCAAGGTCGATTGTGACGACGGATGTCCTTCCCCACCGTCTGCAGACGGCGCGCAAGCTCGGCGCCGATCGGGTGGTCAATGCCCTCGAGCAGGACGTGATCGCCATTTGCAACGATATGTCCAACGGCAACGGAATGGATGTGGTGGTTGAGACCAGCGGCAGCGGCAGCGCCTTGCAACAAGGTGTCGAGGCGCTGACGCCCGGCGGCAGCCTTCGGCTCGTCGGTCTTTCGGACAGCACCACCCCTATGCAGTTCACACCCTGGGTGCGCAAGGGTCTGCGGGTGGAGGGTATTCACGGGCGCCGTCTGTTCGAAACCTGGGTTCATTCATCGCGGCTGATCGAAAGCGGTCGCGTCGATATGAGCCAGTTCATCAGCCATCGGTTGCCGCTTGCGGAAGGGCTGCGAGGTTTCGACATGGCTGCGAGGGGCGAGGCCGACAAGGTCATGCTCATTCCGGGATGACAGAAAAGCACGGCGATCATGCTGGCCGGCCTTGGCAGCATTGTGCACGCTTGCCGGGAAATCGTGGAACAGGAGATGAATAGTGCGGCTCACAAGTTTTTGTCATGAAGACGGAATCCCCTGCGTCGGAATTGTCACAGCCGGGGGTATCGTTGATCTTTCCAGGGCGGCGCCGACGCTGCCGCGCGGCCTGAAGCAGTTGCTTCGGGCGGGTTATTCTGCGCTGCAAGCTGCTGAAACGGCTGCGAAAGAGGCCGCGGCCACGGCCATTTTCGATCCGGGCGCAGTCACTTTGCTGCCGCTGGTGCCCGACGCGGGAAAGGTGCTGTGCGTCGGAATGAATTACAGCGATCATATAGCGGAGGCAGGTGCCGTTCCGCCCGGGTTCCCGGTGTTTTTCATCCGGGCTTTGACCTCTCTCGTTGGACATGGGCAGGCTATGGTGGTGCCGAAGGTGTCGCATCAATTCGACTACGAAGGGGAACTCGCGGTCGTGATCGGCAAAGCGGGCCGCTATATCGAGCAAGCCTCCGCGCTGGCTCACGTCGCCGGATATTCCGTTTTCAATGACGGCTCGGTGCGCGACTATCAACTTGAGCGCGGTCCGCAATGGACAATGGGGAAGAATTTCGATTTTAGCGGCGCCCTGGGACCGTGGCTCGTCACGCCGGACGAATTGCCAGAAGGTGGGCGCCAGCTGACTCTGCAGACGCGGCTGAACGGGCAGGTGGTACAGGATTCCAATACATCGAATATGATCTATGACGTGGCATACTTAATCGCCTATGCTAGTCAAGCCATGACGCTGGAAGTTGGCGACGTGATCGTGACGGGCACTCCGGAAGGAGTGGGGTTTTCGCGCAAGCCGCCGATCTTCATGAAGAACGGCGACATTTGCGAGGTCGAGATCGAGGGGATCGGCAACCTGCGCAACCCGGTCATGGGCGAAGCATAGTGGAAATAGAGCTTCCCCGATTTCATGGACGGCTAGGTAACCGGGAATGGGCGAGATGCTTCCTGCGGTGACGTCTGATGCAGGGCGCGCCGCGGCAACAACGCGGGCATCGGTCGTCTACAGCCGGATGCGCGAGGACATCCTTTCGGGCGCGCTGCCTCCCAATCAGCATCTGATGATGGAATTCCTAAAGGAGCGGTACCAGACCGGCATCAGCCCCCTGCGCGAGGCGCTGAGTCGTCTTGCGATGGAAAAACTTGTGATTCTGCAGGACCGGCGGGGTTTTAGCGTGGCACCGATAAGCCATGATGAACTAATCGACCTGTTCGAAACCCGCTGCTTGGTCGAGGAACAAGCATTGAGAAAGGCCATGGCTGTACCGCGAAATTTCGAATGGCTCGAAGTCGTCGCGCTCGCGTACCATCGGCTCGGCTTCGTGCCGCGGTTCCAGGGGCAGGGTACCGGCGAGTTCAACCTCGAGTGGGAGCAGCTTCACAAGCGGTTTCACATGGCGCTTGTATCGGGATGCGGTCTACCCACGCTAGTGGCGTTCTGCAAGCAGCTTAATGACCGGACCGATAGGTACCGCCGGCTTTCCGTTCGCCAGGAACGGTCCTCGCGAGATCCGGCCAAAGAACATGGCATGATCTTCGATGCGGTTATGAAAGGGGATGTGGAACTGGCGGTCAAACACTTGCGGAACCACTATATGTTAACCGCTCGATTGTTAGGCCCAGTGACCTCATAGCTGTTGAAACGGTTCTGTCGCAAACTTGGAAATGGGGTAGTGAACGGCCATTTCGGCCTGTCCGTCAGGCAGCGAGGATATCGAACTGCTCGGCGATCGACGGACTGGGATTGTAGGCATACCTCGCCTGCCCACAGCACGTCCATGATATCTTCGACCGAGCCCACCCTCGTCAGGCAGTAAATCAGCGGCATCAGGACCGAGGCGCGGGATTCGAGGGAGATAAGCGCCTCGGCGCGGGGCGAACGTTCATAGTAAGAGGCGGAGAGGCCAGCGATCTCGGCGAGGATCTCAGCGCTGTTGGCCGTCCAAGAGGGCAGATCGTCGGTGGCCACTGCCATCGCCTGGAAGATCTCATGCTCCCTCAGATGCTCCCTTCGAGTCTCGAGGAGGTGCCGTGCCCATTGGACGGGCGTGCGATCCGTCCATTGCGCCGCATGCGTCAGGAAAAGCATCTCGATCCGCGCTTTGGTCTCGGCGTCGACAAAGTCCTGCTGCGCGAGGTGAAACACCGCTTTGGTCAGGCCCTCGGCACCGAGATGACCCCGTGTGGTCGCCCAGTTGGCCATCGCTATCGTCGCCTCCACGCCGGCGCGGAGATCGCCATTCGCCAGAGCCCTCAGCACGGCGCGGCTCGAATAGTCGAAGAAGTCGCGGCAATGGTTGTCGAGGCCGCCGAATTTTCGGGCGAGCATGTAGGCTGTGTGGATCCAGTCGACGACGAATGGCAGCACAGCTTCGTTGAGCTCGCGCGGCGCACCATCATAGGGAGGCAGCGCGTAGTTCACGTTGTTGACCCTCGCCGCTGGATCGTGTGCCCGGGATATTCCCAGAGCACCCAGCCGTAGCAATCGCCAAGCTTGCCCAATGACAGGGTTCGCTGCGCCGGAACGACCGCCGCTAGGAGCCGCACGCAGTCGATGCAGCTGGCAGTGGCCTCGTCCGGCGCTCTGGCGGTTTGTTGGATGATGTCAGTCCTGATAGTTGCCGATAATGCGAGCATCCGCTCGTCGTTCTCTTCAATCAGCCGGTGCTGAAGTCGCACGATGAGGTCGCAAACGTCGACGCCCCTTGTCCGCCAGTCGAAATCCTCGTCCCAAGGCGCAATCTGTGGGTACGATGCGTGCGTCAGCGGAAACATCTCTGAGAGCGTCATTAAGTGCGTGCTCCATGGCAGGCTTGTCCGAAACTTGTAGCATATTTCGGACGGCTATTGCGACTGTGCGAAACTTGTAGCATATTTCGGACATGGCAACAGTCGAACACGACACCGATATTCGCTCGCGCGTGCTCGCGCGCATCGAGTCCAAGCTCGAGGAAGTTTGGACCCCCGGCGACTTTGCCGATCTCGGCGCCCGCGCCGCGGTGGACAAAACCCTGCAGCGCCTAGCGGCCGCCGGGGATATTCGCCGGATTGACCGTGGTCTCTATGACCGGCCCCGAACGAACACCCTGACCGGCCGGGCCACTGTGCCGGATTATCGCGCCGTGATCCGAGCGGTAACGCGCCGCGACAACGCGCGCACCGTCATCGATGGCATGACGGCCGCCAACGATCTGGGGCTCACGACCGCCGTGCCCGCGCGGATCGAGGTGCTGGTCGATGCGAGATTGAGGCCGATCAAACTCGGCGGCCAGGAAATCCACTTCAAGTATGCGGCTCCGAGCCGTCTTTATTGGGCGGATCGGCCGGGGATGCGAGTCGTCCAGGCCCTGCACTGGATGCAGGATATGCTGACCCAGGACAGCGAGCGTAAACGGATCTCGACGACGTTGCGAAAGCTACTGTCTGACCCCAAGCACGGCGAGGCGATCCGGGAGGATCTGCGCGCCGGGCTTTCGGCCGTTCCGATCTGGATGCAGGAGTTCCTGCGCCAACTCCTCAGCCCAACAGCTGGGCCCGAGGGGAAGCCATGACGACCGCGGCCTACCGTCAGATTATTGCCGCCGCGCCACGTGACCGGCTCGATCTGTCGCTTGGCACTTAAACGCAAGAATGCGGCGGTTTTGTCCGGATTGGGCACCTAATCGTGAGAATCCTCGCAGCCAGATTCTCAAATTAACTGCATTTGCCCAGAAGCTCGCAACTTGCCGGCCCGAGCGATCATGTTCTCGGCGGCGTCGGTGAATCGGACCTTGTTGTCACCCATCATGTGACCACGCAGCATCCGGAGCATTTCCGGACCGGCACGCTCGACGATGGCAACGCCTGCAAGCAGAGCCGGCCGCAAGTGAAGCGGCAGGATGGGCTTTGCAGGGGTCGGCAGGTTCACCTGTTCTGCGGCAACGACATGGTCGAGATCGGGAACGATTGCACCGAGCACCCTGTAGCGCCAAAGCTCATGCTCGCGCGGAAGGGGCCAGATCACTCGCCGCATCAGGAGAAGCCGGGCGATTTCGGCTGGCGATGTCCACGTTCGGATGCCACGTTCGGCTTCATCGTCGAGCAGCTTTTCGCCGCGCAGTGCCGCAACGCGATATTGCGGGAAGGGGAGGAGTTCGCGCCGGTTTTCAGCTCGAAGCAGGTCACCGCACAGCGGACATGTGATGCGCCATCCCAGCAGTTGGCTTCGCAGGACCGGCGACGGTCCCGGGCCACCAGGGCTGCAGCTCGTGCAGAACTGCGCTGGTCTCGCGGCGAGGAGCCGATGCGACGACTTCGGCACATCGATGAAGGTCATTCGACGCAAGACGGCCGGTTCGATGGCGAACATGCTGGCGAGGCGGATTTCCTGATCACTGCTCAGATGGAGATCGGCTGATCGCAATGAGGAAACCTCCGGTAGGAAGTGCCGAAGCATGACGAGGGGTGGAACCACGTAAAAGGCAGCGTGCCGGCTAATCCAGGACGACAACAACTCGTCGGTATAGGGCGGCAACCACACCGGCAACTGCCGGGGCGGCGTGTTCTCCGTCATGCGAATGCCGCCTCGGCATCGAATTCCGGCTCCCAGTTCTCGATCGCTGCGTCGGTGATGTGCTCGCGGCCGCTTTCGACGGCCTCGATGGCGAGGCTATTGATCATGTGGAAGATGTTGGCGGTGATCCCCTCGGTGATCTGTAGGATCCGGCGTAAGGATTTCGGCGTGAGCACCGAGGGCCGACGCAGCGGTGTGTTGCGCAGGATCGACACCACCAACGTCTCGAACTGCTCGTTCGCAGCCCATCTGCTCAGTGTGAGTTGGTCGAATCGCCGCGCAAGCTGAACGTCGCCGCTGATCGCCTCGCGCGCATCGTTGACGCCGAAGCAGACCAGCGAGATCTGCAGACGATTGCTGAGGAAGCGAAGAGTGTTCAGAACAATGCGCTGCTCGCGATAGGATCCAGCGAGAATGTTGTGCACCTCGTCGATGACCAGCACCTGCACGCCGATGGCCTCCATGATACGCAGCGCAGCCTGTTCCATCTGGGCGATGTCGGCGCGCGGCCGCTGCGGCGCGCCGAGAAGGGTGAGCAGCTCGGCGTAGAAGCGCCGTTCACCGGGGCGGCTGGTCATTTCCATAGCAAGGACCGGCGTCTTCAGGGTGCCCGTCGCCGGATTGAAGCTCGGCGGGTGTTCGTCCCGGAACCGCTTCATGATCATAGTCTTCCCCATGCCGCTGTCGCCATAGATCGCGACCGAGGGCATGCGCGTGCCTCGCGGATGGTCGAGGAGCGCGCTCAGCCGGTCGAGCGCCTGTTTGGCGCGAGGGTAAAGCACCCAGCGGCGCGATCGTATCGCGCGAATGCGCCGCTCGTCGGTTTCGGCAAGCAGCGCGGCGGCGCCGGTGGTCAGGTGGGAGATTTCATCGCTCATGTTCACTCCAGCTCAATCTGTATCCTCAACAAAGGGTACAGGTTTGCTGGAGTCGACGCCGCGGAGCGAGCCCAATCCCCGATCATCCACCTTCGATTTCGAAGAAGCCTTCCCGCGTCGCGCAGCCGCCGTCTTATTGGTTGCCACCTCGACCAATTCTCGCTGTGCGACGGCGGTGCGGACGATGGCGCGCGTGTCCACTTCACGGCGGCCTTTGGCCAGCAAGCTGCGTCGGGCGGTCACCGCCTCGTGCAGGGTGATCGAAGGCAACGTCACGTCGGCATAGCGGGCTTCCACGAAGTTTCCTGAAGGCCGCCGGACGAAGATGCGCGCCATGTCACGCGGATCGTATTTGACAAGCAAGCGCCGTTCAGAACGCCCGACGTCGGCGCTGAGCGCCGCGGACCAATAACGCAGGCCAAACAGGTGAATACCGGTCGGCCGCAAGGTGCGCTCCTGCTCCGGCAGGAACGCCAGCCAGAAGCGCATTCGATCTTGTGGCAACCGAAGCGGGATTTCGCCCTCGTGCTCCCGCCATATCGCGATCGGCGGTCGACCCAGACTGCCGTGGATCGATTGATGGTAGGCGCCGACGATGTCGAGAGCGATGTAGCGCTCGAGCTCCCTCAGAGTCAGGGCCGCATGGCGCTTGGAGTTGTAGTCGCCCAACTCCTGTTCGTTGCTGAACGTTGTTCCGGGCAGGAGATGCAGCCTCCCCATCTGCGTGCCGATCAGGCGCTCGATATGACCGCCGAAACGCGGCTCACCCGGTGGCCGCCACTCGATCGCGATGCCGGCGTCCTGGCATCCTCGCTTGAAGGCCCGGCTGCGGAAGTCAGGGCCATTGTCGACGTGCACCGTGTCCGGCAGGCCGGCGACGGGCCAAGGCTCCGTTATCTCGCGTTCCCGCAGCCATGCCGATTTGTCGAACACGGAGTGTAGCAGGCACAGGCTGGTCGACAGGCGGGACGGCGCCTCCATCGTGAGATAGAAGCCGGTCACCATCCGGCTGCAGACATCCATCGCTAGCGTCAGCCATGGTCGTCCGATCGGCTGCCGCGTCTCTTCGTCAACGACGAAGATGTCGGCCTTGGTATGGTCGATCTGCACCACTGCCAGGGGACGAGAGGCCTCAAACGATCCGGGAACGGCCGTTGTCGCCTTGAAGATCTTCTGTTCGCCGCGGCGCTTGGCTCGTTTCTGGAGGTCGATGTCCTTGAGGCGGGTCACTATCGTTCGGCGATGCGGCGGCTTCAGTCCAACCGAGATGCAGTTTGTCTGCACGTCCCGCACCAACTGCGAGATCGTCGGTCGGGTCCGCTTCAGGTAGAACCTTTTGATAGTCTTGCTAACGATCTCCTCCCGCTTCTCGTCCAGCGTACGATGACCCTCAGGCCGTCCGCGCTTACGATCGACAAGAGACAGAACGGTCCCGCCGGCGCGGAACAGCTTGATCAGCCGGTAGGCCGTCGCCTGGCTGACATTCATCTCGGCAGCGAGCCCGGAAACGTCTGCCGCGGTCGCACCGTCAGGATTGCGCTTCAGGAATTCACGGATCGCATCCGCCCGCCGGCAAGCTTCATCCCAAAGCGCTTCGTCAATCTCGTCAGGAAATGGATCGTTCATGGCAGGCTCGCGAGGAAACATCGCGAACCTCATTCTCACATTAAGTGACAAAAACCAATGCGCATTATCGAATTAACTGCCCATTCGCAAATTAAGTGCCAGCGTAAGCATCTGAAATCATTGAGGCATGATTCTCATAATTAAGTGCCAAGCGACACCAGGTCCTGGACCAGTTCGCAGGCCGCGCCCAGACCGGTGGCAAGCAACACGCTTTCCGTGCCGGCCCGTCGGCCGCTCTCATGACCCGCACCATGGATCAGGGGTTCGAGTTCAACACCATGGCGCACAAACAGCGCCCCAACCCCCTTCGGCGCGTAGAGTTTGTGCCCGGCAATTGTCAGGAGGTCGACGCCAAGATCGTCCACGCGCGCCGGAATCTTGCCGGCCGACTGCGCGGCGTCGGTGTGAAACCGGATCTCACGCTCTCGCGCGATGGCACCGATCTCCTCGATCGGCTGAACGGTGCCGACCTCATTGTTGGCGTGCATGACGCTGATCAGAATGGTGCGCGGTGTGATCGCCCGGTGCACATCCTCGGGGTCGACCCGGCCCGTCGAGTCCACTGGAAGGTATGTGACCCTCGCACCAAGCCACTCGAAGAACCGGCGAGGAGCGAGGACTGCCGGATGCTCGATCGTGGTCGTGATGATGTGGTCGCCCTTTTCGCGGAGCGCAAAGAACGTACCTTTAAGCGCCAGATTATTGCTTTCGCTGCCGCCACTCGTGAACACGATCTCCGCAGGTGTTGAGCCGAGCAGCGCGGCAACCTGGGCGCGCGCGCGCTCCAGGACGGCCTTGGCGGGCGTGCTTGCCCAATGACCGCTGGAAGGATTGCCGAAGGCCTCCTCCAGTATGGCCGGATCGCGGCGACGGCCGCCGGGTCGATCGGCGTGCTCGCATTGTAGTCGAGATAGATCCGGGTCATCAGCTCAGAACACCAGCACCTTATCGGCGCCAAGCGTCGCATCCCCGAGTTCATCCATGGTGCTGCGCTTCGCGCCGACCATGACATCATCGTCTGTCATGCCGCGCGCGTCCATGCAGGTGCCGCAGAGCAACACGGCACCTTTCGCGAGCACGCGCTTGAGCATGCGTTCCATATTGTAGTAGCCGTCCGGCGTCTTCTGCCCCTTGCGTGCGGCGATGACGGTGTCAGCCATCAAGAAGATGGTGATCTCCGCCACCGGATCCTTCTTAATCAGCGTGTGAGCGAGGCGAAGGGCGTTGTAGCAGCGCTCGGTGCCATAAGGCGGATCATTCAGGATGAGCAGGGTCTTCATGCGCGTGGTCTCCGGTGTGGATGCGGTTCATTCGCCGAGAATACGTCGGCGCTCCTCGAACTCTTGCTTGTCGATCTCGCCCCGCGCGAAGCGTTCCTTGAGGATGTCGAGCGATGTTCGCGCCGGTGGCGGCTGATGCGCTGCGGCGGCCTGCCATGGTCCGCCGAGCCAGCGCACGAGGAGAACGGCGATCGCGACCACGATGGCGAGCGCAAGGATCATGAAAATCGGACCGAAGATCATTCCCGGCCATCCGCCGCCCCATCCCATCATATGCGGGCCCCACCCATAGCGACCGAAATCGGGAGACGTCTGTTGCGCCCACGCAGCAACGGGCAGAAGGGCAATCGCGGCGCCTGCGGCCGCTACTGTCGATATCCGAATTTTTGTCATGTTCCTGCTCCTTCGAGGGTGGTTGTGCCGTCCGCTGCCTGCGTCCGGTAATACGTTGGGGCCGGTTCGCTCTCTTTCGCCGATCTCGACCGGCCGACCTTCGCGATTCCATTGCTCCATGCCGCCGCGGAGAACGCCGACATCGCGAAAACCGGCGTCGCTGAGGAGCGTAGCCGCAGCCGCGGAACGCTTGTCCGTCTTGCAGACGAGAATGACGGATTGGTCCCGAGATGCCCTGATCTCGATCAAACGTTTAGGCAACTCGCCAAGTGGCAGGTTGAGCGCCGAGGCGATATGGCCGAGCCCGCCTTCAAATTCGTCCGGCCCACGCACGTCGACGACGGTGATGCTGTCCCGTGAAGCCGATCTGCGAGTGTGCTCACGTCGATCCACCGGTGTTTTTCGCCTTGCAATCGCCTGACCAGTCGCGGCAGGAAGGCGATGGCCGCGAGCAGTCCGAGCGCTATCAGGCCGTAGCGGATCGCGGAGGCATCGCCGGCGAGTGCCTCACGTCCGGCATGACCGAGCCAGGTATAGGCGACCGCGCCCGGCGCCATGCAGATGGTTTATGGCGAAACTCACATCGCCCAAGCTGAAGGCGACGTGTCGTCTGCGCTCTTGATTGTCAGAAAAAGATACCCTATTTTCTGACACATGACGGCAGCCACAACACCAGTATCCGATCGTATCATGCGACGCGTCCGCGCTGGCGGGCGTGGCGGTGTTTTCACGCCCAGTGACTTTCTGGATGTGGCAGGGCGCGCCGCCGTCGATCAGGCCCTCTCCCGCTTGGTCAAGAGTGGGAAGCTGCGCCGCCTGGCGCGTGGCCTCTATGACTATCCGAAGGTCCATCCGAAGCTGGGGCCGCTCTCGCCGGCGCCCGATGACGTTGCGCGTGCACTTGCCCGGGAGACCGGTTCGCGCGCGCAGATCGCCGGTGCGCACGCAGCCAATGCACTCGGCCTCTCGACGCAGGTTCCTGCTAAGAGCCTCTACCTGACCGACGGGCCCTCACGCCGGATCGTGCTAGGCAAGCGCGTGATCGATCTCCGACACGCGTCACCCAAGCATCTGATCGCGCCGGGCAGTCCAGCCGGGACCGTTGTCCAAGCTCTCCGCCATGTCGGACCGGTCCGCGCCGCTGATGTGGCCCGGGTTGCAGCCCGTCGGCTGTCGGCCAGCGACAAGAGGCTGCTCGCGTCCAACGCGGTCCAGGCTCCGACCTGGATGCGCCCCACGCTGATCTCGATCGGCAACACAGCATCGGAAGCAATAAATGGATAAGGTCGCTCGTCTTCCGGCAGGTGATCGTGCAGCTCTATTTGGCGAAACCGGCGCTCGCCGTGGCGTTGCCAACACGATCATCGAAAAGGACTTTTGGGTCTGCTGGACCTTGAAGCGATTGTTCGGTCTTCCGAAGAACGCGGCCGCCAGCCTGGTCTTCAAGGGCGGAACGTCTCTGTCCAAAGCCTTCGGCATCATCCGCCGCTTCTCCGAGGACATCGACCTGTCCTTCGACCGGGCGGATCTCGGCTACACAGGTGATCGTGATCCGGAGCAAGAGGGCATCAGCCGGAAGAAGGCAGGGCGGCTCATCGATGACCTGGTGGAGGATGTCGAGAGGCATATCGCCGACAGGTTGCTTCCTGCCCTTCGCGCCGCGATCGTCGAGGAGTTCGGCGAACCGCAAAACGATAAGTGGACACTTTCGATCGATGAAGCCGATGCGCAGACATTGAATTTCCACTACCCGATCGCGCTTCCAACGGCCGAATATCAAGGCATGGCGTACATCACGCCGCGGGTGAAGCTCGAACTTGGTGCCCGCGGCGACCCTTGGCCGATTGAGACGAAGGTCATCCACCCTTACGCGGCCGAGGATTTTCCTGACTTCTTCGAGGATCCGGACGCGGCCGTCACAGTACTCTCGGCACGACGAACATTCTGGGAAAAAGCCACGGCCTTGCACGCGGAGGCCAATCGTCCTGCCGCGTCCGCGACGCCGCAATATTTCTCGCGCCACTATTATGATCTCGCCATGCTGCTCGGCTCCGATGAGGGCAAGGCCGCTGCCGCTGATCTTGAGCTTCTGGCAACGGTGGCAAAGCACAAGGCAACCTTCTTTCGCTCGGGCTGGGCAAACTACGATGCGGCGCGTCCAGGCACCTTGCGGCTGATGCCCAACGAGGCGCGGATCAGGGATCTCAGAGCCGACTACCGTGAAATGGCGCCGATGATGTTCGACGACAGCCCGCCGTCCTTCGACGACATTCTCTCCACGATCGAAAAGCTGCAGGAATCCATCAACAGCTAGGCGCAGGCATAGACCGCCGCCGCGCTCGGCAACAGGTTTGGCACATCCTCCGGCACGTCGGCGAGCAGGGCTGTCAGTCCGGCTTTGCGCGACTGCAGCGTCTCGATTTGATCCTTCAACTTGAGCGGCGGGATGCCTGCTAGGATCGCGTCGACCGCCTTCTCCAGTTCCCGCCGCCTTCTGGAGCTCCGAACGCCAAGCGTCGCTATTGCATCGTCGCTCACGGTTAATCCGGTTCATCTCCTCGGCATAGGGACGCATCGCCTAGGCGGCGACTTCGGCCGCCATCATGCGGCGCTTCAAATGTGGCGCCGTTGCGCCCATGGTAGACTGGATGCAACGTCCACCAATTTTTTGCGCAGTACAAGATCACCTGTGCAATCTTCGTGCAGCCACAAGTAAGACGGAGACCATTCCGGCGGGCCTAGCGCGGTGCTGGATGCCGCTGGAGTGGCAAGACTTGTTTCCTCGCCGCTCCGCCGAACCAAGGCGTAATGTGTTCATCTCGCGGAGCGAATGCAGGGGCGAGAGAGTGTTTAGGCCGCCAGGGCCACGCTGGCGATTCCGGCTTTGTCACCAAACCTCGGATTGGTTCCGGCGGGAGCCTCCATTGTCTGCAGTGCGCGGCGGACGCCAGCTACATGCTCATCGGTGACGTCAGCATGCGTGGCAAAGCAGGCGCCGAGCGCGAGGATCTGGAGGAAGGAGGAGGCGGTCTTCATCGTCATCGTCCTGCGGCTGATGTGTTTGTGCCTTTCGGTCGGGCCCGCAGCGCTCTGGGTTCATGCAATAGTCTTGCCGTCCGTGCCTGCGCTCGTGCGGGCCGGTCCACTCATCCATCGTGTCAGTTTGCTTTGAACGCTCTCTACAGCGTTCAGAGTAAATGTAACCACACTGCTCGCAGAGCCGAAATTCGGTCATGTCCCTACGGGTATCCACGGATATGCCGTCAGCTTTCTCGCAATTAATCCTGCCATGGGGGCTGACGTTTGCGGCCGGTGCGATGGTCTATGTCATCAGCCATGAGATCATTCCGGACACGCACCGCAACGGCTTCGAGAAGGAGGCGACGCTGGGGCTGACGGTCGGGCTGTGGTCATGATGTACCTGGACGTCGCCTTTGGATGAAAGGATCACCCCGGCAGGCACGCTGCGCGCTTTCCCGAGCACTGTTGACCGATATCAAGGCCGCGTGCCCCGCCATTTGGAAAAAGGGACGAGTGATCGATACAGCCGCTCAGGCCCGAGTATGAACCGCAAGCACAAGCTCAACATCGGCTACATCATCTTCGTCTTCATCTTGCTCGGGCTCTTCCAGCTTTGGCTCGCCTCGCGCGATGTCGCCCAACTCTCCTACAGCGACCTCATGCGGATGGTGGACAGCGGCAAGGTGGCATCCGTCACCATTACGGAGTCAATGATTCAGGGCCGATTCAGGGAGCCGCAAGAGGGTAAGAACCTGTTCGTATCAGCCAGGGTGGACCCAGATGCGGCGGCGGCGTTCGAAAGGGCAAGCGTCGAGGTCACCGGCGGCACGGATAGCAACTGGTTGACGACCATCCTCTCATGGGTCGTGCCGATCTTGTTCTTCTTCTTCCTGTGGTCGTTCCTGTTTCGCGGCTTTGCCGAAAGGCAGGGCATGGGCGGTCTCGTCAATATCGGTAAATCGAAGGCCAAGGTCTATGTGGAGCGCCAGACAGGGGTAACCTTCGCAGATGTGGCCGGGGTCGATGAGGCCAAGGCCGAGTTGCAGGAGATCGTCTCCTTTCTCAAAGACCGCGAAAAGTACGGCCGGCTCGGAGCGCGGATCCCGAAGGGAATCCTGCTCGTCGGCCCTCCCGGCACGGGCAAGACGCTGATGGCGCGAGCTGTGGCCGGAGAAGCCGGCGTTCCCTTCTTCTCGATTTCCGGTTCGGAATTCGTGGAGATGTTCGTCGGCGTGGGGGCGGCACGTGTGCGCGACCTGTTCGAACAGGCGCGTCAGGCCGCCCCCTGCATCATCTTCATCGACGAACTGGACGCGCTCGGCCGCGCGCGAAGCCCCTTTTCTGGCCTTGGCGGCGGCGATGAGAAGGAACAGACGCTGAACCAGCTTTTGTCGGAACTGGACGGCTTCGATCCGCGCATCGGTATCGTGCTTCTCGCCGCGACCAACCGCCCGGAGATCCTTGATCCGGCGCTGCTGAGGGCAGGCCGCTTCGACCGGCAGGTCGTGCTGGATCGGCCTGATCGCCGAGGCCGGGAGGAGATACTCGCCGTCCATATGAAAAAAATCGTCACCGCCCCTGATATGAAAATCGGCGACATTGCCGCGATAACACCAGGCTTCACCGGCGCGGATCTAGCCAACCTCGTCAATGAAGCAGCGATCTTTGCAACCCGCCGCAACTCGGATGAGGTCACGATGGACGACTTCACGAACGCCGTCGAGCGGATCGTCGCTGGCTCGGAGCGCAGAAGCCGCCTGCTGAAACCGGAAGAACGTGAGAGGATCGCTTATCACGAAATGGGCCACGCGCTGGTGGCCTCGGCCCTGCCAAAGACGGATCCGGTGCATAAGGTCTCCATCATACCGCGCTCGATCGGAGCGCTCGGCTACACGTTGCAGCGGCCGACGGACGACCGCTTCCTGATCACGACCGCCGAGCTCAAGCAACGCATGACGGTTCTCCTGGCGGGCCGAGCCGCCGAAGATATCGTTTTTGGCGAAATCTCCACGGGTGCCGCCGACGATCTGGCCAGGGCAACTGACGTCGCACGCCAGATCGTCACACGCTTCGGCATGAGTGCTAAGGTCGGCCAGGCCGTGCTTGAGGAGCAGAGGCAGCAATATCTGGAGGACAGGATAGGAATTCGTCCGCGCGACTATTCTGAGGCGACGGCACGCGAGGTCGATCTTGCTATCCGGGAAATGATCGACGAGGCCTATGCGATGGCGAAGGACATGCTGCGGGGACGGATGGCGGATCTCAAGGCGGGGGCGGAACTGCTGCTTGAACGCGAGACGATCACGCCGGCGGATTTTCCGCCGCTGCAACGTGACGACGACGCAGAGGCACCCGAACTCCCGGCGATCATGCCAGCCCAAGCCGATTGAGCACGGCTCCTCCAGACAATCTTACGGCGACAACCCTCCAAGCTGTCGCTTGGCACTTAAACGCAAGAATGCGGCGGTTTTGTCCGGATTGGGCACCTAATCGTGAGAATCCTCGCAGCCAGATTCTCAAATTAACTGCATTTGCCCAGAAGCTCGCAACTTGCCGGCCCGAGCGATCATGTTCTCGGCGGCGTCGGTGAATCGGACCTTGTTGTCACCCATCATGTGACCACGCAGCATCCGGAGCATTTCCGGACCGGCACGCTCGACGATGGCAACGCCTGCAAGCAGAGCCGGCCGCAAGTGAAGCGGCAGGATGGGCTTTGCAGGGGTCGGCAGGTTCACCTGTTCTGCGGCAACGACATGGTCGAGATCGGGAACGATTGCACCGAGCACCCTGTAGCGCCAAAGCTCATGCTCGCGCGGAAGGGGCCAGATCACTCGCCGCATCAGGAGAAGCCGGGCGATTTCGGCTGGCGATGTCCACGTTCGGATGCCACGTTCGGCTTCATCGTCGAGCAGCTTTTCGCCGCGCAGTGCCGCAACGCGATATTGCGGGAAGGGGAGGAGTTCGCGCCGGTTTTCAGCTCGAAGCAGGTCACCGCACAGCGGACATGTGATGCGCCATCCCAGCAGTTGGCTTCGCAGGACCGGCGACGGTCCCGGGCCACCAGGGCTGCAGCTCGTGCAGAACTGCGCTGGTCTCGCGGCGAGGAGCCGATGCGACGACTTCGGCACATCGATGAAGGTCATTCGACGCAAGACGGCCGGTTCGATGGCGAACATGCTGGCGAGGCGGATTTCCTGATCACTGCTCAGATGGAGATCGGCTGATCGCAATGAGGAAACCTCCGGTAGGAAGTGCCGAAGCATGACGAGGGGTGGAACCACGTAAAAGGCAGCGTGCCGGCTAATCCAGGACGACAACAACTCGTCGGTATAGGGCGGCAACCACACCGGCAACTGCCGGGGCGGCGTGTTCTCCGTCATGCGAATGCCGCCTCGGCATCGAATTCCGGCTCCCAGTTCTCGATCGCTGCGTCGGTGATGTGCTCGCGGCCGCTTTCGACGGCCTCGATGGCGAGGCTATTGATCATGTGGAAGATGTTGGCGGTGATCCCCTCGGTGATCTGTAGGATCCGGCGTAAGGATTTCGGCGTGAGCACCGAGGGCCGACGCAGCGGTGTGTTGCGCAGGATCGACACCACCAACGTCTCGAACTGCTCGTTCGCAGCCCATCTGCTCAGTGTGAGTTGGTCGAATCGCCGCGCAAGCTGAACGTCGCCGCTGATCGCCTCGCGCGCATCGTTGACGCCGAAGCAGACCAGCGAGATCTGCAGACGATTGCTGAGGAAGCGAAGAGTGTTCAGAACAATGCGCTGCTCGCGATAGGATCCAGCGAGAATGTTGTGCACCTCGTCGATGACCAGCACCTGCACGCCGATGGCCTCCATGATACGCAGCGCAGCCTGTTCCATCTGGGCGATGTCGGCGCGCGGCCGCTGCGGCGCGCCGAGAAGGGTGAGCAGCTCGGCGTAGAAGCGCCGTTCACCGGGGCGGCTGGTCATTTCCATAGCAAGGACCGGCGTCTTCAGGGTGCCCGTCGCCGGATTGAAGCTCGGCGGGTGTTCGTCCCGGAACCGCTTCATGATCATAGTCTTCCCCATGCCGCTGTCGCCATAGATCGCGACCGAGGGCATGCGCGTGCCTCGCGGATGGTCGAGGAGCGCGCTCAGCCGGTCGAGCGCCTGTTTGGCGCGAGGGTAAAGCACCCAGCGGCGCGATCGTATCGCGCGAATGCGCCGCTCGTCGGTTTCGGCAAGCAGCGCGGCGGCGCCGGTGGTCAGGTGGGAGATTTCATCGCTCATGTTCACTCCAGCTCAATCTGTATCCTCAACAAAGGGTACAGGTTTGCTGGAGTCGACGCCGCGGAGCGAGCCCAATCCCCGATCATCCACCTTCGATTTCGAAGAAGCCTTCCCGCGTCGCGCAGCCGCCGTCTTATTGGTTGCCACCTCGACCAATTCTCGCTGTGCGACGGCGGTGCGGACGATGGCGCGCGTGTCCACTTCACGGCGGCCTTTGGCCAGCAAGCTGCGTCGGGCGGTCACCGCCTCGTGCAGGGTGATCGAAGGCAACGTCACGTCGGCATAGCGGGCTTCCACGAAGTTTCCTGAAGGCCGCCGGACGAAGATGCGCGCCATGTCACGCGGATCGTATTTGACAAGCAAGCGCCGTTCAGAACGCCCGACGTCGGCGCTGAGCGCCGCGGACCAATAACGCAGGCCAAACAGGTGAATACCGGTCGGCCGCAAGGTGCGCTCCTGCTCCGGCAGGAACGCCAGCCAGAAGCGCATTCGATCTTGTGGCAACCGAAGCGGGATTTCGCCCTCGTGCTCCCGCCATATCGCGATCGGCGGTCGACCCAGACTGCCGTGGATCGATTGATGGTAGGCGCCGACGATGTCGAGAGCGATGTAGCGCTCGAGCTCCCTCAGAGTCAGGGCCGCATGGCGCTTGGAGTTGTAGTCGCCCAACTCCTGTTCGTTGCTGAACGTTGTTCCGGGCAGGAGATGCAGCCTCCCCATCTGCGTGCCGATCAGGCGCTCGATATGACCGCCGAAACGCGGCTCACCCGGTGGCCGCCACTCGATCGCGATGCCGGCGTCCTGGCATCCTCGCTTGAAGGCCCGGCTGCGGAAGTCAGGGCCATTGTCGACGTGCACCGTGTCCGGCAGGCCGGCGACGGGCCAAGGCTCCGTTATCTCGCGTTCCCGCAGCCATGCCGATTTGTCGAACACGGAGTGTAGCAGGCACAGGCTGGTCGACAGGCGGGACGGCGCCTCCATCGTGAGATAGAAGCCGGTCACCATCCGGCTGCAGACATCCATCGCTAGCGTCAGCCATGGTCGTCCGATCGGCTGCCGCGTCTCTTCGTCAACGACGAAGATGTCGGCCTTGGTATGGTCGATCTGCACCACTGCCAGGGGACGAGAGGCCTCAAACGATCCGGGAACGGCCGTTGTCGCCTTGAAGATCTTCTGTTCGCCGCGGCGCTTGGCTCGTTTCTGGAGGTCGATGTCCTTGAGGCGGGTCACTATCGTTCGGCGATGCGGCGGCTTCAGTCCAACCGAGATGCAGTTTGTCTGCACGTCCCGCACCAACTGCGAGATCGTCGGTCGGGTCCGCTTCAGGTAGAACCTTTTGATAGTCTTGCTAACGATCTCCTCCCGCTTCTCGTCCAGCGTACGATGACCCTCAGGCCGTCCGCGCTTACGATCGACAAGAGACAGAACGGTCCCGCCGGCGCGGAACAGCTTGATCAGCCGGTAGGCCGTCGCCTGGCTGACATTCATCTCGGCAGCGAGCCCGGAAACGTCTGCCGCGGTCGCACCGTCAGGATTGCGCTTCAGGAATTCACGGATCGCATCCGCCCGCCGGCAAGCTTCATCCCAAAGCGCTTCGTCAATCTCGTCAGGAAATGGATCGTTCATGGCAGGCTCGCGAGGAAACATCGCGAACCTCATTCTCACATTAAGTGACAAAAACCAATGCGCATTATCGAATTAACTGCCCATTCGCAAATTAAGTGCCAGCGTAAGCATCTGAAATCATTGAGGCATGATTCTCATAATTAAGTGCCAAGCGACACATGAGATGACAAAGATTGAACTGCGATCCTCTCCTATCGCCACATGCCGCGCATTCTCGCGCCGACATCGAGGCGAACCTCCCGCGGGCCGGCATTCGGCCCCTGTCCGGGGGCAACGACGGGCCAGGCACGGCATTCGAACAATTCCAATAGACGAGCGGGAATGAACCGCGTTCGCGGGGCATAGACATGCCGATCGCCCGTCGCGGATTGGCCATGGGTGAAAAAGCGCTGCGGCACCACGAGGTTGAGACTGTCCTTTGCCCGCGTCATGGCGACATAGAGCAGGCGCCGCTCCTCCTCGATCTCGTCGGAGCTGCCGACGCCGAGATCGGACGGAATGCAGCCGTCCACAGTGTTGAGCACGAAGACCGAGCGCCATTCCTGGCCCTTGGCCGAATGGATGGTCGAGAGGATCAGATAGTCCTCGTCGAGCAGGGGCACGCCGGCCTGTCCGGACGTGGCGTCCGGAGGATCGAGGGTCAGTTCGGTGAGGAATCGCTCGCGGGAGGGATAGCCGCCGGCAATCTCCTCGAGCTGGAGCAGATCGGCCCGCCGCATCTCGAAATCCTCATGGATGCGTTCCAGATGCGGTTCATACCAGGCGCGAACCTGTCCGATTTCGGCCGGCCAGCCTGACGACCCGGCGCGCAGCCCGTCGAGCAGCTCGATGAGGCCCGGCCAATCGGCCTGGGCGCGGGGAGGGCAGGGGAGGCTATCAAGAGTGTTGATCGGTTCAACGCTCTCGGCAACGGCGTCGAGAGCGGTCTGTGCCGTCGCCGGCCCGACGCCTGGCAAGAGCTGCATCAATCGGAAGCCTGCCACACGGTCGCGCATATTCTGGGCAAAGCGCAGCGCGGCCAGCATGTCCTTCACATGGGCGCTGTCGAGGAATTTGAGCCCGCCGAATTTGACGAAGGGGATGTTGCGGCGGGTGAGTTCCACCTCGAGCGGACCGCTATGGTGGCTCGCACGGAACAGCACGGCCTGGTCCTTGAGCCGTATGCCGGTCTCGCGGTTCTCCAGCACAGTGTCGGCCACGAATTTCGCCTGGTCGGCCTCGTCACGAACGGTCACGAGACACGGGCGTTCGTTCGAAGCCCGGTCGGTCCAGAGGTTCTTGGTGAACCGTTCGCGCGCAAGCCCGATCACGCCATTGGCCGCGGCGAGGATCGGCTGAGTGGAGCGATAATTGCGCTCGAGGGTGACGATTTCGGCGGCCGGCGAGAACTCCTTCGGGAAATCGAGGATGTTCCTGACCGTGGCCGCGCGGAAGGAATAGATTGCCTGGGCGTCGTCGCCGACGACGGTCAAGCCGCGACCGCCGGGCTTGAGGCCGGTCAGGATCGTCGCCTGCAGGCGGTTCGTGTCCTGATACTCGTCGACCAGAACGTGATCCCAGCGGCCGCCGATCTCGTCGGCCAGCGCCGCGTCGCTCATGGTCTGGGCCCAGTAAAGCAGCAGATCGTCGTAATCGAGTACGTTCTGGATCTGCTTGGCCTCGACATAGGATGCGAAAAGCTCGCGCAGTTGCATTTCCCAACCGGCGCACCAGGGGTAGTTGGCGCGCAGGATATCCTCGAGGGGTGCCTGGGCATTTACGGTGCGAGAGTAGATCGACAGGCACGTCCCCTTCGCCGGAAACCGGCTTTCCATTTTCGAGAAGCCGAGCTCGTGCCGGATGAGGTTCATCAGATCGGCCGAGTCCTCACGGTCGTGGATGGTGAATTGCGGATCGAGCCCCAGCTCGATGGCGTATTCGCGCAGGATGCGCGCGCCGATCCCGTGGAATGTGCCTGACCAGGAGAGTGCGTCGGTCAAAATGCCGGCCTTGTCGCCGAGCACCCTGGCGCAGATGCGCTCCACCCGCTTTCCCATTTCGCCAGCCGCGCGGCGGGAGAAGGTCATGAGCAGGATCCGGCGCGGATCGGCGCCGGAAATAATCAGCTGCGCTACACGATGGGCCAACGTATTGGTCTTGCCCGAGCCCGCACCCGCTATGATCAGCAGCGGTCCTCCTACCTGGCCATCGGGCAGGCCGATACCGTGAATGACCGCGGCGCGTTGACCGTCGTTCAATTTTTCCAGATGCGCCGCATTCATTCCGTCCCGCTCCTATCACCTTGCGAATCAACGACAATCGGCCAACACTGCGCCGGCGCTACCGTCTCGTCCCCATCCGCACCGGAAAGACTCATCGCGGAGTCTGATTGACTCAATATCGGAATCGGAACAAATAATGAACATAACAGCGCCTTGTAGCGTTGCAAAGCCCTCAGGAGAACTGGACTTACGTGGCCGATCGCGCGGCAAACGCTGTCATTGCTGAGCTTCAGGAGCGCATTGCGCACTTGGACAGCGGTGCTGGCCGCGCGCGCGAGGTCCTCCCGTTCGGTGTCGCCGCGATCGACCGCCGGCTTCCGGGAGGAGGGCTAGGGTTGGGATGCCTGCATGAGGTCGCCGGCGGCGGGAATGGCGCCGTGGACGGCGCGGCCGCCGCGCTGTTCGCGGCGGGGATCGCCGCGCGTACCAAAGGCAAGGTCCTCTGGATCGTGACACGTCCCGATCTTTTTGCCCCGGCGATCGCCCAGGCAGGGCTGCCGCCCGACAGAGTGATCCATGTCGAGGCCGGTGATGAAAAGGCGTTGCTCGCGTGCTTTGAGGAAGGACTGCGCCATGGCGGTCTCGGGGCCGTGGTCGCCGAGACGGCTCGTCTTTCGATGACCGCATCCCGCCGCCTGCAGCTTGCGGCCGAAGGCTCGGACACGATCGGTCTCGCCGTCCGGCGCTGGCGGCGCCAGACCGAGGCGGGGGATTTCGGGCAACCCACGGCCAGTGTCACGCGCTGGCGGGTTTCCGTTCTGCCCTCTGCTCCCCTGCCGGTTCCCGGCCTCGGGCGTGCCCGCTGGCTGGTCGAGCTGATCCGATGCCGGGCCGGGGAAAGTGCTGATTTCGAAGTGGAGGCCTGCGATGCCCAGGGTCGTATCGCTCTTCCTTCCAAGATGGCCAATAGATCGCCTCAGAAGGAACTCGGACGGCGCGTCGCTTCCGGCTGAGGCGCCGCTCGTCCTTGTCGGCCGCACCGGCCGCCGCCGGCTGATCACCGCTCTCGATGCCAATGCGCAGGCCCTTGGCGTCAGCGTAGGCATGCCCGTCACCAAGGCCCAGGCGCTGGTGCCGGGTCTGGTCGTTCTCGATGCCGACCCAGCGGCCGACGCCGAAGGGCTCGACAGGCTGGCATTGTGGGCGTTGCAGCGCATCTCGCCCGTGGTGGCGCCCGATCCTCCGGACGGGCTGGTGATCGACACCACCGGCGCCGATCATCTCCATGGCGGCGAGGCCGCCATGCTCACCACAATTGTCGAGCGCTTCGCCGCCTCCGGCGTCGAGGCGCGGGCGGCGATTGCCGATACATGGGGTGCGGCCCATGCCGCGGCACGCTTCCTGCGCCGGTACACATCGGTCATTGCGCCGGGCGAGACAGAAGCGATGCTCCGGCCGCTGCCACTGGCGGCACTGCGGCTCGACCCCGACACGGTTGCTGGTCTGCGCACCCTCGGCTTCGAGACCATCGGAGATCTGTTGGCGCAACCGCGGGCGCCGCTTGCCTTGCGCTTTGGCCCGGAAATCGGCCGCCGGCTCGACCAGGCGCTGGGACGCCTCGCCGAACCGGTCGATCCGGTTCGCTCGCCCGAGCTGGTCGAGGTGCGCCGCGTCTTCGGCGAGCCGATCGGCGCGGCCGAAACCATCGCCCGCTACACGGCCAGGCTCGCCGAAGCCCTCTGCGCCGAACTCGAAAAGCGTGGGCTCGGCGCTCGCCGTCTCGATCTGCTGTTCCATCGCGTCGACAACACCATGCAGTTCATCCGGGTCGGCACGGCCCAGCCGGTGCGCGATTCAAGGCGCCTGACCCGGCTTCTCTGCGACAGGATCGAAACCGTCGATCCCGGCTTCGGCATCGAGGTCATGGTGTTGGCCGCAGTTCAATCCGAACCGCTCAGGGACAAACAATCGATTTCCTCGCTTGTCGAAGAGCCCGAGCCGGACCTGTCGGACCTGGTCGACGTGCTTGCCAATCGCGTCGGCGAGAACCGGCTCTACCGGTTCAAGCCGGTGCAGAGCGATGTGCCGGAGCGCTCGGTCACGCGGGTTCCGGCCCTTGCACCGGAGAGCGGCGCAACCTGGGAAGGCGACTGGCCACGCCCGCCGCGGCTGCTCGCCCGGCCCGAACCGATCGAGACGATGGCGCTGCTGCCCGATAATCCGCCCGTCTGGTTTACCTGGCGCGGCGTGCGCCGGCGCGTGCGTCGTGCCGACGGGCCCGAGCGCATTCGCGGCGAGTGGTGGAAACGCGACGCCGAGATGACGACGGTAAGGGACTATTTCCGCGTCGAGGACGAAGCCGGCGAGCGCTATTGGTTGTTCCGCTCCGGCGACGGTGAACGTGGAGAGAGCGGGTCCCAGAAATGGTTCCTGCACGGGATTTTCGGATGAGCGGGCCGCGCTACGCCGAGCTGCAGGTGACGAGCCATTTCTCGTTCCTGCGCGGGGCGAGCAGTTGCGAAGAGCTGTTCGCCCAGGCCGCCATGATGGGCATCGAGGCGCTCGGCATTGTCGACCGCAACTCGCTGGCGGGAATCGTCCGGGCATTCGAGGCGGCCAGAACCACCGGCGTCCGCCTCGTCGCCGGCTGCCGGCTCGATCTCGCCGATGGCATGTCGGTCCTAGTCTATCCGACCGACCGGCCCGCCTATGCCCGGCTTTGCCGCCTGCTCTCGCTCGGCAAGAAGCGCGCCGGGAAGGGCAAATGCCATCTCGAATGGCCGGATCTCGTCGCCTATGGCGAGGGCCTGATCGCTATCCTCGTTCCCGATATCGCGGACGAGACCTGCGCCCTGCAATTGCGTCGCCTGCGGGAAACCTTCGGCGATCGCGCCTATCTGGCCCTGACACTGCGCCGGCGGCCCAATGACCAGATGCGCCTCTGGGACCTGTCGAATCTGGCGGCGCAGGCGCGCGTGCCCACCGTCGTTACCAATGACGTGCTGTTCCACGAACCCGGCCGGCAGCTCATGCAGGACGTGGTGACCGCCATCCGGCACAATGTCACCATCGACGAGCTCGGGCATCGCCGCGAGCGGTTTGCCGACCGCTACCTGAAGCCTCCCGAAGAAATGCATCGGCTGTTCGACCGCTATCCCGAAGCCCTCGCCCGGACCATGGAGATCATGGACCGGTGCAGGTTTTCGCTCGAGGAACTCGCCTATCAATATCCGGAAGAAAAGCTCTATCCGGAGCTGACGCCCCAGCAGGCGCTGGAAAAACTCACCTGGGAGGGCGTGGCCGAGCGCTATCCGGAGGGTCTGCCCGACAAGGTGCGCGCCAATCTGAACCATGAGCTCCGGCTGATCGAGAAGCTGGACTACGCACCGTACTTCCTGACGGTGACAGCGATCGTGCGCTTCGCCCGCTCGAAGGGAATTTTGTGCCAGGGCAGGGGATCGGCGGCGAACTCGGCCGTCTGCTTCGTGCTCGGCGTCACCTCGGTCGATCCCGATCGCAACGATCTTCTCTTCGAACGCTTCGTCTCGGAGGAACGCCGTGAGCCGCCCGACATCGATGTCGACTTCGAACATGAGCGGCGCGAGGAGGTCATCCAGTGGGTCTATGAAACCTATGGCCGCGAACGGGCCGCGCTCTGCTCCACCGTTATCCGCTATCGCGCCAAGGGCGCGCTGCGCGATGTCGGCAAGGCGCTCGGCCTGCCCGAGGACCTGACCAAGACCCTGTCCTCGCAGGTCTGGGGCTGGTCCGAAGGCGTCGAACAAAAGCACGCCGAGGGCCTCAACCTCAATATGGGCGATCGCAGGCTCCGGCTTGCGCTTGAGCTTGCACACCAGCTTGTCGGCACCCCGCGCCATCTCTCGCAGCACCCGGGCGGCTTCGTCCTGACCCGCGATCGGCTCGACGAACTCGTGCCCATCGAGCCGGCCGCCATGGAAGACCGCCAAGTCATCGAGTGGGACAAGGACGACATTGACGTCCTGAAGTTCATGAAGGTGGACGTCCTGGCACTCGGCATGCTGTCCTGCATGCGCCGCGCCTTCGATCTGCTGGCCGAGCACAAGGACACCAAGCTCGATCTTGTCACAATCCCGGCTGAGGATCCGCGCACCTATGCCATGATCCGCAAGGCCGACACTCTCGGAACCTTCCAGATCGAGTCCCGCGCCCAAATGGCCATGCTGCCGCGCATCAAGCCGCGGACCTTTTACGACCTCGTCATCGAGGTGGCGATCGTCCGGCCAGGCCCGATCCAGGGCGACATGGTCCATCCCTATCTGCGCCGCCGCGAGGGCAAGGAGGACGTGACCTTCCCCAAGCCCGAGCTTGAGGCGGTGCTCGGCAAGACGCTCGGCGTGCCGCTGTTTCAGGAGCAGGCCATGCGCGTCGCCATCGAATGCGCCGGCTTCACCGCCAGCGAGGCCGACCAGCTGCGCCGTGCCATGGCGACCTTCAAGCACACCGGCGGCGTCTCGAAATTCGGGGAGAAGCTGATCGAGGGGATGGTCGCAAACGGCTATGACCGCGATTTCGCCGAACGCACCGTCAAGCAGCTCGAAGGCTTCGGGTCCTATGGCTTTCCCGAGAGTCATGCCGCGAGCTTCGCCCTTATCGCCTATGCCTCGGCCTGGATGAAATGCTGGCATCCGGACGTCTTCTGCTGCGCGCTGCTCAATGCTCAGCCGATGGGGTTTTATGCACCGGCCCAGATCGTTCGCGACGCGCGCGAGCATGGCGTCGAGGTTCGCCCGGTCTGCGTCAACAGCTCACGCTGGGACTGCACGCTGGAACCCACCGACGACGAAAGCCGATTTGGCGTCCGGCTCGGTCTGCGCATGGTCAAGGGATTGGGGAATGTGGAGGCCGCGCGCCTCGTCTCCTGCCGGGAAGACCTGCCGTTTGCATCTGTCGACGACCTCTGGCGCCGCGCCGGCATTCCCGCCGCGGCCCTGGTCGAGTTGGCCGAGGCCGACGCCTTCCGGTCCGCGCTCGGCCTTGCACGGCGTGAGGCGCTCTGGGCCATCAAGGCCCTGCGCGACGAACCGCTGCCGCTCTTTGCTGCCGCCGCGACGCGCGAAGCCGGTATCGTGCCCGAGCAGATCGAGCCCGCGGTATCGCTGCGCCCCATGGCGGCCGGAAGGGAAGTGGTGGAGGACTACAGTCACACCGGGCTGACCCTTCGGCAGCACCCGGTGTCCTTCCTCCGCGCCGATCTGTCCCGCCGGCGCATCATGACCTGCGCCGAAGCCGTCGCCTCTCGTGATCGCCGCTGGGTTCACGTCGCAGGTCTGGTGCTCGTGCGCCAACGCCCCGGTTCGGCCAAGGGCGTCATGTTCATCACGCTCGAGGACGAAACCGCGGTCGCCAATCTCGTGGTCTGGACCAAGGTCTTTGAAAAATACCGGCGCGTCGTGCTCGGGTCCGGCATGTTCGGCGTCAAGGGCCGCATCCAGCGCGAAGGCGACGTGGTGCACGTCGTGGCGCAGGAGATCACCGATCTCTCTGCCGAACTTGCGAGCGTCGGTGCGCGGGAGGCGGGATTTCCGGTGCCGCACGGGCGCGGCGACGAAGTCCATCACGGCTCACCCATGCCCGATCCTCGCGGACTTCCCAAAACGAGGAACCTGGTCGATCCCTATGGCCATATCGATGAGATCAGGGTGAAGACGCGGGATTTCCGCTAACCAGCCTCGGGTTCGTGCGGTTTACTGGCGTATCGAGCACTGATCGTCCAGAATGCGCGGTGCAACAACAACGATAGGTTGGGGGGACTCAGTTGGAAGAACCGAGCTTGCCAAAGCGGCTTTACAAGTATCGTGCCTTCAGCAGTCGAATCCTTGACATGTTGGTGGCCGACCAACTCTACTATGCAGATCCCAGTGACTTCAACGACCCGCTCGACAGCAGACCAAACCTTGAAGCTGACATCACGCTGTATGAACTCGCCTAAGCCCTCGGCGTCAGCCACGTCGATCTGCTCGTGCCCGACGACGAGGTTTGAGCGGCACGCCCGCGAGGATCATGCTTCTCTTCGTGGTCGGTACGAGACCGCCAAAGGATGGGAGCGGCGGCGCGTCCGGGTCATCAAAATGCGTGGAACGCATTTCCGCGGCGGCTATCACGACCTCATCATTCGGCAGGGCGGGGTCCCGGTGCTTCCCCGCCTCGTCGACAGGAGCATCAGCGCGCCCACTAGCGGGCAGAAAAGACTATTAATTCTGGTCCTAAGCGAGAGAGGGGGGGGGACGACAGCGAATTCTAGATTCCGAATTGCGGTGGTAATGACGCACCTGTTCGAGCCACCGCCAATCGTCCCAGTTCGGTTCGTCACCAGCCTTGAATCGCGGCGCATATTTCAACTGCTGTCGCGTGCGAGTGATTACAAAACCTTGTAAGTATGGGTTGTAATCCAGATCGCCCCAAGGGAGCGGCATATAATCGCTTCTGAAGCCGGCGTATCTGCCGAACGACAGAATGGCGCATTCGAGCCTACCGTCGAACCTGCCAATTACGACGTCATCGAGTCGCCCGATCAGTTCGCCTCCGTGATCATAGATAGTTGTACCGAGCACACTGGATGCTCGCACATTTTCTTGAGAAAGAGCGCTGGCATTCATTCTACATTCCTCCCAACTAGAGAACGTCAACAGCCTCGTTTCGTTCCGCAAAGTTAGACTTTAACCCGGCACGCGACCAGGTCCGACTTTGCTGCAGCCGCGATTAACGCGGGCAGACTACGCGCTATGTCATAGGTTTGTTGCCCTCCGCAAAGGAATGACCAATGGCCGGAGAAGATAGTGGCGTGCGAAATCTCGATGAGGTCATCGAAGTGCTCCTGGCCAGCGGCGACGGCGAAGGCCTTTCCAGGCTTTTCAAGCCGCTACCCGCCAGCGATGCCTTACGCGAACTGCTGCGTCTTTCGCCCAGAGAGCGCAATTCCGTCCTCACCCTCCTTCCATCGAGCGAAGCCGCCAGGTTGATTGAGGAGGCCCCAAACGAAATGGCGGTCGAGCTCACAGAACGGCTCGACGCCAGCAAAGCCGCCGAGATACTCGAAGAGCTGGATTCGGATATCCAGGCGGACGTTATTGGGGAACTGGACCTGGAAGATACGAACGCCATCCTCGCTGAAATGGATGTGGAGGAGGCCGCGGACGTCCGTCAACTTGCTAGATACGACGACGACACCGCTGGCGGTCTCATGGTCTCAGAGGCCTTCACGTTTCTTCAGTCTGACACGGTCGGGGCGGTACTGCGCCGGTTCGTGAGCGAGGACGAGGATTTTGAGCGGTACCGCGGACAGCATCCTTACGTCGTGGATCATGAAGGACGGCCCGTCGGAGTCGTTTCGCTGCGAAGCCTGTGACTTCGCGACGCAGCGCCAGGCTGACGGAGATTATGACCACTCCGATTGCGGTTTCGGCATCGGCTTCTATTGATGTGCTTCAGGATCTATTCGATAAATATCCCTTTCTCGGCCTTACCAGTCATCGAGACCGATGGTCGGCTCGTCGGGGTTGTTGCACGAACCGCTGTGGATGTCGCTGCATTGGAGCGTGCGGAATCTGAAGGGTTGCGGCGCTACGGCATCGTCGGAGATGAGCTCAGGTCGATGCCGCTGACGGTGCGCGCCCGACGTCGACTTGCCTGGCTCTCGGCAAATATCGTCTTGAACGTCATGGCGGCAAGCGTCATTTCGGCATATGAGGAAACATTGGCCGCCGTTATCGCCATAGCAATTTTCCTGCCCATGGTTTCCGATATGAGCGGGTGCTCCGGAAACCAGGCCGTCGCCGTTACAATGAGAGAACTGTCGCTCGGTCTTGTTCGGTCAATCGACATGGTCCGGGTCTGGTTCAAGGAGGCGTCCGTCGGCCTTATCAACGGCGCAGCACTCGGCTTGCTGATTGGGATCGTCGCGTGGGTTTGGAAGGGAAACGTTTATTTGGGGATCGTCATAGGGGTGGCGCTGGCGCTGAATACGCTCATTTCCGTCTCGATCGGCGGAGTGGTGCCGCTGCTGTTGAAGCGCATTGGACAAGATCCTGCGGTGGCGAGTAGCCCGTTGCTCACCACGATCACCGATATGGCGGGATTTTTCCTGGTTCTGAGCCTGGCAAGCGCGATGATGCCCTACCTGGTCTGAGGAGATCCATCATTGCGGCGATCGCCAGCACTGGTTTCGGCTATCCCGTTTCCCCAAGCGGATCGGCCGATCACCATTTCGTGGAACAATCTGACATGCAACGTGTTCATGTATCATAATGAAGGGGGAATCTCCTGAAGACTTCCGGAAGCACTCAGCTCTCTCGTATGGAATCATTCAATCCAAGATTGTTTGCGACGGCGAGAGCAACGTTGTGGGGTTGCAATGTCCGCTGGCGAGGACAAATCGAATACAATTCTAATCGCTGAGGACGAAGCCCTTGTCCGCATGGCCATAGCGGATCATGTGCGCAGTTGCGGCTTTAAGGTGCTCGAAGCGAGCTCTGCAGCCGCGGCTATCGCCGCTCTCAATTCCGATCCTTCGGTCAGGCTCGTCTTTTCCGATATTCAAATGCCCGGCGATATGAACGGCTTTAGCCTTGCGGCGTGGATACGCGAGCACTTTCCTGCCGTCAAAATCATACTTACCTCCGGATTCTACGACGGCATGGAGAACGCTGCAGCGCTTTGCGACGAGGGGCCACTTCCCAAGCCTTATGACGAGGGCTTTGTTGTTGAACGTATCCGCTATTGGCTGGGCCCTGAGCAGCAGCAGCGCGAGATTCGGGTGTGAGGCGGAGCGGGCGGTAAAACTGCTGCCGCATTTCCCCATCGGATTTTAATCAGACGACCGGCGCCGCGAGGCTTCGCGTGGCAAGAAGAGATGCACGCTCGTCCCTTTGTCGACTTCGCTGACAATGTCGACATGCCCTCCTGACTGCGTGATGAAGCCGTAGACCTGGCTGAGACCAAGCCCGGTTCCCTGACCGTCGCCCTTTGTCGTAAAGAATGGGTCGAAGACGTGGGCCAGTACCTCCTTGCTCATCCCGCACCCGTTATCCGTGACAGTCACCCGAACGAAGGAGGTTTCTGGCACGTCGTCGTCGAGATCACCAGGATCGTTACTCGTCACTATCGTGAGAATGCCATTTCCCGCCATCGCGTCTCGCGCATTCATGGCGAGGTTGAGCACCGCCATTTCGAGCTGGTTGGCGTCTATGAAAATCCGGCCGAGCTCCGGCTGCAAAACCCTCCGAATCTTAATCCCTGGACCTAAGGTGCGTTCCAGAAGCGACGTGAGGGTTTCGATCATAGTCATCGCAGTCGCAGATCGTGCCGCAGACCACCAGAAACAGCACTTCCGGTAAGGGATGAGCGACCCGCCATGGCTCACGCGGGTCCTGGAAAAATGCTCAAGAAGCAACTTCAGGCGCGGCTTCTCGAAACCTTCAAAGGCTGCAACGGTCATGGCGGGCGCTCCGAATCAATGAAGCGCCCATGGAATCAGCCAATCCGCAATCCGCAAAGAGCGTTAACCCGCGTTCGAAGCCCTGGCCTGGCTCCGCATCTATTGCCCCTGCGCGCCACTTTTGATTACCATTGGTTGTTCAAACATTTGGAGGGAGATTATGGCGGAAACATTCAAGGCTGGAGATGTTGTCCAGCTGAAGTCGGGAGGTCCAAAAATGACCGTTAACGATTCTGCAGCCTCGGGCTTGATCTTGTGCAATTGGTTTAACCGTGACGGCGACGTTTGGACCCCGCAACACGCCGGATTCAAACCAGATCAATTGGTCGCGGTCGGGGCTGGTACGTGATCGCTGTCGCCCAATACGGGTGAGCCGGGACAAGCAGCGGTCGGTTTGGTCGACGAAGTGAGCTTGCGCTGTAGGCCTGCACCGCGGCAAGAGATTGCGCGATGTGGCCCTCGACGTGGAGGAATTCGAGCAGCGATCGCAGCCCCGTCACGGTCAGGCTTGCCGTGCCGCGGCTCAACTGAGGACAATGCATCACGACAAAGGCGAGGATGTCGGCCGCCACTAAACCCGCAAGGTCCAATCGGCCGTCAGGGAAGACCAGAGGAAGTCTCGGCGCTGACATGCTTCCTACTATCTGTTAATGCCAGCTTCATCACTGGCAGATGCCATCTAGTCTTACTGTGTCATAAAACTGTTTTGGCAGCATGGACATCGTGGCAGCCGCCGCGCCAAGGCGTGGGCGAGCCTAATCCTGATGGTGGCGATGGAGTTGGTGACGTGGCGTTCGGGGCGCAGCGGCGGCACCGCGGGGTCGATAATCTTCGGGTAGCGCAGGTGCCTTGAGGAGCGGCGCTGAGCGTGGGGCTGAGGGGGGAATCAGACTCCGTTCGGAGACCAGGAATCCGTAAGCGGCGATGGCGAGCGTGGCGTGGTGATGGAAGCCGCGCCAACCTCGGCCCTCATAATGGCCAAGACCGATCTCCTGCTTGAGTTCCTGATAATCCCGTTCAATCCGCCATCGCAGCTTGGCCTGATCGACGAGAGTGGCGAGCCTGGTATCTTCCGGCAAGGTCGACAGCCAGTACTTGGCCGGCTCGACCTCGCCGTCCGGCCACTCGATCAGAAGCCATTCCTTGGCGCGCGGCTCAGAGCGCCAGTAGTCGCGATGGGCTGGGCGGACCAGGACGGTGGCAAAGCGTGAGGTAAGCGGCGCCTTGGAGCCCTCGCGCCAGGTGATCTGACGCCAGGCATCCTCGGGCAGGGCTTGCGCCAGCTCCTTGGCCGAAACGGGCGTGTGCCCGGCCTGGCGCCGGACGCGTGAAGGTGGGCGGCCGTGGCCGCTCCACGGCTTGGGCGGCAGCGGCCCAGTGCCCGGCGACCACAAGCGGATCGAGGACTGGACTCCGGCGACATAGGTCAAGCCCATCTCCGTCAAGCCGGTGCGGAAAGCGGTGTCGTTGCCGTAACCGGCATCGGCCAGCACGACGCCCGGCGATATGTCGTTATCCAGCGCCGCCCGGATTTGGGTGAGCGCAATTTCGGGCTTGGTGCGGAAGACAACGTCCTCCGGCACGCCCGCCTTTTTCCGCCGATCGGGATCGTTGGCCCAGCTTTCCGGCAGATACAGTTGATAGGCGACCGGCAGGCTCGCCTGGTCGGTGGCAACCGACAGACTGACGGCGATCTGGCAGTTGTCCTGCTTGCCGAGCTGGCCGCAATACTGCCGCGCCACCCCCACCGAATGCTTCCCTTTCTTGGCAAAGCCGGTGTCGTCAACGATCCAGGCGCGGATCGGCGCCTGACGCTCCAGCGCCGGCAGCACTTCAGCCCGCACCACGGCGAGCACGGCATCGTCCGACCAGTCCGCTTTCGCCACGAAATGATGCAGCGACTGGTGCGCCGCCTGCACACGTCCCGGCTCAATTCGGGCCGCCATCGGCTCGACGCTCTTGCGCTCACCGGGCAAAAGCAGCCCCGTGCAATAGGTCTTCAGCGGCGCCACCCGGTCAGCATGACCCAATGCCGAGGCGAGCGTCTCGACATAGGCTGCAAAACGCGATTCACTCGTTTCGATTCCCTCCTGGCGATCCATAGCTCCCTCCACTTGAAGCGCGAATCGCCATTGTCGCAATCAATCGTTAACGAAACTTATGACACAGTAAGACTAGGAGCCTGTCCAGATAGCTCCGGCATAGGGGTGTTGGCTGAACGATAGCCGGTTCATGCCGCTCGGGCGAGCTTGGTGAGGTTGTGGGCGGTGCAGATCAGCGCCCATTCGGCTTTCACTTTCTCGATGCCGCGCAGCAGGAATTGCCTGAACCCTCTTGCCTGTTTGATCTGTCCGAACACCGGCTCGACGACTTGCTTTCTGAGCCTGTATCGGGTTCGTCGTCCCGCTCGCTTCAGCTTGTCCCGCATCGCCTGGACGAGCGGTCCGGTAATTTTGGGTCTGCCTTGGGCAGGGTGCTTGGCGCGCCCGGTAGCGAGGTAAGCGCCGACCTCGCGCTCGGCCAAGGCGGCAAGATTTGCCTCGCTGCAGTAACCGGCATCGGCTGAGGCTTCCTTTGGCTTGCGGCCGAGATTGTCCTTGATCCCGTCGATGAGCGGCACGAGTTGGTCCTGGTCGCTCATGCTGTGCGTCAGGCTCAGGGCCACGATGATCTGGGCCTGTGCATCGACAGCGGCCTGCGCATTGTAGCCCTGAATGTAACCGTCCTTGGTCTTCAAGATGCGGCTTTCCGGATCGGTGAAGTTGCGCTGCGCCTTGCCCTCAGGCTCCGTCTTCGGTGGCGCCGGCGTCTTGCCGTTCTTCTTGCGGCCCTCTGCCTTGCGCTGCTCCTCCGCCTTGTCCCGGCGGCGCATCTCTTCTTCGGCGGTGGCCTTGCCTGCGCCTCCATCCCAGTGGCTTCTATGCCTGGCTGAAGAACCCGCTGAGCAGGCGGGCGAAGGAAGACGTCCGCCAGACCGAGCTCATCCGCAAGGCCTGGAAGGACAGTGGCAGGGTCTACGGCTATCGCAAGCTTCATGATGATCTTCTGGATCAGGGCGAGACGTGCTGTCCGAACCGCGTTGCGCGTCTCGCCAGTTTGGCAGGCATCAAGGCCCAGATCGGCTACAAGCGTCGGCCGGGCAGCCATGGCGGCAAGCCGTCACTGGTCGTCGATAACACGTTGGACCGACAGTTCGATGTGGATGCGCCGGACCGGATCTGGGTCACCGACATCACCTACATCAGAACACTGGAAGGCTTCGCCTATCTGGGTGTCATCATCGATCTCTATTCCCGGCGCGTCGTCGGTTGGTCGATGCAGAGCCGTCAGACGACGGACGTGGTCCTGCAGGCATTGCTGATGGCGGTATGGAGACGGAAGCCGAAGAGCCGTGTGCTGATCCATTCGGACCAGGGTTCCCAGTTCACCAGCATGGACTGGGCGTCATTCCTCAGGGCTCACAATCTGGAACACTCCATGAGCCGGCGTGGAAACTGCCACGACAACGCCGTCGCCGAAAGCTTCTTCAACCTGCTCAAGCGGGAGCGGATACGGCGCCGGACCTACAAGACCCGTGTCGAAGCCAGGCAGGATGTGTTCGACTACATCGAGATGTTCTACAACCCGAAGCGCAAGCATGTCAGGAACGGGATGCTGTCGCCCGTCGAGTTCGAACGGCAGCAGGAAATGAGAACCGAGGGCATCTAGAAAACTCGGGGCTATTCAGCCGTCGATACCGAAGCCGCCGCCGAGCGATCGATCAAGATCACCAACACCTCGCACGTGCTGGCGGACGACGTTGCGGACCTCGCACTCTGGCTGACAATGGGGTTGGTGCGGCGACTGTGCGAAGCAGATAGGTTCGTTCGAGAAGGTGCTCGGCAGAACACCAGCTTTCCGCTGACACGCTCCATGCGCGGACTGAAGACCGGCATTCTCGGTCTCGGTCACATCGGGGCAGCTTTAGCCGCAAGACTGGAGCTTCTTGGCGGCGAAATCGGGTATCACGGCAGGCGCAGGAAGCCCCAGGTCTCGTACCGATATTTTGATGATCTCGAAAGAATGGCAGAGTGGTGCCATGTCCTGGCTGTAAGCTGTCCGGCGACAAAAGAGACCGAAAACCTGGTGGGCGTCGGCGTCCTACGGGCGCTCGGAGGAAGCGGCATTCTGATCAATATTGCGCGGGGTTCGGTGGTCGAGGAACAAGCGCTGGTCTCCGCTCTTGGAGACTTCTTAATTGGTGGAGCAGGTCTGGATGTATTTGCCAATGAACCGCACGTGCCTGATCTTCTTGCGGAGCACCCTCGCGTCATTACCCTGCCCCACATCGGCAGTGCCACCATTGAAACGCGTCATGCTATGGGACAAGCAATGATCGGCGCTTTGCGTAGCCACTTCAGGCCAAGCTAGGCTTGGCTTCCCGTCAGCCGTCGGGGCATTCTATCAATCGATCGTCCCAATGGAGTTGCGGATGAATATTCCGGTCAATCAGGGGAAGGAAACCGTCAGAGCACTTGCCGCAGATGAGAAGCGCAGCTGCTGTAACCTGCCGCAGCGGCGTGTAAATGCCATGTCAGCAGAGCAGAGGGATAGTACTTCCTCGTTTCCCTTCGGAAGGTCCGCAAATATAATCCGCGTTCGCGGTGGCAGGAGTTTTGTTGGGACGAACGCGCCGAAAATACCTGAGGATGGGGAAGGGCCCGAGCGTGCCGTAGTACTTACCGATTTCGCACTGGAGGCAGAAGCAGTAACCGTGAGACGGTTTGCTGAATTCATCGAGGCGACCGGCTATGTCACAGAGGCAGAGCGTTTCGGTTGGTCGGCTGTGTTTTTTGGCGACGCCGATCATCTCAAGGCGGCCCGGGCTGCCGGAGCAGAACTGCCATGGTGGCATCGGGTGGACGGTGCTTGCTGGCGACAACCTGAAGGACCGGGAAGTTGCGTCGACGAACGCCAGGATCATCCAGTGACACAAGTCTCATGGAACGACGCCATTGCTTTTGCCACCTGGGTTGGCGGGCGCTTGCCGAGCGAAGCTGAATGGGAACATGCGGCGCGAGGTGGGAGCCTGCGCCGGCGCTTCCCCTGGGGAGACAAGGAGCCGGATGACACGACCATTTTTTATAATATCTGGCAGGGCCGATTTCCTGAAGAGAATACGGTCTGTGATGGCTATGAGCGCACCGCGCCGACGAGGAGTTTCGAGCCCAATAGTCTGGGATTCTACAATTTGTGCGGCAACGCCTGGGAGTGGACGAAAGATGCTTTCCGGGTGCGTTCGATGTCCAAGCAAGCCCGGCAATGCAATGCGCATGCGCTCATGCATTCGGAAAAGGTTCTGAAAGGTGGCTCGTTCCTATGCCACGCCAGCTATTGCTACCGCTATCGCATCGCCGCACGCATGGCGCTCTCGCCCGACAGCGCTGTCAGCAATGCGGGTTTCCGCGTGGCCTACGACGTACAGCAACAGGCAGATATCTATGAGTGATCTGGACTCCATCGTGCGGGACGTCACGCATTGTGATCGCGAGCGCTTGTGAGCAGGGCTTCCCTGATGGTTCTGATCGGCTGCGACGCCATCAAGGATGACTTGCACATGATATCGATGTCCAACTGCCACAAGCCCTCCTCGACAGGGAGCTGATCGAGGCTCTCGCGTCTCGCGCGCGGCAATATCATCTCGCTGACAATGGCGTAATAATCCGTCGCGACCAAGATTCCGAACATAATGCTCAACGAGCTTGTCTGAAGAACGGGCTGCAGCCTTTCGGCCCGCGAACCGAGCATATGTCGGGACTTCTTTTCAAATTCCCGATCTTCGACGAACCCGACCCTTCCGTATCGCGACAACTCGCGGAGCGACGTCGTCTTCCGTGAGCGCAGAGGGTGCCCCTGGCGGCAGATCACCACCATGTCGCTCTTGAACAAGGGAGTCGCGGCGAAACGCTCCGGCAATGGCACTTCCGGCAAGGCGGCGACGACGACATCCAGTCTCTCGTTCACCAGAGCGTCCACCAATTGGGTCGAGATACCGGTTTCGACGGTCGCCTGAACTTTGGGAAACTGCATGTGGAAGGCAACGAGAACCTGCGGGAACGTGCTGACCGCCAGGACCTGCCCGACACCGATCCTGATATGACCTCCAAGATTCTGGTGCAGTTCCTGGACGTCCAGCCCCGCAAAGCGCGCCTCTTGGTCGATGGCGCGGGCGTGCAGGTAAAGGATGTTCCCGGCGTCCGTGGGCTCAAGCCCACGGCTCGTGCGCAGAAACAGCTCCATGCCGAGCTCGCTCTCCAAAAGCTTCAAGCTTTTCGTCAGCGCGGGTTGACTTACCCCTTTCCGTTCCGCGGCCACATGCATGTTCCGCGCATCGTAAAGGGCAAGAAAGTTCTCGAGATGGCGTGAGATCAGAAGCCGCAAAGCCGATAACTCCTGGAAATCGAATGAGTAGAAACATTCATTATCGTTTATCGGCTTCCTGCGCCATTGTCGTTTTGCAGGGAGGAACCATGCGAACGATCTTTGTCCTGTTCGACTCGCTCAACCGCAGCGCGATGGGTGCCTACGGCAGCGAAGCGGTAAAGACGCCTAATTTCGACCGTTTTGCCGCGCGTGCTGTCACATTCGACAAGCATTATGTCGGCTCGTTACCATGCATGCCGGCGCGGCGCGACATGCATGCAGGTCGGCTCAATTTCACCCATCGGTCCTGGGGACCGCTCGAACCCTTCGACAACTCTTTTGCGCAGATCCTGAAGGATCACGGCGTCTACACGCATCTGATCTCCGACCACCTTCACTATTTCGAGGATGGCGGGCATGGCTTCCACACGCGTTTTTCCAGCTACGACTTCATTCGTGGCCAGGAATACGATCCCTGGATCGCGATGGTTGAGCCGCCGGTCGAGCGGATCAGGGTGAAGTTCGATGAACGCCACTACGATCCTTCCAAGCGCGACAAGCGCCTCCAGCATGCCATCAACCGTGAGCAGATCATCGAAGAGAGAGACTTCCCTGGTCCACGCTGCTTTGCATCCGCCTTCGATTTCCTTGATCGCAATCGGCATGCGGACGACTGGTTCTTGATGTTGGAGTGCTTCGATCCGCATGAGCCCTTTCACGCGCCCGAACGTTTCAAGGCGGCTTACGATACGGGCTATGAAGGGCGTATCCTCGACTGGCCGCACTATGAGCGTGTCGTGGACGGCCCCGAGGAAATCGCCGAAATCCGCGCCAACTACGCCGCACTCGTCGCCATGTGCGACGAGTATTTCGGCAAGCTCATCGACTATCTCGACGAGCACGACATGTGGAAGGACACCTGCATCGTTCTTTCCACGGATCACGGCTTCCTGCTCTCCGAGCACGGATGGTGGGGCAAATGCCGAATGCCCTATTATGAGGAGGTCTCGCATATCCCGCTGATCGTCCATCATCCGGATCACACGGCACAGGCCGGCACGCGCCGGCGACAGCTCACCCAGACGATGGACCTGATGCCGACGTTTCTTGAGCTTTATGGTTTGCCAGTGCCTGCGGAGGTCACCGGGCGAAGCATCCTCCCAGCGCTCGCCGAGGACAGGCCGCTCAGGGAAACGGCCGTCTTCGGCGTTTTTTCAGGCCCGATCGGCGTCACCGATGGCGACTGGGTGCTCTACCACTACCCGCCGGACATATTCCGCGAGGGACTGGTTGAATACACGCTGGCTCCTGCGCACATGACCGCCCCGTTCACGGTCGATGAGCTGCGGACGGCACGGCTTGTCCCGCCCTTCGACTTCACCAAAGGCGTTCCCGTGCTCGGCATCGACGCACTCAAAGAGGCGAAGCGTGTGCCGAACAATGACGGCATCGGCTTCGATGATCTGGGGACAAGGCTCTACGACCTTCGCACCGATCCTCGCCAGGAGAAACCGGTCGAGGATGGAGTAGCAGGTGCGCGACTTTATCGTGAACTGATACGGGAGCTTCGCGCCCATGACACCCCACCGGAAGTCTACCGGTGGTACGAACTCGAATCCGATGAAACCAGGGGAGGTACCCATGAGGAAACTGCTGAGCCTCGCGACGGCGATGCTGCTGTTCGCCGGCACCGCGCGGGCTGAATTTCCCGATCGCAACATCGAGAACATCTATCCGTGGGGGCCAGGCGCCACCATGGCTGCCAGTCAGGTCATCGCCGATGCGATGGGCGCCGAACTCGGCGTGAATATCTCCGTGGTATCCACGCCGGGTGCAGCGGGCACAAAGGCATTTCAGACGGCCCTGTCGAAACCGGCAGATGGCTACACGATCTTCGACGGTTACGTGGCGCCGCTCGTGTTGCAGCCAATGCTGGGCAAAGCCGAGTGGACGTATGAGGACTTCACGCCGCTCTGGTCGGCAACGTCCAACAGCTTTGCGATCGTCGTGCGCAAGGACGACGACCGTTTCCCCGATTTTCCCGCATTGATCGCCCACGCCAAGGAAAACCCTGGCAAGCTGCGTTATTCACCGGGAGTTACGGATGCCTTGCCCCATATGGTCGCCGCGAAGGTGATGCAGACTTCGGACGTGGTGGCGCAGGTCGTTCCGTATCCCGAAATCGACAATGCAGTGAAGGATTTGCGGGGAGGAGTGCTCGACTTCATCGTCATCAATCCGGGCGTCTATACGACGAACAAGGACGAAGTGAGGGTGCTGGCTGTTCTTTCGGACCTTGAAGATGCATCCAAGACCTATGACGGCGCACCGCTCGTCCAGGGGTTCGGTATCGACCTCGGCATGAAGGGGCTCGCGCCGATGGGCTGGAGCTGGTGGCTCGTGCGCAAGGAAACGCCTGAGGATGTCGTCGCTAAACTGCAAGAGGCGATGGGCAAGGCGCTGGCGCGCGAGGATGTCCAGCAGAAGCTGCTCGATATGGGCTATGTGCCGCTTGGCTACGGACCCGAGAGATACGCGGAGATTGTCGGCCCGGTCGCGGACGATCTGAAGTCCGGCATCGATGCGATCGCCTGGGAGAAAGAGCAACTCCAGTCGGTCAAGTAGGGGGGCGGCACGATGGCTGCTCACAAGAGCAGCCACCGTTGAACGGAGACCGCGATGTCACGCTTTCGCGAACACGCATTCGACTGGATCGCATGGCTCCTCTTCGCCTCGATTCCGGTGGTGATCTTTTGGCAGTCAGCCACATCTCTCGCCGAGCAGGGCGCTGCCACCGGAGGTCCGCTCGATAACGCCGCCTTCTATCCCCGTGTGATCGCTGTCCTGATGAGTGCTGCCGTGCTTCTGCACGGCTTACGCCTGCTGCTCGGACGTGTGCAGCATCGCACGGCGCTCGAGGCTGCACCCGGGACACGGCTTGCGCTGAGCCTTTCCGTTCTCTTCGTCGCTTATCTCATCCTCATGCCATATGTAGGATTCCATCTGGCGACGCCGATCCTGCTGGTCATCATGATGCGTGCTCTCGGTGTGAGGATCTTGCAGTCGATCCTGGGAAGCGCCGTTCTCTGGCTGGTCACCTCCTACACCTTCGAGGGGCTTCTCAACGTCGTGCTGCCCGTCGGGATGCTGAACATCTCCATCTTCAGTTGACGGTTCGCCGATGTTGTACCTGCTCCAGGAGGGGTTGCCTCTCTTCTTTAATTTCCAGGCGGTTCTACTGACCACCTTGGGCATCGTCGGCGGCCTCGTCATCGGCGTCCTACCCGGTCTTGGGCCGCTGATGGGCATCGTGCTGCTTCTACCCTTAGCGTTTCACCTGCCGCCCATTCCGGCCATGGGCATGCTCATCGCCATTTATATCGGCGGGTCGGCGGGCGGCTCCATTTCAGCCGTTCTGCTCAGGATACCCGGCACGCCGCTTGCGGCCGCCACGCTCTTCGACGGCTTTCCCATGGCGCAGAAGGGGCGGGCACAGGATGCCGTTGGGCTGGCGATGAGCTCCTCGGCGCTCGGCGGCCTCATCGCAGGCCTGGTGCTCGTTTTCCTTTCGCCGCTTCTGGCCAAGTTTGCGCTGCGCTTCGCGCCGCCCGAGTATTTCGCCATGGCGGTCCTTGGCGTGCTCACCATCGCTCTCGTGTCGGAGGGATCCGCGCTGAAGGGCCTGCTCGCAGGCGGCCTGGGCCTATTCCTGTCGATGATCGGTACGGACGAGTTCACCAACGCCTACCGGTTCACCTTCGGTGACTTCCGACTTTCCAGCGGGCCGCATCTGGTGGCCGTGGTGGTCGGTCTCTTCGCCCTTTCAGAGATATTCTTCCAGATCGAAGCAGGCGGCTATCTCGACAAGCCAAAGGTCCAGCGCCTGCGGGTTTCGTTTGCCGCGCTTCGCATTTTGATCCGGCACAAGCTCAATCTGATCCGCTCGTCGCTGATCGGCACATTCTTCGGCGCCATTCCCGGCGCTGGAGGCGATGTGAGTGCCTTCATCTCCTATGCAACCGCCAAGAAACTGGCCCGGCCCGGCGAAAAATATGGCGAGGGCGCGGAGGGTGGGGTCGTGGCCACCGAATCCGCCAATAATGGCTGCTGTGGCGGCGCGCTCATCCCCACGCTGTCCTTGGGAATTCCCGGCGATGCCTCGACCGCCGTGCTCATGGGCGCGTTGATCCTGCTCGGCTTCTTTCCAGGGCCTGATCTCTTTCGCGACCACCCCGATGTCGCGGGCGGCATCTTCATCGCGTATCTGATGGCAAACATCACGCTGCTCGTGATGGGTGCGCTTCTCGCACCACTCTTCGGATCGGTGCTCAAGGTTCCAAAGGCCTGGCTGTTGCCAGCCGTTCTTCTGCTTTCAACACTCGGCACCTATTCGCTCCAGAATTCGACTTTCGATCTGTGGGTGATGCTGGTCTTCGGTGGCATCGGATACGTGATGCGGCGTGCCGGGTATCCGCTCGCTCCCCTCATCATAGGTATGATCCTGGGAGGCATCATGGAGAGCAACCTGCGGCGCTCGCTCCTGATTTCCCAGGATGGACTCATGATTTTCCTCGATCGTCCGATCTCCGTGGCCATACTTGCGATCGATCTCATTCTCTTCCTGTCCATCGTATATTCGATCGTCAGATCATCACGCAAAACGGAAGACCGTGAGGCGGCGGTGCCCAAGCAGGCGGCGTCATCCACGGCAGAAATGCGGTCAGGTGCCGGAAAGTCATGAAACCTCAGATACCCGAAGGATCTCCCTCCGCAACGGATAAAACCACATCAATCCGGCTGCAGTTCGCAGATATTTTTGAGCGACTACGTCAGCGTGTGGAAGGAATGTTTACGACGTACCATCCCGAGCGCCATTACATGCGCGGTCCAGGCCCGGCAGCAAGCAGAAAGAACGCCGGTTCTCCTGAAGTGTCGGATTGAACCCCTGGGAACCGCTCATGATGGACAGCCCATCAGGCCGATCTACAGGTCAGAACAGTGTCGGCATTCCGATCGGTGCTGATCGTTTTCAAAGGCACATTGATACCCGTCGAGCTGACAATGAAGCCTCACTCGAATTTTTTGCGATTGTCGCGGCAGAATGTGCGCACGCGATTCACCAACCGAGACAGCAGTTGGTTCGGCCCGCTCTCTTGCGCGAGAATGATGCCCGAGACGAAGATCGGGCTTTCGGGATCTTCCATCAGACGAACAACACCGAAACGCGCAAAGAGCGGTGCCATCGACTTCGCCGTCGACATCAACATCTGCGAGCCACGCAATGTCTCGATCGCGTGCATCATGGCGTTGCTGCGATGTGCGAAGACGCGTGCAGTGCGCAGGGCGGAACTCGGATCATAGTCATACTCGAACTTGTGATTGAGCCAAGGATAGGCCAGCAGGTCAGCCTCCGTCGGTGCCCCCTGCTTCAGCAGAGGATGATCCCTGTCACAGTAAACGTCGTAGGGAGCCCGCACGAGCGGCTCGAAACAGTAGCGCCCGCTGTCGAGCATTTCGGGGGAGATCACGCCGCAAGCCACGTCGTAGTTTCGGGTGTCGAGACCGCGTAACCGCTCGTCGTGCTCCAGCAGGTCGACCTGGATGGATACTTCCGGTACTTCACTCCCGAAATCGTTCAATATTCGCGGCAGGATGCCATAGCCCCAGCTATCTCCGCAGCATATCCGCAATGTCCGTCGCTTCAGACGGAGCGCATGCCCGATCTCCTCCTGCGCACTCTGGATCGCCCGCACAGCCCGGCTCGCGTAGAGAAACAGGGTCTTGCCCGCCTCAGTGAGTTCCACCCCTTGGGAGGTCCGCTCGAAAAGCGGAGTGCCGTAGCGCTCCTCAAGAAGTGAGATCGTGCGCGACAGGGCGGGCTGGGAGAGGTTTAGGACCTGTGCCGCCGCCGAAATGCTGCGGTGCTCGGCAACCGCCAGGAAGCGGCCGTATTCATCGTTCATGTGCAAACCGGGCTATCCACTTATTCGATAGCCTATCAGCTATTGGCATTTGCACAACTGCATGCATTTGGGCTTCTAAGTCCGGAGGAGATTTGAGAATGGCGGCTTCACGAAGCAATGGCCTATGGCCGTTAATTCTTCCAACGTTCCTTGCACTGGTCGCCATCACTGTCGCGCCGATTCTCGTCACCTTCGGCATCAGCTTATTTTATATTGACCTCGCCACATGCCGGGTATGAGCCGGTTTGCCGGCGCGGAGAATTATCTTGAGCTTTTCTCCGACAGCCGATTTCTCAATTCGCTCATCGTTACCGTCGAGCTGATCTTCATCCCCGTGGCGCTACAGATCGGCATTTGGCTCCTGTTGGCGATGGTGCTCAAGGAGAAGCTGCCCGGCACCGGCTGGATGCGTTTGGCCTTCCTGCTTCCGGCGGTAATCCCACCCGCCGTCAGCGGTCTTGTCTGGAAGCTCTTCATCGTTCCGGGTGCCGGCGGTCTAAGCTATGGCGCCAGCGTTTTTGGAGTTGACCTTTCGCTCGACCTCCTTTCGATGCCGGGCACTGCGCTGGCCACGGTGATCGTCGCCTCAGTATGGATCGGAACGCCTTTCGTCGCGCTGCTGATGCTTTCGGCGCTCGAAAGCATCGGCGACGAACAATACGAGGCCGCCCGCATCGACGGAGCGAGTTGGTTCCAGTCGCACTGGCACATCTCGCTGCCCGAGATCCGCCCGGTCATCCTGACCGTCGCCGTCTTCCGCATTCTCGAAGCGCTCGATCAGCTTCTTGCCGAGCGGACCGGTGATCGGAGCCACCTCGGCTGGATCGCAGAGGCGCCTGAGGGGGCAAAACTGAAGAACCTCAAGGGCCTGATGGCCCGCCTCGACGTTCTGCGTTCGGCCGCCATTTCTGACGAGCGGCGGAAAACAATTATGCCAATCGCTATGGCATTGTCGCCCGGGATGCCCGCATTCTGCATGCGCGCGAGATACGACGGCTGACATCCGAGCGCCGGTACGCCACGCTGACTGCCTTCGTCACCGAGAGGCAGGCGGCGATCACCGACCTTGCGGTCGACATGTTCTGCAAGCTGATCGGCAGCACCCGTCGCAAGGCCGAAATCAGCCGCAAGGAGCGCCGCCTGAAAAAGGCTGACGTTCTCGATGGAGTGGCGCGCGATCACTTCAAGCTCGGCGAGGCGATTCTGGCCGCCCGCGAGAGCAACACCGATCTCGCATCCGCTATCGCAACCTCTCTCGGCTGGGATGGGTTGATCGCCAGCATGGCGGCAGCCAATTCTGTCGTGCGCCCTGATCGCAGCGACGAGTTCGACGAGCTCGTTGAGCGGCACAAATCATTGCGCAAGCTGGGCAGGCTCATGTTCGGTGCGTTCTCTTTCCGGTCGTTTCGTCCCGATGATCCGGTTCTGCGGCAGTTGACCATCTGCGTGCGCTCTACAGCGGCCGGAAATTGCCCGCGCAGGTGCCGCTCGCGTTCATGACCCGCAAGTCGCGGCGGCGCGTGCGCCCGGATGGTATCAACATCGACCTGCGCGCCTGGGAAGTTGCGGTGCTCGTTCACCTGCGGGAGCGCCTGCGGGCCGGCGACATATGGGTCGATGGCAGTCGAGAGCCTCCGTGCGGCCCTCCAGATGCTCGCGGATCTCGGAACGAAACGGCTCCTCGCGGCCCGCCACCTGCTTGGCCGAGTATTCCACAAAACCTTCCGCCGTCTTTAGCCGCCCGCTGCGCATCCCGTTGCGGTAACCTTGGCCGGGCGCGGCGCCATGTTCCTAATAGTCCCGACCGACCGCATCTCGGCTCTCCCCCTCCAACGCTTCCTCAACAATCAGGCGGGTCGCAAGCTTCATGAGCTCGGAGCGCCCCGCCGGTGCGGAAACACGCCCTTCAATCAGGTCGGAAAGGGATTGGCGCGTGCGCATCGATGCCGGTATTCTCGTCGTCAGGGGTGCCTCCCTTTCCGGTGCCGGCGCCAACCGGCATGGGTTTTTGATTCCTCAGCAAAGGATGCACCCCGCCCTCAATTTCCAGCAACTCTAGGACTTCACGCCTTGTCCGGCCGAGGCGGACGGCAAGGAACGGCAGTTTTTGCCCGTCCGGATCTTTCGGATCGGCCGGTAGCCGTTCTTCCTCCACCAGTTGCTCGATGCGCAGCGGACGCGATCTCGGCGGGCCGCCCGAGGCGAAGGCGGCGAGCAGCAGCGCGAGATCGCGGACGTCGCCCAGGCGGTCGCCGGCACAGCTCTTAAATTTAAGCGGGGCGGTCAGGATGTCGGCCGTCAGCACCTTTGTGCTCTTGCGCGTTCTTGGCCGTGCGCTGGCGCGAACCGCCAGTTTGAGCGCGCTCCGTAGGCCTGGCGCGTTGAATCTTCCGCGTAGTCCGCGCCATCTGGTCAGCGTCGACCAGCTCGACAACCGCCGGCGAACGGTGGACGGCGCATGCGGGCGATTCGCGCGCAGCAGCCCGTCTGCTCGAAGTACCGCGGCCACCTTATCGGGCATGCCGCGCGAAGAATCGGTCTCCCGATTTGCCGGAGGCCCGCGAGCCCCGCAACATTTCCGGCTATCCGGTTCAGTGCGATATCAGCACTGGAACCGTCGTATTTTTCAGAACCGCCCGGGTCACGCTTCCGAAGAGCAACTGCCTGGAGCGACCGTGACTGTAAGCACCCATGACAATCAGGTCGGCATTGTGACGAATGGCGGCATTCACGACGGCGTCGGCGATAGATGCGCCGTCGGACTCAAGTTGTTCAACGTCCACCGGGGCTCCATGGCGTGCCAGATGGAGAGCGATGTTGGCGCCGGGTTCTTCTCCATGCCGGCCGGGATTTCTGTTTGGATCGACAACGAGTATTTTGACGAGTTCGGCCTCTGAGAGGAGCGGCGACGCATCTGTGGCGGCCCTGCGCGCTTCCTTGCTGGCATTCCACGCAATCAGGATGCGGGTGCCAACGCTGTCCGACGTCCAGCTATTCGGCACAATCAGCATCGGAACGCCGGTCGCAAGCAGAAGATGCTCGGGAAGCCAATGTTCTGGCAACCCACGCGGCTCTGTTTTGACCTACGATCACCAGATCAGCATAGAAAGAATTGAGAAGAATATTCCGGTCACTCTCTGTATTCCATACCAGCCGCAACTCTGCCTGAAAACCTCTATCACCCACCAGATCGGCAAATTGCCGCCCCGCTTGCAAAACGGCCCGTTCCTGCGACGAACGGTGACATTCGAGTACCTCCCGGACAGCCCGCTGGCCACGGGCAAAGCCATCGTGTGAATGATGATCGATGTTGTCCGGGACGACGTAGATGCCGATCAGATGAGCCATGCTCCGCCGCGCGAGATCAGCCGCAATGCGAAGCCGGTGCATGCTTGCTGATGATGCATCGATGAAGACGATTATATCCTTGTATGCCATGTGGCTTCCGCTTTGGAGATTTTGGTCAAACCGAAATGAGGCTGAACGGCGCCTAGAGACGCTTCTCTACGCTCCCCTATGTTGCCGTAACATTGCATTGAGGTTGTTTATGACGGCGGACGCGGTTAGAGCTGACTCTCGGGGACCGACCGCCTTCCAGGTCATCCGCCGCATCACCACCTCGCGACCGATACGAAAATAGAGCACCTGGCCTATCAGAGTGAAGACGGTGATGCGTGTTGTCTCTTCCTCGGCGGGCTCGCCCGTCGCCGCTTCCCACAACCGGCACAGGTGACGGTGAACCGGTTCTACGACGCCTGTATAGATTCGGTCCAGCGCGGAAGTCGGATGCGCCATCTCGCGGAGTATGAACTGGACAATCGACGACATTTCCGGGCGACTCATTAAGAAAATGGCCATGGTTTCCAGCGCCACGCGCAATTCCTCGGCTGCAGTGTCCGGGTCAGCGGCGTTGACCGGGTCACGACCGTCGGAGGGGAATGCGCGTGCGGCGGCGCCTGCGATCGTCTCGACGATGAAGTCCGCGCAGGCATTCCGGAGGCCTTCCTTGCCGCCGAAATGATAGGTGATGCTGGCGATATTGGCTTTCGCTTTGGCGGCGATTTCGCGGGTCGAGGTACCGTCAAAGCCCTTGCCGCCGAATAGCTCCAGTGCGGCGCGGATCAACGCCTGCCGTGTCTGCTCGGAAGCGCCGGCGTGATGGGGTCGGGTTTGCATGGGTTCGTTTCCAAGTCACTGGCGCCCGAATTCGCGCGAGGCACGGTTCGATGCTGCCGCGTTGATGCGGCTGGCCGCCCGGCCGAAGAACGCCGTGCCCGACATCGTCAGTCGGTCGCGCCGACAGGGGCGCTGTGCGCGTCGAGTTTATGACGCGTTTCGGCGCGATACAGCAGCCATGTCGGCAACAGCGCAATCGAAAAGACGATCGCCACAACAATGAAGCCGTCGCGGAACGCGGCCGTATTCGCCTGAATTGCGATGCTTTGCGCGAGAAAGGACATCGCCGCCGGCAGTTGTTGGAAATCCGGTATGCCGGCCGCCTTGACCATTCCGGCAACCTGGTTCAGCAGCGAAATTGTCGCGGTGTTGTCGCTGGTCTGGGTCGCGGCGAACGCGTCGGCGTGCATCACGGTCCGTCGCTCGAGGAAGACGGCAAGCAGGTTGACGCCGAAGGCACCGCCGAGCTGTCGTATGAAATTGATCGCTCCCGACCCCTGGGCGACCAGCTTTGCGGGCAGCACCTTCAGCGAGCTCGCGGTCAGCGACGGGAAAATGAGGCCCAGACCGACCCGCGACAGCACGGTGAGCCAGGCGAGCGTCCAAAAGCTCGTGTTGATGTCGATGTCCGACGTGAGATAGGAGGAATAGGCGAAGATCGCGAGACCGGAGCCGATCAGCCAGCCTGATGGGAGGCGATCGGACATGCGTCCGGCGATGGGGAACACGAGCACCAGAACAAAGCCCGAGGGCATCAGCAGCAGGCCCGCCTGTGTCGGCGTCAACCCCTGGATCGTCTGCACGAACAGCGGGACCAGATAGGTCGAGCCGAAGAGGCCCGCGCCCATGATGAAGCCGACCAGGCAGGCGGAGGCGAAGGGCAACTGCGCGAAAAGCCGCATGTCGAGCATGGGCTTCTCGGTCCTGATCTCCCAAAGAACGAACCCCGACGCTGCAAGCGCGGCAATCGCGAACTGCGCCAGGATCGGATCCGAGGTCCAGCCCTCGCGCTGGGCGTTGGTCAGTGCGTTCAACAGAAAACCGAGAAAGACGCAAAGAAGGATCATGCCGGTCCAGTCGAATCCCGGGCGCGGCCCTCTTTCGACCCGCGACGGCAGAAAAAGGTTCGACAGGACAATGGCTAGCGCGGCAAAGGGAAGACCGAGATAAAAGACATACCGCCAGTTGAACGCATCGATCAGGATTCCGCCGATCCACGGGCCGAGCGCCGGTGCGAGCACGACGCCAATGCCGAAAATCCCCATGGCGGCGCCGCGCTGGTTCGCAGGAAAGACCTGAAAAAGCAAAACCATTGCAAGTGGCTGTACGATTCCGGCGGCCGCCCCCTGGATCACCCGCGCAATGGTCAGCACGGTTTCGTTGGGAGCAAGCCCGCCCAGGACCGATCCCGCAGCGAACACGACGAGCGCTGTGATCATGCTTAGCCGTTGGCCGAAGGCCCTGTTGGCCCAGTCGGCCAGCAGCATCGTCGCCGTCATCGCGGCGAGAAATCCGGTCGAAATCCATTGCGCCTCGACCTGGCTGATGCCGAACGTCCCCATGACCCCGGGAATTGCGACATTGACGATCGTGGTCGAGAGCACGACCGCAATCGCGGCGATCATCACGGTTCCCGTCGCCAGCCAACGGTAGGCCGGACCATAACGGTCGAAGAGATTATCGATCGACGACATCGATGCTGACTTCCACCATCATTCCGGGACGCAGCAGACCGTCCTGCTTTCCGATGGAAATCCGCACCGGCAGGCGTTGGGTCACCTTGGTGAAGTTGCCGCTCGGATTGGGGCTGGGCAGCAGCGCGAACTGGCTTGTAGCCGCCGCGCCGAGCCGCACGACCTCGCCGTGGAACTCCCGTCCGGGATAGGCGTCAACGGTGATCCGAGCGGGTGCGCCGATTTGAACATTCCGGAAATCCGTCTCCTTTACGTTCGCATCGACCCATACGTTCTCGGGATCGTGATAGATAAGCAGCCTGGTGCCGGGCGAGACAAATTCACCGGCGTCAACGAAGGTGCTGTCGATCACGCCGTCGAACTCCGCTCGGATTTCGCGCTTCGTCAGGTCGATGCGCTTCTGTTCGATCTGCGCGGTCAATGCTTCGATCTGCGCGTCAAGCGTTGCGATCTGCCGTTCAAGTACACCGATCTGGGCCTCCTCCGCCTCGACCACCTGCAGATTTGCCTTGGCGGTCTCAATGCCTGCCGCGGTCGAACGCTCCTGTTGCGTAGCGGCCGCGAGCTGGGCTTCTGCATCCTCGAGCTGCTGGATTGACACAACATTTCGCCCTGCAAGAGCCGCGATACGGTCGAACTGGGACTGCGCGCTCTCAAGCGTCGCCTCGGCAGATGCGTGCGCGGCTTCCGCGGCGGCAATTTGGGCGCGGGCCGCGTCGAGCTTGGCGGCGACCTGGGTTCGTATCAAGTCCTGCTGCGCGCGCAACTCGTTCTGCTGTGACTTGGCGCCGGATACCTGAGCCTTCAAGCCTTTCAGCTCTTGCGTGACCGAGGCCGACTCCAGCGTCGCAAGAACCTGGCCCCTTGCGACTCTGTCACCCGCCATAACAGAAAGCGTCACGATCCTGCCGGAGACCTCGCTGCTGACGGCGACCAGATTGCCGGCGATTCGGGCATCGTCGAGGAAGACATGGGTCCACCGCGCCGCCAGCCACGGATAGGTGAAATAGGCTGCAACACCAAGCGCCGCCAGAATCACCACCGTTCGGACGAGGCGGCGCACTCTTCCGTCGCGCCGCCCTGGCGAGGCGGTCGTTTCGACGGTGTCCCCCGAAGGCTCGGCTTCGGCGACGTCCAGCTCCCTCACCTTCGCGTACTGCGAGGGCTTTGCTTCCATGTTCATTCTATAGTCCTTCAAGTCGGCTGCCGATGAGACGCAGCACGCGATGCGCGGTCGCCACATCGTCCGGGTGTATGCCTTCCATCACTTCTTTCCTGAAGGCATCCGCAATGCGGTCTATCTCGTCAATGAGCGGTGTGGCGCTCTCGGTGAGGTGGATTTTCTTGACGCGCCTGTCATCGCCGGCCTCGAGGCGCTCGATCAGCCCCCGCTCCTGGAGCGCGTCCAGCAGACGCACCAAGGTGGGTCCTTCCACGCCGATCTTGTCGGCGAGGTCCCTTTGCGCAAGACAGCCTGAGTGCCGCAGATGCAGAAGTGCAATCCACCGCGCCTGCGTCAGTCCCAGATGCTTCACGCGCGCGTCGAGGAGCGTTCGCCAACGGCGCCCGACCCGGCCAAGTTCCACGACAAACTCTCTGCTTGGATCCAAAGTCTTAGCTTTCTTATTGATAGTGTGCTACTCAATAGCTTAGCCTCGATCATGAAGCAAGGGCTACTGATATGTACCGCAAGATGCTGCTGGCATATGATGGGTCTGTCGACGGGCGTCTTGCCCTTGGCGAGGGTGCGCGGCTCGCGCAACTGTGCGGAGCGCAGGTCTGCCTGCTGGCGGTGGTGCAGATTTCCACGGGCATCGTGCTTGCGGAGGGCGTGCATTCGGGAATTGTCGGCGACCAGAGCGAGGTCTACCGAAACATTCTCGCCGAAGGCGAGCGGCGGTTGCGAGACATGGGTCTTCGGCCCGAAGCCCGCCTCAATATGGGCGACCCCGGACCGGAGATTTGCGCCGTCGCAAGGGAGATCGAGGCCGATCTCGTTGTCGTCGGCCACCGCCAGCATGGAACCTTGGCAAGGTGGTGGTCAGGGTCGGTGACCACGTATCTCGCCGACCATCTGGCCTGCAGCCTGCTGATCGGGCGGATGGAGATGTCCAACCCACACGTCGACAGGCCGAAGGTCCGATCAAAGGCTCTTTGACAAACCATGGCCGATAGAGTTCCGAAAGAGGTCGCCCTTGCCCTTGAAGCGCTCGCCTTTGCCAAGTCGTTCCACCGACAGCTTTCGCTCGCACTCGAGGCTGCGGGGATTGCAGTGACGCCTACCCAGGCGCGCGTGCTCTTGACGGTGGCGGAAAATGAAGGTCTCCGCCAGACGCAATTGGCGCAATTGCTTTGCTGCGAGGCCATGACCCTCGTCGGCGCGCTCGATCGCTTGCAGGCTGCCGGCCTGGTCAAGCGGGAGCTTGACGAAGACGACCGCCGAGCGAGGCGGGTTCTATTGCAGCCCGAGGCGATTCCACTCGTCAGAAGGATCAAGAAACTCGTAACAGAGCTCTGCGTTGCCACTGGCAACGAATTGGACGACCAAGCGGTGAAACGGTCACGGGATATCCTATCGCGAATGCGTGGGAATCTTGCCGAGCTTGCGGCAGGCGCGTCTCCTGCGCGCAGAACTGATCAGAGGGCAGAGGAGCGTTCCGGCAGCGACCAGAAATACAGTGTCGAGCACAACCAAGATCGTTACCTTTCTCCGTCTCAGTGCCGGATGGCCAGAGTAGGGCTGGGACTCTCCGTCCGTGAACTCGCGAGACAGGCAAAGGTCTCTGGACTTACGGTTACCCGCCTTGAGAATGGCAACGTCTCGTGCCCTGACGAAGTGCTAGACGCTCTGAAACAGGTCTTGGAATCAAACGGCGCGGAGTTCATCAACGAGAATGGAGGCGGTCCGGGTGTGCGGCTCCGAAAGTAAAGATTTCCGGTAGCGACGGCGTGTCTTTTCGCAGAACAACCATCAGCATCAGTGTGGCGAGGCAAGGAGCGTGCCCTGGTTGAGGTGAAATGCCGCCGTCGCCAGTGCGCAGCACCTAGCGAGCCGGATTTCCCAGAGGGGCGCAGAATCGGAACTGGAACCTCTAAGTTCCTCCAGACCGGATGATGCTTCCGATTTGTTTTTCATCCGAAGTTTCATGCTCTGTAAACTGGCTGTTCGTCCGCAACCGGCATTGTGGCAAACTCAATCGTATCGAGCCGGAAACCGAGAACTCCTGTCCGTCGCAATCTCGCCTCATCGGGCTTCCCGGGTAGTGTCGATAGTTCTGCAAATTCGCTGATTGGGGCGGTCACGGCCGCGCGCCTGAGGCCGAGCCGTTCTTTCAGCTCCACGCCCAAGTTCGCAGGATGCTGGAATCCGTCGACCTGTGCGCCGTGACCGCAGCCGCCACTTATGGCAGTCGGCGCAGCCCTTTGTCGCCACAGCGCAATATGGCTGTCGAAACCTATGAAAACCGGCTCGAGGCAGATCGCTGCATCAACAGCGGCGACCTCAAGGAACACAAGTAACTCGTGCTCAATGCTGCCGCGTGGCCAATTACAAGGCCGACCCAACTTGCTGAACTTGACGCACACAACCGTGAGCGCCACGACGAGCGCAGCCTTGGCACGCCGCGCGTACGGACGGAAGATCTGAACGGCGAGCTTCGTGATCGATTACGGGCACCGTTCCGACAGCCAGAGCCGAACGTGCTATCACTATTCAAGCCCAAGCGTAGCGGGGATCGCTCCTTCAGTGCTGCTCTACGCGAGGGACTTGAAGCGGTGCTCATCTTGATTGCTGTGGGCGCAGGCGGGGCCTCCTGTGATCGGCAAGCATCGGCGTGGCAGCAGCCTTCGCACTGTTCTTCCTCGTCGCAACTTGTTCCCCGGCCGCTGTCGCAGGTGCTGGAGAACACGCTTGCCGTTGGAGTTGAGTGGGGCGGTGGTTCGGCCGTCCGTAGCAATGGAGTTCGTCGGCGGAAACAGAAAATTCAGGATATTGTCAGGCGAATGACAACCGTGACGAGTGCTAGGACACTGACGCTCGCTACCCAAATCCCGACGAACCAGAGCCAGCGTGAGAAACGGGAACGACCGAACATCAGTGATACCCGGCCTCCGGGTCCATCTTGCCGCGGAACACCCAATAGGCATAGGCGGTATAGGCTAGGATTATCGGGATCAAGACTGCTGCGCCGACGAGAGCGAACGCAAGACTGCTGTCGGGCGCTGCAGCTTCCCAGATCGTGAGGCTCGGCGGCACCATCATCGGATAGAAGCTGATCCCGATTCCGACGAAACTGACCACGAAGAAACCGAGGGCCGAGAGGAACGGCTGCAGATCCCTATGGTCGTTCAATCCTGTGTAGAACAGCCAGACCAGCGTTAGCATGACGAGCGGGACGATCATCGTCCAGAGACTGCCCGGCAAGCTGAACCAGCGCTGAAAGTATATCCCGTCCTGGAGCGGGGTCAGCAGACTGACGAGCCCGATCAACACGAGCGTGGCCGTGCCGAGCCACCATGCGTGTCTGCGCATCTGCGCCTGGACGTCGCCTTCGGTCTTCATCACCAGCCAGGCGGCGCCGAGGAGCGCGTATCCGACCACGACGGCAAGTCCCGTCAGGATCGAGAACGGCGTCAGCCAGTCGAACCAGCCACCTGCATAGGCGCGACCTTCGACTTCGATCCCCTGCACGAGGGCGCCGAGCGCGATGCCCTGACAGAGCGCTGCGAGGAACGATCCGCCGAAGAAGGCCGCATCCCAGACGCCTTTCCAGCGCCGTGTCCGCCACCGGTACTCGAAGGAGACGCCACGGAAGACGAGCGCCAGAAGCATCAGGGTGATCGGCATATAGAGTGCCGGCATGACGATGGCGTAGGCCAGCGGGAAGACGGCGAAGAGCCCGCCGCCGCCCAGCACCAGCCAGGTTTCGTTGCCGTCCCAGACCGGAGCGACCGAGTTCATCATCAGGTCCTTGTCGCTCTCGGACCGGCCAAATGGAAACAGGATTCCGATCCCGAGATCGAAGCCGTCGAGAACAACATAGGTGAGCACGGCGAAGGCGATCAGGCCGGCCCAGATGAATGCAAGATCGAACGGCATGGGGCCCTCCTTACTCTCCGGGGATGAAATCAGGATCAATCTCGGGGGCGGGCGTAATGCCGGCGGTCCGGATCGGTCCTTCGCGCAGACCCAGCTTCGGTGTGCCGGCGCGCATGTTCATCATTCGGAGCATGTAGAACGTACCCGCACCGAAGATGAAGAAATAGACGACGATGAAGGCCAGAAGCGACGTCGCCACGGCGGGGGCATCGACCGGAGCGAGACTGTCGCTGGTGCGAAGCATTCCGTAGACTGTGAAGGGCTGCCGGCCGACCTCGGTGGTGATCCAGCCCGCCAGAACCGCCACAAAGCCGCTCGGCCCCATCAGGACGGCCGTGCGATGCAGCCACAGGCTGTCATAGAGCCGCCCGCGCCAGCGCGCCCAGAGGCTCCAAAGCCCGAGTCCGAGCATCGCGAAACCGAGCCCCACCATCACGCGGAAGCTGAAGAAGACGATCCCGACCGGAGGCTCCTCATCGTCGGGAATGGTGTCGAGGCCCTCGAGAGGGGCGTCCCAGTGGTGTTTCAGGATCAGTGAGCTCAGGTTCGGGATCTCGAGCGCGTAGTCGATCCGCCGTTGCTCTTCGTTCGGGATTCCGAACAGGATGAGCGGGGCGCCATCAGGATGGCTCTCGTAATGACCTTCCATCGCCATGACCTTGGCAGGCTGATGCTCGAGCGTGTTGAGGCCATGCAAGTCGCCGGCGAAGATCTGGATCGGGGTGACGATGGCGGCCATCCACATGGCCATGGAGAACATGCGCCGTGCCTCCCGGTCCGAGCGATCGCGCAGGAGGTGAACTCCGCCGACCGCGCCAACGACCAGGGCGGTCGTTAGGAAGGCCGCGAGCACCATGTGTGCAAGGCGGTAGGGAAAGGACGGGTTAAAGACGATCGCCCACCAATCCTCCGGCACGAATTGGCCCGCTTCACTGATGGCGTGGCCCTGTGGCGTCTGCATCCAGCTGTTGGCTGACAGTATCCAGAAGGCCGACATCAGCGTGCCGAAAGCGACCATGGCCGTGGCGAACATATGAAGCCGGTCGCCGACCTTCTCGCGACCGAACAGCATGATTCCGAGGAACCCTGCCTCGAGGAAGAAGGCCGAAAGAACCTCATAGGCCATAAGCGGGCCGATCACCGGTCCAGCGCGATCCGAAAAGACCGACCAATTGGTGCCGAACTGGTAGGACATCACGATGCCCGACACGACACCCATCCCGAAGGCAATGGCGAAGATCTTCTTCCAGTAGTCGAACAGCTTCAGATACGTCCTGTCCCGTGTTCGCAGCCAAAGGCCGTTCAGGACGGCAACATAGCTGGCCAGGCCGATCGTGAAGGCTGGAAAGATGATGTGGAAGGACACGGTGAACGCGAACTGGAACCGGGCAAGCGTTTCTGCACTGAAGCTGTCGAACATGAAAGTTCTTCCGATTTGTGCGTCAGGCGACGGTGAACTGTCCCATCATGCCGCCATCCTCGTGTTCGAGGATGTGGCAGTGGAACATGTAGGGTGCCGCGCGGTCGGCGGGTTTTCGGAATTCGACGAGGATCTCCGCCTTGCCGTCGACCAGGAGGATGTCCTTGGCTCCCAATTGTTCGAAGGGAACGCTGCGTCCGTTGCGGCTCAGGACGGTGAACGCGGTGCCATGCACATGGAAGGGATGCGCCATCATGTCGGATGACACCTCCCAGAGTTCGACCTCTCCACGTCGCGTTTCGAAGTCGATCCGGCCCATGTCGTAGGATTGGCCGTTGATGGCCAGCGGGTTGCCGGCGCCGCGCATGGCCATCGGACCCATCTGAAGATCGATCCGCCGGCGCCGCACCGGCTCGGCGGTGATTGGCGCGGGTCCGCCGGCAAGGACGCGCGGCAGTGCCTGCGAAGCGGGTGCGGGGCGGTCGGGTGTAAGGCTCAGGACCGCGAATGCGCCCTCATCCGTCACGGCTTCCGGATCAGTGCCATCCATACCGCCCATCATGCGCTGCATCATCCCGCCGCCGCCCATCATGCCTTCCATCGGCGAATTCGCATCAGGCAACGAAACCATCCGGACGGTTGCACCATCCGACAGGTCCATGACAATTTCGGCCCGCTCGGCAGGAGCCAGCACCAGCGAATCCCGCGCCACGGGCGCGGGCAGAAAACCACCGTCCGACGCGATCTGGTGAAACCCGCGCCCGTCTTCGAACTTCAGCGTGTAGATCCGTGCATTGGAGCCGTTCAGCAAACGCAGGCGCACAAGACCGCGTGCGACGCTGGCGTTCGGCTGCACCGCGCCGTTGACGAGGATCGTATCTCCTTGAAAACCGTGCATGACGGTCGGCATGTCGAGGTCATAAGCGAGTTCCCCGCCGCGCCCGAACCGACGATCCTGAATGATCACCGGTATGTCGTCCACACCCCACTCCGAGGGCAGCCCTGGATTTTTCGCACCCGGATCCTCGACAATCATCATGCCGGCGAGCCCGTGATAGACCTGTCGTCCGGTCTGTCCGTGAATGTGCGAATGATACCAGAGCGTCGCCGCCGGCTGGTCAATCTCCAACTCCGGCGCCCATGTCCCGCCCGAGGCAATGGCGAGTTGGGGACCGCCGTCCACAGCACCGGCAACATGCGCCCCGTGCCAATGCGCGGTCACGGGACTGTCGAGACGGTTCCTCACCACCGGCCTGGCAATCTCGCCCCGGCGCATTCGCAGCACCGGGCCGAGATAAGATTGGCTGTACCCTGTTGTGCGAGCCGCACCGCCGTCGACAAAGGCCGTCGTGCCCTGGATCGCCTCCAGAACAGCGTCGGCGGAGCCCGTGACATCCAGGATGTCAGGGATCGGCAGGGACTGGCCCGCGACCGGGCTCGCATTGGCGCGACCAATCAGACCGGGAATGGCCAGAGTGGTGGCGGCAAGGGTCAGGAAGCGGCGGCGGTCCATTTACGAGGCTCCGTCAGTAGACAAGGGTGTGCGGTATCAGGCGTTCAGCTTTACCTTGCGCAGATAGGGGCGAAGTTCTTCCCAGCCCTGGGGAAACAGCCCCTTGGCCTGATCGTTCGGGATCGACGGCGGGATAATCGCGTAATCGCCCGGACGCCAGTCGGCGGGGAGCGCAACGCCCATTGCATCGCCGGTCTTCAGCGCGTCGATCACACGCAGGATCTCGTCGAAGTTGCGCCCGACACTCATCGGGTAGGTCATTGTCAGGCGCAGCTTCTTTTCATTGTCGATGATGAAGACCGAGCGCACGGCGGCGGTTTCGGACTGGGCCGGATGGATCATGTCGTAGAGCCGCGCGATTTTCAGATCCGGGTCCGCGACGATAGGGAACCGCAGCGTCGTGTTCTGCGTGTCGTTGACGTCCTCGATCCATTTCAGATGCTCATCGACCGTGTCGGTGCTGAGCCCGATCGGCTTGACGCCGCGCTTGTCGAACTCGGCGCTGAGTTGCGATGTCCGGCCCATCTCGGTGGTGCAGACCGGCGTGAAGTCCGCCGGATGGCTGAAGAAGAAGGCCCAGTCGTCTCCGATCCATTCATGGAACGAGATCGGTCCGAGCGTCGTGTCGGCGGTGAAGTCCGGAACGGTGTCTCCTAGTAGCAGAGGCATGATGTTTCCTTTCAGTGGGTTGCCCGGCGGATACCGCGCCTCGCCGTGCCGTTCAGTGACATTGTCACCCAGCTTGCAAAAAAGTTATATGCTGGGTAGAAGTTTCACCGGGAGACATGATGAAGCTCACGGCATATTCCAACTACGCGCTTCGATCACTTCAACTTGCCGCACTTAGGGCGCCGGATCTTATCCGCGTCGATGACGTGGTGCGGGTGCATGGGCTGGCCCGGCCGCACATCGTCAAGATCGTCCACGAGCTGGGACGCGCCGGCTTCGTCAAGACCCAGCGCGGGCGGGGCGGCGGGTTCCGTCTTGCACGTCCGGCCGAGGAGATCGTCGTGGGTGACGTCATCAGGTTGACCGAGGGACCGCTCGATGTTGTCGAATGTTTCAATCCGGCCTCGAATACATGCCCCCTCATTGGGATATGCCGGCTCTCCTGGGGCCTCCACGAGGCGACGCGGGCGTTCATGGAGGTGCTCGACGATCTCACGCTGGCTGACATCTCCGCCAATCACGATCAGCTGCTGGGGCGCATCGCGACGGTCGAGAAGGGCGCCCCGGCGCCGACGCGGAACGCGACATGAGCATCGGCGACTGGACCGAACGGTTCCAGGGTATGCGCGGTCTTCCCCGGACGGTGCGAGACAGGCTTCTCGCCAGCGCACGGGTTGCGCGATACGCACGCGGCCAAACTGTCTTCAGTCCCGACAACCGCCCTGACAATCTGCTGTTTCTGGTCGAAGGAACGCTCCGGGTCTCGCAAACGGCGGAATCGGGGCGCGAGATCGTGCTCTACCGGGTGGAGGCGGGTGAAAGCTGCGTGCTGACGACGGCCTGCATGCTGGCCGAAGAGGCCTACAACGCCGAGGGGGTGGCGGAAACGGCGCTGGTTGCCGTTGCGCTCTCGCAAGAGACCTTCGATCTGCTGGCGGCGGAGGAACCGGCCTTTCGCAAGTTCGTGTTTGCGGCCTATTCGCGCCGTCTGCTGGATCTCCTACATGTCGTGGACGAGGTGGCCTTCGGACGGATCGACGTGCGCCTTGCGGCGAGGCTGCTCGCCCTCGCCGGTACGGCCGTCGAGGTGTCGGCAACGCACGACGAGCTCGCCCGGGAGCTGGGCACGGCGCGCGAAGTCGTGTCCCGCGTCCTGCAGGACTTCCAGAAACGCGGGTTCGTAAGCCAGGCGCGCGGTCGGGTCCGGCTGCTCTCCAGGGAGAGTCTGACGCGGATCGCCGAAAGCGATTGAACGAAACTCACCGCACGCGGCCTCCGGCGACCGACTTTTCCTGCGCTCAGTGACAATGTCACTGAAGCTTGTGCGGCAAAGTTATATCCGTCAGACAGCTTTCATCCTGGAGGATCTGCCGTGAGCGTCAATGTTGGAACCGTCGATCGCATCTTTCGGGCCGCCCTTGGCCTCGCGCTTCTCTATCTCGCGTTTCTGAGCGGTCTGCCGCTCTTCGAAGGGGCGCTGCTCAAGTACGGCGCGGCTGTCGTGGGGCTCGTCATGCTGATCGTTGCCGCGACCCGTGTCTGCCCGATCTACTCGGTGCTCGGCGTCAAGACCTGCCGGGCCTGAGCCGATGGAGACCGTGTTCACACCCTGGGCCTCCCTCGGCGGTGGCGTTCTGATCGGTCTCGCGGCCACGTTGCTGATGCTGTTTCTCGGCCGGATCATGGGCGCGACCGGCATTCTTGCGGGCTTGCTCACACCGTCCTCGGGCAGCGAGTTCGCATGGCGCGGCGCGGTGCTGCTCGGCATGGTGAGCGGGCCGCTTGCGCTGCTCGCGATCACCGGCGAGATGCCAGCGGTCCAGGTGCCCATTTCGACAGCGATGCTGATCGGGGGCGGGTTGCTGGTGGGTGTCGGCGTGACCTTCGGGTCCGGCTGCACGTCCGGGCATGGGGTGTGCGGCATGGCGCGCTTGAGCGTCAGGTCGGTCGCAGCGACGCTCACCTTCATGATCACCACCTTCGCCACGGTCTACGTCGTTCGTCACGTTCTGGGAGCCTGAGCCTTGCGTTTGATCGCCGCCTACATCATCGGACTGGTGTTCGGCACCGGAATCGCACTCTCCGGCATGGCGAACCCGGCCAAGGTGCTGAACTTCTTTGACATCGCGGGCAGTTGGGACCCGTCGCTCATCTTCGTTATAGGCGGAGCGCTGGTGACGACCTTCATCGGCTACCGGCTGGCCTTCGGGCTGCCCGCGCCCATTCTGGCCGAGGCGTTTCAGGTGCCCATCAGCCGCACCGTCGATGCCCGCCTTCTGGGCGGCTCGGCGGTGTTCGGTATGGGCTGGGGCATCGCCGGCTTCTGCCCGGGCGGGGGCTGCCCGCGCTCGGGACCGGCCGGTGGGAGGTGATCGCCTTCACCGCGGCCGTGATCTCGGGGATCTTCCTCGCGAAATTTCTGCAATCCCAAGGCGGCGGCGGGAGGCGCGAGGGCGGAAAACGGTCTTTGAGCCCGCAGCTTTGATAAACCTGGTCGAGGGCCTACGATAAGCGGACATCGACTTTGCGACTGTAACAACTGAACCGGTTCCGAGCTGTTCCGAGTCCGAATTGATCAAACCAACCAACCAAAGGAGAATGAAAATGACGAGCAACATCGAAATGACTGACGAAGCCAAGAAGGCATGCGCTGAGGCGCTCTCCAAGGTCCTAGCGGACACCTACGTCTTGTACCTCAAGACCCACAACTACCACTGGAACGTGGAAGGGCCGAAATTCCGTAGCTTGCATGAAATGTTCGAGGAGCAATACCGTGATCTATGGAGCTCGATCGACGATATCGCTGAACGGATTCGCGCCCTCGGGCATTATGCGCCGGGGACCTACGCGAAGTTCCAGGCCCTCTCCACCGTCAAGGACAACGAGGACATTCCGGCCGCGGACGACATGCTCAAGGAGCTGATCGCGGACAACGGAATGGTGGCCAGGACGATCCGCTCCGCGCTCCCGACGATCCAGGAGGCCGGCGACGAGGCCTCGGCCGGGCTGCTGGCCGACCGTCTCACGACGCACGAGAAGCAACTCTGGATGATGAAGAGCATGCAGGCCTTGTGACGCGGCCTTCGCAACCGTTTGCCCCGTTCCGCGCGCCGATACAGGCCGTTTCCCCGCCGGGTCGCCCGTGATCTCGGGAAAGTCGGCCCTCGAATGCCGTTCGATCTGATCGAGAGACTCGGCGAAAAAAACGTACAGCGCCAAATTCTTTGCCGTTGGCGACAACGATGACAAAGACCCGTCTGCATAGCGATAGAGATCATTTCTGATCTGTCGAAACGAATACCAGGCGGGCCCGCCAGATCAGGAGATGGAGGAACCGCTTCATGAATGTCAACCGTATCGACGACCGACTTGCCGTGTCGCCGCAGATCGCCCCCGACGACCTCGCTACGCTTGCAGCCGAGGGCTATCGGGCAGTGATCTGCAACCGGCCCGATGGAGAGAGCGCGGACCAGCCGTCATTCGAGGAAATCGAGCGTGCGTCGCGCGAGAATGGCTTGGAGGCGCGGTATCTGCCTGTGGCGTCGGGCCTCGTGCGTGACGAGGATGCGGAGGAATTCACCGGAGCGATGCGCACCCTGCCTGGTCCCGTCCTGGCCTATTGCCGCTCGGGAACACGCTCGGCGACTCTTTGGGCGCTGTCCGAGGCGAAACGCCGTCCGCTCGCTGAGATCCTCGGCAAGACCAAGGCCGCGGGCTACGACATGTCGGGCGTCGCGCGCCGCGTCGCCAATGGGGGCAAGACACCGACCGACACGGGCGACGCCCACTACAAGGTGGTGATCGTTGGCGCGGGGGCAGCCGGTATTGCCGTCGCGGCAAGCCTCAAGGCGCGCAAGTCGGACCTCGAGATCGCGATCATCGATCCCGCCGAAATACACTATTACCAGCCCGGCTGGACGATGGTCGGTGGCGGCATATTCGAGGCGCAGGAAACCGCCAAGACCATGGGCATCCTGATCCCGAAGGGTGTCACCTGGATCAAGGCCGCGGTCGCTGCGTTCGAGCCGCAGAACAACGCTGTCATCCTGGATGGCTGCCGCGTGGTGAAATACGACCGGCTTGTTGTCTGCCCTGGTCTCAAATTGGACTGGGGCAAGGTCGAGGGGCTTGTCGAGACGCTCGGACGAAACGGCGTGACCTCGAACTATCGCTACGACCTCGCGCCCTATACCTGGCAACTGGTGCAGGAGATGCGGGGCGGGACTGCGATCTTCACGCAGCCTCCGATGCCCATCAAGTGCGCCGGCGCGCCGCAGAAGGCGATGTATCTCTCGGCCGACCACTGGCACCGGTCCGGACGGCTCAAGAATATCGACATTCACTTCTGCAACGCGGGCGGCGTTCTCTTCGGCGTGAAGGACTACGTGCCGGCGCTGATGGAGTACGTGAAGAAATACGACGCCAAGCTCGACTTCTTCCACAACCTCGTGGCGGTGGACGGCCCCGCCAGGAAAGCCACCTTCGAGGTCAAGGAGCCGGAGAAAGAGCCCCGGCGCGTCGAGATGGCATTCGACATGATGCATGTCTGCCCGCCGCAGACTGCGCCGGACTTCATCCGCGTCTCGCCGCTGGCCGATCAGGCCGGCTGGGTCGATGTCGACCAGGCGACACTACGGCACAAGAGGTTCGACAATATCTGGGCGCTCGGCGACGTGATGAACGCGCCCAATGCCAAAACGGCCGCCGCAGCGCGTAAGCAGGCGCCCACGGTGGCCGAGAATATTGTCGCCGATATCGCCGGACGTTCGGCCGTGGCGCAGTATGATGGCTACGGCTCGTGTCCGTTGACGGTCGAACGCGGCAAGATCGTGCTGGCGGAGTTCGGCTACGGCGGGGTGGTGAAGCCGACCTTCCCCTCCTTTCTGATCGACGGAACAAGGCCGAGCCGGGCGGCGTGGTTTCTGAAGGAAAAGATGCTGCCGCCGATCTACTGGCAGGCGATGCTGAAGGGCCGCGAATGGATGGCGAAGCCTGAGCTTGATGTTGCCGCCGAGTAATAGGAACGCGCGGCCTTTCCTCCCGCTGAACGCGCGTCAGCGAACGCGGCGCACCGGTTGCGCCCGTTCCCTAAACCCCAGAGCGTACCCGCAATGATGCCAAGACTTGCCCGCTATTTTCCGATCCTCAAATGGGGGCCTCACTACGACCGCTCTGCGCTGACGAACGACCTTCTCGCGGCGGTGATCGTGACGATCATGCTGATCCCGCAGTCGCTGGCTTATGCACTGCTGGCGGGCCTGCCGCCCGAGGCCGGGATCTATGCTTCGATCGCCCCGATCCTCCTCTACGCGGTCTTCGGCACCTCCCGCGCGCTCGCCGTGGGCCCGGTGGCGGTCGTGTCGCTCCTGACCGCATCCGCCGTTGGACAGGTGGCCGAACAGGGCACGGCGGGCTATGCCGTCGCCGCGCTGACGCTCGCGGCGCTCTCGGGCGGGTTCCTTCTGCTGCTCGGCGTCTTCCGGCTGGGCTTTCTGGCGAATTTCCTCAGCCATCCGGTGATCGCCGGGTTCATCACCGCTTCCGGAATCCTGATCGCGACGAGCCAGCTCAAGCACATCCTCGGCATCGATGCGGGCGGCCACACGCTGATCGAGATGGGTGGTGCGCTTGTCTCGCATCTCGGGCAGATAAACCCGACTACGGTAGTCATCGGCGTCGCCGCAACAGCATTCCTGTTCTGGGTTCGCAAGGGGCTGAAGCCGCTCTTGCGCGGGATGGGCGCGGGCCCGCTTCTCGCCGACATCGTCACCAAAGCCGGTCCCGTGGCTGCTGTTGTGGTCACGACACTCGCGGTTTGGGCTTTCGGTCTCGCCGAGCGCGGCGTCTCCATCGTCGGCGAGGTGCCGCAAGCGTTGCCGCCTTTGACCATGCCGGGCCTCGCACCCGAGCTGATCCGCCAACTGGCGATCCCGGCGATCCTGATCTCCATCATCGGCTTCGTGGAATCCATTTCCGTCGCCCAGACTCTCGCGGCCAAGAAGCGTCAGCGTATCGATCCCGACCAGGAACTCATCGGGCTGGGCGCCGCCAACCTCGGTGCGGCCTTCACCGGCGGCTATCCCGTCACCGGCGGGTTCGCGCGCTCGGTCGTGAACTTCGACGCGGGCGCCGAAACGCCGGCGGCCGGCGCTTTTACCGCAATCGGCCTAGCGATTGCCGCGCTCGCCCTGACGCCGCTGGTCTACTATCTGCCCAACGCCACGCTGGCAGCAACCATCGTCGTCGCCGTGCTCAGCCTTGTAGACTTCTCGATCCTGAAGAAAACCTGGTCCTACTCGCGCGCTGATTTTGCAGCGGTCGCTGCAACGATCCTTCTGACCCTGACTCTGGGCGTCGAGATTGGCGTCGCCTCCGGTGTGATCCTGTCCATAGCGCTGCACCTCTACAAGACGTCGAAGCCCCATGTCGCCGAGGTCGGACTCGTTCCTGGAACGAACCATTTCCGCAACATCAACCGGCATGAAGTCGAAACGGATCCGGAGCTCCTCACCCTGCGCGTGGACGAGAGCCTCTACTTCGTGAATGCCCGGTTCCTCGAGGATCTCATCCAGGACCGCGTGGTCGACGGTCATTCGCTACGGCACGTGATCCTCATGTGCTCCGCGGTAAACGAGATCGATTACTCGGCCCTCGAGAGCCTGGAGGCGATCAACCGCAGGCTCACGGATCTGGGGGTCGGACTGCACCTCTCGGAAGTGAAGGGGCCGGTGATGGACCGCCTCGAGAGCACACACTTCCTCGACCAGCTCAACGGACGTGTCTTCCTGTCCCAGTATGACGCCTGGAAGGCCCTCGCCAAACTGGCCGATCCGGCCAAAGCCGCAGAATGACCTGAAAGGAAAGGACTGCATGACAATCCCGCATTCGAAAAGCGCATCCCGTGGACCTGGAAGCCCCGATGTCGTCGGTTTCTACGATGAGGCCTCGGGCAGTTGCCAGTACATCTGCATCGACCCGGCGACGAAGAAATGCGCGCTGATCGATGTGGTTCTCGACTTCAATCCGGCCCGCGCCCGCACCTCGACCGAATGTGCCGACTGGGCGCTCGACTGGATTGAGCGCGAGGGTCTGATACTCGAGTGGATCCTTGACACGCACCCCCATGCCGACCACCTGATGGCGGCGGCATATCTCAAGGAAAAGACCGGCGCGTCCAACGCAATCGGAGAGAAGGTGCGCGAGATCGCAGAGCTCTGGCGCGACTTCTACAACACGCCGTACGCATTCGACCCGGAGGCCGATTTCGACCGGCTCTTCGCCGATGGCGACACGTTCCGCGTGGGCGAGATCGACGTGCGCGTGATACTGTCGCCCGGCCATACGCTCGGCTCGATCACCTATGTGGTGGGCGATGCGATCTTCGCGCATGACACCTTCATGCAGCCCGACAGCGGCACCGCGCGTGCCGACTTCCCCGGCGGTTCGGCGGCCATGCTCTACGACTCCCTGATGGCGATCCTCGCGCTGCCAGACGAGCATCGCATCTTCATTGGCCACGACTACGGCGCGGAGGGCCGCGATGGCCCAGCCTGGGAAAGTACGGTCGCGGAGCAGAAGGCCTCGAACAAGCACCTTGGGGGCGGCGTTCCGAAAGAGGAATACGTGAAGGTCCGAGAGGAGCGCGACGCGACACTCAACCTTCCCGACCGGATGCTACATGCGCTGCAGTTCAATCTTCGAGGCGGCCGCCTGCCGGAGCCGGAGGGAGACGGAAACAGCTACTTCAAGGTACCAGCGAACAGGTTCTGATCATGGCACAACTCGAAAACTGGACCCCGGAAAGGGTAAAGGCGGCTCTCGACGCGCAGGAGATCGTATTGATCGATGTACGCACGCCGCCCGAATACATCATGGAGCATATCGACGGCGCGCTGCTGATGCCCATGGCGTTCTTCCGTCCCGAGGCGCTGCCCACACAGGACGGCAAGCGTATCGTGTTGCATTGCGGCTCGGGCGCCCGGTCCGGCAAGATGGCCGAGATCGCCCTGAAAGCAGGACTGACGCCACTCGCTCATATGGAGGGCGGCTTCGGTGCATGGAAGCAGGCCGGTCTGCCCTACACCGGCACCGATATGGCCACGGGCGCGCCCAAGCCTATGAATGCCAGCTCGTAACTTGGGATCAGCGATTTTCCGAAAAGGGCTACCTCTTCGGCCTGCGCCCGCGCGGTTTCTGGAACGCAAGGCGCCGCGGCAGATGGCGAGCCTGCTGTCGCGATCCGAGAAGGCGCATCGCCGACAGCGCGCTCGCAGCGGTGACGTCATCTTCGCAGCTTAAAACGCCGCGAAATGCTGGTTGCTTCAGGTGTCATTGAGGCACCGCAGGTGCGCAGTCTGTCCCAAAGCGCTCGATGGGCATCGCACAAAATGGGGCGGCCATCCCTTCTATAATCGGACCCTGGGCGTCAAGACGGGATTCAATCCAATCTACCCGCGTATCTCGATGGCTCAAAAGAGCTCATTGAGCGCAACGGCAACCAACACCAGTCCCGCCACCGCTTCGAGAGTTCTGGCCACGCCTTCGATCACCTTGGGGCGCGTCGCAAGCAGCTCGACAAGTTGACTGCGGAAGAACACGGTGACGATGGCGACGGCAGAAAGCGTCAGCGCTACTCCCATCATCATCGTGACGGCGAAGGCGATCCCGGCCTGCGGTACGCCTCTGGTGATGGCAAAGATCATGACGAACAGCGTCAACGGACAAGGGATCAGTCCGGCCATGATGCCGACCGCCGCGCCCTCTCCACCCGCGTGCGTATGTCCGGCGCGGGTGGCCGCGCGCCACAGCATCCACAGTCCGATGAGGCCGAGCAGCCCCCGGCTCACATCTTCCAGAAGCGGTGCCCGCCCGACGCTGCCCAATGCCACGGACACCAAGGGAAGCGAGAGCAGCGCAATCAGGACGGCCATGCCCACATGGACGAATGAGAGGACGAGCGACACAACCAGGCTGCGTCCCATACCCGACGACGATCCGGCCAGATAGGTCGCGAGGATGGATTTGCTGTGGCCGGGGGTCATGGCGTGCACCGCGCCGAAGACGATGCCCATCGGCAGGAAAGCGGCAAGCGCCGTCCAGCTTCCTCCTGCCGCGAACGCCTTTATGTGATCGGCAAACGTGAGGTAGATGTCCCGTTGTATATCGATGAGCCATTGCAGCATGGACGACTCTACACTCTCCTCAGGGCTCGCGTGGCCACTGCGGATGCAGATCGTCGATGATGAAGGCGTGGACGTGACGATGCCCGCCGCTCGGTGTGCCCTCTTTCCAGTGCGGATCGTTGTCCGGCAGGTTGGGATGTCGATGCGCGATGGTCTCTTTGTCGGATACCGGCCAGAGAAGCAACGCGGCGGCCAGAGCAGTGGCGGCGATGACCGCGAGGACCACGAATGTCGGGTTCAATCCGATCGTGGCGCCCAGCCACCCTGCCAGCGGGTAGGTAGCAAGCCAGCAGGCATGCGACAGGGCAAATTGCGCCGCAAACAGCGCGGGCCGATCCTCGGCATGCGAGGAGCGCCGCAGCAAGCGGCCGGACGGCGTTTGCGCGGTGGAATAGCCGATCCCGATCACGAACCAGAGCGGCAGAAGCGCGGCAAAGCCGGGAAGCACCGTTCCCGCGACAAGCCCGGCGATCATGAGTGCAACGCCGGCCAACATCGCCGTGCGGTCCGAGACGGATTCGAGAAGCCGCGGCAGGGTCAGCGCAGCCAGCATCGACCCGCCACCGAAAGCCGCTAGCGCCAAAGCCGTCGATTGTTGCGACAGCTCGAACGCGCCTTGCACGATAACCACCGTATTGACGATGACCATCGCGCCGGCGGCGGCAACGGCCATGTTGACGGCCAGCAGACCACGTAGTCGTGGTGTGGCGAGATAGATACGCAGCCCGCGCGTGGTCCGCTCATAGATCGGGCGCGGCGTGCTCGGCTTCGGGCTGGGCAGCAGAACTGACACGACAAGCGCGGCCGATGCGAAGAAGCCGATGACCGTGCCCGCGAACAGGGTATGAAAGCTGACCAGAGTGAGCAGGAGCGCGGCTAGCATCGGACTGACCAGGCTTTCGAGATCATAGGCCAGCCGCGACAGGGACAAGGCCCGTGTATAGTCCTTCTCGTCCGGCAGAACATCGGGGATCGTTGCCTGGAACGTCGGAGTAAACGCCGCCGAGGCCGATTGCAGCAGGAAGATCAGCACATAGATCTGCCAGACCTCGGTGACGAATGGCAGCAACACCGCGATTGCTGCGCGCACCAGATCGAGGTTGACCAGCATCGCGCGCCGTGGCAGACGTTCGGCAAAGGCGGCGGCAACCGGCGCGACGCCGACATAGGCGATCATTTTGATGGCGAGTGCGGTGCCGAGCACCGTCCCTGCATCGGCTCCTGCCAGATCGAAGGCCAACAACCCGAGAGCAACGGTTGCGAGGCCCGTACCGATCAGAGCGATGATCTGTGCGCTGAACAGATGCCGATAGGTGCGGTTCGAGAGGATATCGAGCATCGGCGCGTTACAGGTACTTCGCGATCGCCTTGAACTCGGCGATCGATTGTTTCTGCGCGTCCGGCAAGCTCTCCGCTGCTTCGCCCAGGCAATGGTCGAGATGATCGCGGATCAGCGTTTTCTTGGCTTCGGCGATCGCTTTTTCGACAGCATGAAGTTGCTGCGCGAGATCGAGGCACGGACGGCCGTCCTCGAACATGCCGATGACACTTTGCAGGTGACCTCCGGCGCGTCTGAGACGTTTGATGATGGCGGGATGGGTGGAATGGAGTGCTTCCTTCATGCTTTGATCTTATCCTCCCTGGGGGGATAGAGTCAAAAGCATCCCGCATGCCGGAGCCGGACGCAAAGGTGGCTCGAGACAAGTATTCTGGGCAGTCGCGCGTTACGCGCGACCGTGCTCTATCTCCAGCCGGCAAGCCGGCTTCCTACCGAACCCGCTTTTGAGCGGTTTCGGCCCATTAGGGTCACGATCACTCTGCCGGTTAGTCCGCATCACTCTTCTATTCGGAGTCGCATCTTTTGCGCTCCATGATGGGTTTCGATGAGGTGGTCGTCCACGCTGACGGCGCGTGCTCTGGTGATCACAGGGATGGCCTCGGACTGACCGGCACAGGGATCGCGACGGACTGACTTTCTCCCTTCGGAGCTGAACGTCTCCGGCGGAACCTCCGGTCAGGCGGTCGCGGCCTCCTGTTGATCGCTGCTGCCGAACCGGAAGCATTCTCCTGTAATCCACATCTGGTGCATGACGATCGCAATGCGGCGCGCGAGCGCGACAATCGCCTTGGCTGTTCCCGAACGCTTTGCGACCTTTACTGCCCACGCTTTGAGGGAACACCATTTCTTGGACACCAGCATCATCGACGTCGCGGCTTCGACCAGCAGATAGCGCAAGAGCTTGTCGCCGGATTTGGAGACATGCCCCGACCGGTCGGTCTCTCCCGATTGATACACCCGCGGCGTCAGTCCCAGATGCGCTGGAACCAGTTTCGAGCGCTTGAAGCGGCTGGGATCGTCGATGGTCGCCTTGAACGCGAGCGCTGTCAGTCGGCCGACCCCCGGTATCGTCTGGAACAGCTTGCAGATCGGATCGGCACGCGAGGCGCGTTCCAGGGCATTGTTCAGCTTGCGCATTTGAGCACGCATTTCATCGCGCGCCGCCAGAAGCGGTTCGATTGCCGGCAGCAGCAAGGGTTCCTCAGCACAGAGTTCCTTGACGCGCTCGCTGAACTGGCAGCGGTGAACCTTTCCAAGTTTAAGCCCCTGGGTGCGTAAGAGGGCCCGGATCGTGTTCTCGATCTGCAGCATCGTCGTCATGAACTGGCGGCGGCCGATCAACAAAGACCGGACGAACTGCGACGGGCGGCTATTCACATGCACGGGTTTGAAGTGCCCGACACGCATCATGGTTGCGATCCCGTGCGCATCGTTGCGGTCGGTCTTGTTCGGCCGCGTTGAGAGGAAACGCTGTGTATGTCTGGTTTCCAGGCAGAACACCGGAAAGCCCGCGTCCTGCACAGCGCTGTAAATCCACTCCGACAACGGACAGGCCTCGAGCCCGACCAGGGTTATCTCCCCTTTCAGCTTCGACAGTTTCGCGATGATTTCCGCCGGTTCTGAGCGAACCGTGACCTGAAGAACAGGTGAGCCTTCCTCATCGATGGCGCACGTCCCCGTTTTGTTGAGACCGAGATCCAATCCGATAAATAGTTTCATTGCCAGATTCTCCATCATGTTTCGAACCAGGCACGAGGGTAGCAGAAGCCCAGGGTCCGATTATCCCATCTGACGCGGTAGAGAATAGGGAACGGGGCTATGATCGTCGTGATCCGCCGTTGGTTCGAACACAGAAGCGCAATCCGCCGGCGCTGGCAGGCCGATGCCCGTCGCCTCGCCGCGGCCGAGGGGCCCAACGCCTACTATGAGGCGCAGCGCCGTGCCGTCCTGGCACGCGTTCGCGGCGAGACAACCGAATTCTATCACTGGGCCAAGGTCGCCGCGGAAGTCGCCCGCATCTCTCCGCAGGCGGAAATAGACATCGAGATGGTGACCGCGATCGTCGCCGAGGAAGAGCGACGCAGCGGTTGACGTGCGCGTGTGCGTGCCGCTTGCGCGCTGCGCCCGGCAAGGGAGGCTTCGCCGCGGCGGGCGAGATCGGTCCGGCCCCGCGAATCTGCCGGGTTGCCCGCCGCGCCCTTGCCCGTCTTGCTCTTCGCGGCGTGCCGATCCTCGTCCCGGCACAGAGCGGGAGCGGGAAGCGGATAAGAGGAGCGCGCGAAGGCGCAGGCGAGATATGGAAAAAACAGACCTGGAAGAGCTGAGAGGAAAGGTGCCCTGCAGCGCCGTGCTGGAGGACGCGGGGTTCGCGCTCGATCTCAAGGAGAGCAGCCGAAAGGCGATGAAGTATCGCCGCGCCGCCGAGATCATCATCGTCATCCATGACGGCAAGGGCTGGTTCGATCCCTTGTCGGATGCAAAGGGCGATGTCTTCTCTCTGGTGGAACATCTCGACGGCGTTCCATTTGCCGCCGCGCTCTATGTCGTCGCCGAACTGGTCGGCTTTGTGCCGTCCGAACCGGTCTGGACACGCGAGGCCAGGGACCGCGCGCCCGACCTGACGATCATGGAACGCTGGCTGGTCCGGCGCAAACCCTGGCCCGGCTCGGCGACATGGCGCTATCTGCGCGACACGCGCCACATCCCAGAACGTGTCATTCGGAAGGCCATCACCGCGAACCTCCTGCGCGAAGGCCCGAAGGGCAGCATGTGGGCCGGCCACACCGATCACGCCGGCGAGGTGACCGGCTGGGAGGAGCGCGGTCCCGAGTGGCGCGGCTTCGCGACCGGCGGCGCCAAGATGCTGTTCCGTCTCGGCCGGCCCGATGCGCCTCGACTCTGTGTCACCGAGGCGGCGATCGACGCCATGAGCCTGGCGGCGATCGAGGGGCTTCGCGCGGATACTCTCTATCTCAGCACCGGCGGCGGCTGGGCCCCGGCCACGGCCGAAGCTCTTAAAACATACGCCCACCGGCCGGGCGCCCATCTCGTGGCGGCCACCGACAACAACGCGCAGGGCGAGATCTATGCCCGCCGACTGCAGGCCCTTGCGGCCGAGGCAGGATGCGGGTTCGAGCGGATCTGTCCGCTGAAAGACGATTGGAACGCCGAACTGGGAAGGAGTGAGGTATCGAAAGGAAGGGAGAAGCCGAAGGAGGATGGCTGCCGCATTCCCGCCGGCCGCCTCAAGGGTGACGCTTCGCCCGGCTGACGCCGGCCCTTGACCCGGCCGGACGGAGAGGCGGCCGCTTGAGAGGGGTCCGGAAGGGCTGAAGACGATGGCGACGTCGAGAGGATGAGCCGCGCTCCAGCCCCGGAGGCCAAGGAGCCCACCCATGACCCTCTCTCCCATCCGCAAGATCTATTTCGGGGTTGCCGATCGCCGGCAGATGTTCCGTCTGTTCGATCGCCACGCCCAGCGCCCGAACCGTTGGCAGAACGACGATGGTGCCCTGTTCGCGGGCGAATGGTTCGAGATCGCCCGGCCCGAACACGATTACATGCTCGATATCCTGCCGCCGCTCTGGATGCGCGGCGAGATGTTCGCCCTGGGCGAATTCCTGACCGGCAGCATCACCAGCGTGTTCTATACGCTGCGCATCAACGGGGTTGACCGCTACTTCCATGCCTATTGCGATCTCGCCCGGCCGGGTTCGCCGGTCGAGATGCGCGACGCCATCGTCGAGCGGGAGTGCCGCCCGGTCAAGGCGATGACCCGCGAGGAGCAGATCGAGCATATCTGGAGCGTCACCGAGGACCGGTATCGCGGCTATGCCGGGCCGAATTTCCGGCCCGAGCATCGGGGCCAGCGCACTGTCATCGTCTATGGCAGGCATGAAAGCAGCTTCGCGCTGCTGGATCATCTGACCGACGCGCAAATCTCGGAAAAGCTCCCGGTTCATCTGCGCCACCTGCCGCTCGCCGAGGCCGCGTGAGGCCGCCATGTTCACGTTCCCGATCATGGCCGTGCGCAAGGTCATCGCGCGCGGGGAAGCGGACGCGGCCGCCAATGGCGGCTTCCGCAATCCCTATTACGGCTTGAAACCCGGCCAGGGCGAAAAGCCCGGCCTGTGGCTCGTTGGCGACGAGGGGGTCTACATCATCTCGAACGGAAAACTCGCCGACGGACAAAAGCCGCTCGTCGTCTATTCCGCCGAATGCCACCCTAAGGGCAATCCGGATTGGTGGGACTACAAGCGCCGGCATTTCGGTGGCGATGACGGCGTCGAATTCATCGATGCCGACCTGCTGATCCCGAGCTTCAACGGGAACTTCGGCGCCACCCATCTGAGGGTGCAGCTCACCGAGCACGACATCTCGTTCGCGCTGATCACCCGCTGATCCCATCCCGAATCTGTCGCGTGCGTCGCGCCACCGGTCATCCGGCGGCGGGCGGGCGTGCATCTCAACACACGGAGAACAACCGATGCCCAAGGACGACCCCTTCACGCTCGATCTTTTTGGCAACACCTCCCTTTCATCCGGTCTCGGTCTTGGCGTCACCGCGTTCGGCACGACGATCGAACCGCTGGAGGATCATGATGATACGCCGGAAGAGCCGGTGCCGGCGGCCTCACAACGCGCCGGCAAGGCCGCCGACAACGAACGCGGCGAGGACTTCCATCTCGCCGGCGATCGCGGTCTGGCCCGCGGCTGGAGACAACGCGCCAAGGACAACATCGCCGCCATCGCGCTCGCCCAGACAATCGAATCCGAAGCCCGCCCAGCGACGGCCAAGGAACAGGCGGCGCTCATCAAGTTCACCGGGTTCGGCGCCTCGGAACTGGCCAATGCGGTGTTCCGGCGTCCGGGCGAAGAGGCGTTTCGCAAGGGTTGGCAGGAGATCGGCGCCGATCTGCAGGATGCCACCACCGAGCAGGAATACGCTTCGCTCGCCCGCTGCACGCAGTATGCGCATTTCACGCCGGAGTTCATCGTACGGGCCATCTGGTCGGGCTTGCTGCGGCTCGGCTGGCGCGGCGGCCGGGTGCTCGAACCCGGCATCGGCACGGGGCTGTTTCCCGCCTTGATGCCTGAGGACCTGCGCCCGGTCAGCCATGTCACCGGTATCGAACTCGACCCGGTCACGGCGCGGATCGCCCGCCTGCTCCGGCCCCGCGCCCGGATCGTCAATGGCGACTTCGCCCGTACGGATCTGCCGGCGCATTTCGATCTGGCGATCGGCAATCCGCCCTTTTCCGATCGCACGGTGCGCTCGGACCGGGCGTATCGCGGCCTCGGTCTGCGGCTGCATGACTATTTCATCGTCAAGGCGATCGACCGGCTGAAGCCCGGCGGGCTTGCGGCTTTCGTCACCTCCAGCGGCACCATGGACAAGGCCGATACAGGTGCCCGGGAGACGATTGCCAGACAGGCCGATCTTGTCGCCGCCGTCCGCCTGCCGGAGCGCAGTTTCTGGGCCGAAGCCGGCACGAACGTGGTGGTCGACATCCTCTATTTCCGGAAGCGCAGGCCAGACGACGATGGCGACATGTCCTGGCTGGAAACAGAAGAGGTCCGGCCTGCAACCGAGGACGAGGGCCCCATCCGCATCAATCGCTGGTTCGCGCAGCATCCGGATCACGTGTTGGGAACACATGCCACGACGTCCGGACCTTACGGCGAGACCTATACCTGCCTGCCGCAGCCTCATGTCGATCTGGAGCACGCGCTTGCCGCCGCCATCCATCTTCTTCCGGAAGCGATCTATGACGGCGAGCCCGAAGCCATCGCTCCAGAAACCGATGCCGGCGATGCCGACCAATTCGACGGGCCCGAAGGGCAGGGGATCCGCGAGGGCAGCTTCTTTGTAGGGAAGAACCAGGCGCTGATGCAGATGCGCGACGGTGAACCCGTCAGCATCACGGTGCGCAAGGGCCGCGCCGCTGACGGCATCTCCGACAAACATGCCAGGATCATCCGCAAGTTGATCCCGATCCGCGACGCCGTGCGCGAGGTCCTGAAGGCCCAGGAGCTTGATCAGCCCTTTAAGCAGCACCAAGTCAGGCTGCGGATCGCATGGTCGAATTTCGTGCGTGCCTTCGGTCCGGTCAATTCCACCTCCGTGTCGGTGAAGGAGGATCCCGAGACCGGCGAAGTCCGCGAAACGCACCGTCGTCCCAATCTCCAGCCCTTCCTCGACGATCCCGATTGCTGGCTCGTCGCCTCTATCGAGGATTACGACCTCGAGACGAACACGGCGCGCCCCGGTCCGATCTTTACCGAGCGCGTGATTGCTCCGCCCTCGGCGCCGGTCATCGCTTCTGCCGCCGATGCGCTGGCCGTGGTGCTCAACGAGCGCGGTCATGTCGATGTCGATCACATTGCCGAGCTCATGCACGCCGATGTGGACACCGTTATCGCCGAGCTGGGCGACGCCGTTTTCCGCGACCCCGAGACCGGGTCCTGGCAGACCGCCGACGCCTATCTCTCGGGCAAGGTGCGCGACAAGCTCAGGGCCGCGGAAGCCGCCGCTGCACTCGATCCGGTGTTTGAACGCAATGTCAGGGCGTTGCGTGATGTCCAGCCGGCCGACCTGAACCCCTCCGATATCACGGCACGTCTCGGTGCCCCGTGGATTCCCGCCGCCGACATTGTCGCCTTCGTCAGGGAGATGATGGGCGCCGAAATCAAGATCCGCCACATGCCGGAGCTCGCCTCTTGGACGGTCGAGGCGCGCCAGCTTGGGGTTTGCGCCGCGGGGACCTCGGAATGGGGCACGGATCGACGGCACGCGGGCGAGCTTCTCGCCGATGCGCTCAACAGCCGGGTGCCGCAGATTTTCGATACCGTGAAGGAAGGCGACAGCGAACGTCGCGTCCTCAATGTGGTCGACACCGAGGCGGCCAAGGAGAAGCTCACAAAGATTAAGACGGCCTTCCAGGCCTGGATCTGGTCCGATCCGGACCGCACCGACCGGCTTGCCCGGGACTACAACGACCGGTTCAACAACATCGCTCCGCGAACGTTCAACGGCGATCACCTTCAGCTTCCGGGCGCCTCGGGCGCCTTTTCTCTTTATGGGCACCAGAAACGCGGCATCTGGCGCATCATCTCGGCGGGTTCGACCTATCTCGCCCACGCCGTCGGCGCCGGCAAGACCATGACCATGGCGGCCGCCATCATGGAGCAGAAGCGGCTCGGGCTGATCGCCAAGGCGATGCTGGTCGTGCCCGGTCATTGCCTCGCCCAGGCGGCGCGCGAGTTCCTGGCGCTCTATCCGACCGCCCGCATCCTCGTTGCCGACGAAACCAACTTCACCAAGGACAAGCGGCATCGCTTCCTCGCTCGGGCCGCCACGGCCAAATGGGACGCGATCATCATCACGCATTCGGCGTTCAGGTTCATCTCCATTCCGTCCGTCTTCGAACAGCAGATGATCCAGGACGAACTGGAGCTTTACGAGGAGCTACTGACCAAGGTCGACGGCGATGACCGTGTGTCGCGCAAACGGCTCGAGCGGCTGAAAGAAGGCCTCAAGGAACGGCTCGAGGCGCTCGCCACGCGGAAGGACGATCTACTGACCATCTCCGAGCTCGGCATCGATCAGATCATCGTCGACGAGGCCCAGGAGTTCCGCAAGCTCTCCTTTGCCACCAACATGTCGAGCTTGAAGGGCGTCGATCCTACGGGCTCACAGCGGGCGTGGGACCTTTACGTCAAGTCCCGCTTCGTTGAAACGAAGAACCCCGGCCGCGCGCTCGTGCTGGCGTCGGGCACCCCGATCACCAACACGCTCGGCGAGATGTTCTCGGTGCAGCGCTCCCTCGGCATTGAGGCGCTGAAGGAGCGTGGCCTGCACGAGTTCGACGCCTGGGCCTCGACCTTCGGCGATGTGACGACCGAACTCGAGCTTCAGCCATCGGGCAAATACAAGCCGGTCACGCGCTTTGCCACATTCGTCAACGTGCCCGAGCTCATCGCGATGTTCCGCTCCTTTGCGGACGTCGTGCTGCCGGAGGATTTGCGGCAATATGTGAAGGTGCCCGCGGTCTCGACCGGCAAGCGGCAGATCAGGACCTCCAAGCCGTCTGCCGCTTTCAAGCGCTATCAGACCGTGCTCGATGCCCGCATCAATGCGATCGAGGAACGGGAGGGACCGGCGCAGCCCGGAGACGACATCCTGCTGTCGGTGATCACCGACGGCCGTCACGCTGCGATCGATCTGCGCCTGATCGATCCCGACAATGGCGACGAGCCCGACAACAAGCTCAACGACCTGATCGGCAACGCCTTCCGCATCTGGTCGGAAACCTCACAGAACACCTATCGCAAGCCCGATGGCGATTGCTTTGAGTTGTCCGGCGCCGCGCAGATGATCTTTTCCGATCTCGGAACGATCAGCGTGGAAAAGAGCAGGGGGTTCTCTGCCTACCGCTGGATCCGGGACGAGCTCGTGCGCAGGGGCGTGCCGGCGTCGGAAATCGCCTTCATGCAGGATTTCAGACGCGCGCAGGCCAAGCAGCGGTTGTTCGGTGACGTCAATGCCGGCAAGGTCCGGTTCCTGATCGGCTCGTCGGAAACCATGGGCACCGGCGTCAACGCCCAGCTGCGCCTCAAGGCCCTGCATCACCTTGACGTGCCGTGGCTGCCCTCGCAGATCGAGCAGCGTGAGGGGCGCATCGGCCGGCAGGGCAATCAGCATGACGAGATCGACATTTTCGCCTATGCCACCGAAGGCTCGCTCGACGCCACCATGTGGCAGAACAACGAACGCAAGGCTCGGTTCATCGCCGCCGCGCTTTCCGGCGACACCTCGATCCGCAGGCTCGAGGACATGGGCGAGAGCCAGGCCAACCAGTTCGCCATGGCCAAGGCGATCGCTTCGGGCGACCCGCGCCTGATGCAGAAAGCCGGGCTCGAGGCCGACATCGCCCGGCTGGAGCATCTGCGCGCCGCCCATTTGGACGATCAGCATGCGGTCCGCCGTCAGATCCGCGAGGCCGAACGCGACATCGAGATCGCGACCCGCCGCATCGCTGACATCGGCATGGACATCGACCGGCGCGTTTCGACAGCGGGGGAGGCCTTCGCCATGACGGTCGCCGACAAATTCTTTTCCGAGCGCAAACCCGCCGGCAGGGCGCTGATGAAGGAGATCCTCACCCTGGTCCAGCTCCAGCAGGAGGGTGATGCCGCGATCGCCTCGATCGGCGGCTTCGATGTCGAATTCTCCGGCGAGCGGGTCGATGGGGACGGATATCGCTACACGACCATGCTGATGCGCACCGGCGCTGAAGACGAGACCGAACTTCCCGTCACGACGACACCGCTCGGCGCTGTCTCCAGGCTCGAGCACGCGCTCTCGGGATTCGAGGATGAGCGGGTTCGCTATCGCCAGCGTCTGGCGGACGCGGAGCGCAGGCTCGCCTCCTACCGCGCTCGCCAGGGCGAGGCCTTCGCCTTTGCGGGAGAGCTTGAAGACAAGCGCCGGCAACTGGCCGAGATTGAAGCCGAGCTCGCGGACACAGCGACAGTGTCCGAACGGGCCGCCGCGTGATGAAACTGCGCGGGCGTTGACCTCAACCGTTCAGCGGCTAATCTTGCAAACTGCCTGAGCACACGACGGAGCCGGGCAGTTTTCATGATCTGCCAAAGGAACCGAAGCAGATCGCAAAGGTCAGAAGTCGGCCAGAGTCTTCGTCAACGAACCGTCGACGGCTGGAATCGACCTCAAGTCGGTGGTTCTGGGTCGGAAGGCCGTGTCGCGAAAGCGGCCGTGATACCATTGCCTGTGTCGGCCATGCGCCTCTACGGCCAGAAGGTCTTCAGGGGCTGGTGGATGAGCCAGCCTCTTCGTTCTTCTTTCGCCGAAACCGCAGCAGGTACTCAAAGAGCGTCGGGCGCGGCTTGGTGCCAAAGTGTTCAGCAATGAAATCCTTCATGCTGTCGTCTCGTGCGAACACGAACTTCCTTGCAGCCCCGGCGATCGATTTATTTAGGCCCGTTACCCATTGTTCAGGGGCGCAAGATTCAATCCTGCGCTGCGTCTCGAGATTATTCACTGCGCAGAATGCTGCCTTCGGACCGATTGGAAGAATGACGTAGGAGTCGCGGGCGGCAAACTCATACCAAGTGATGATGGGCCGATCGCTGGTTAAGAACTCCGCATTCCCTTCTATCCGCCGAATGAACCAGCGCATATTGTTGAGCAACCCACCGATGGGGGCGTGGTCCACTAGGGTGGGGAGAACGGTGATCATCCAACTCCGCATCTCTTCGGGCGAGCGCGTGTCCATAAATTCGGCGAACGTGGGCGGGGCGTCCGAATTCTTCTTCTCTGCATAGGCCGTTTCCAATTCAGGCATGTGACGAGCCCACTCCTCGGCTAGCCCCGTTTCGAGCGTATCGAGATGGTCCGGCATCCGCATCATGAGCGACATGAGGAAGCGGGACCACGCGCTGCGCATCCGTGGATCCCGCCGGATGCGCGGGTCCCCCTGTTCGAGCGCGGTCAGAGCTTCTGCCGCAAGCGAATCCAGCGGCGACATGAACCCTGTCTCCAGAGCCTGCGCACTTTCTGGCACCGCAACCGGGTCCGTATACAGCAATTCTTCTCCGCCGGAGACCTGAGGCGAAACCCACTTCGCAACCAGCCTGTCAGCGTGCGGCTTGCTGAACCGGCGTAGTTTGCCATTTTCGCCCGCCCAACGCGCCTGATAAAACGAGGGCAGATAGTGGTGGTACAGAGGCTGTTCGGTCATCGGCGAAATCCAAATGACGGCAAAGTAGTTGCACCAGAACCTAACTTGCCAGATCTCGAACGTCTAATATCCCAGCGGACCGCCCATAAGCAGACCTTCGGCTCCCCACCCCACCGTGGACGGGCAAGCGCGTGTGGAGAGCGGCGCATCTGACAACCCGCTGCCAACGCCACATAAAAGGGGAGAGGGACGGAGAGGGACCCCTCGCAGAGCGGCCAGGCCGCTGACGGTTTCACCTCAACCGCGCCGCTCGCGATCCCGGCCGCGTCGTCCTGCGCAGGGCTGCCAGCCCTGCTCGCCCTGCCGGGCAGGGATGCTCCGCCGCAGTTGCACCGGCCCGTCCGCTCCGCGGGCCGGGGGATGTCTTCGGGAAGAAGACGAAAGGGACCGGCGTGGTGCCGGATTCCCCAACCCCGAAAGGAGCATCCCGATGGAAATCAAGCTCGTCGATCCGCGCGCGCTCGTCGAAAACCCCGACAAGGCCCGCCGCTCAAAATCCAATCCCCAGGCCGATGCGCTGCTGCTCGCAACGATCAAGGCGGTCGGCATCGTGCAGCCGCCCGTCGTGGCGCCTCAGCGGGGTGGCGGTAACGGCTTTGTCATCCAGGCCGGGCACCGCCGCGTCAAACAGGCGATCGCCGCCGGTCTCGAAGAGATTACGGTCATTGTCGGAGAGGCCGCCGAGGATGGTGGCGCCATGCGTTCGCTCGTCGAAACGCTCGCCCATGAAGGGCTCAATCCGGTCGACCAGTGGCGGGCGATCGAGCGCCTCGTCGCCATTGGCTGGACGGAAGAGGCGATCGCCGTGGCGCTCGCGCTTTCGGTCCGCCAGATCCGAAAGCTGCGGCTGCTCGCCAATGTGCTGCCGGCCATGCTCGATCATATGGCCAAGGGCGACATGCCGAACGAAAGCCAACTCCGCACGATCGCGGCTGCCTCGCTCGAGGAGCAGAAGGAGGTCTGGAAGGCCCACAAGCCCAGCAAGGGCGATCCTCATGTGTCCTGGTGGAGCGTGGCCAACGGCCTTTCCAAGACCCGCATGTATGCGCGCGATGCGAGTTTCGACGACGAGCTCGCTCAGGCCTACGGCATTTCCTGGGTGGAGGACCTGTTCGCGCCCGCCGACGAGGACAGCCGCTACACCACCGACGTCGAAGCCTATCTCGGTGCGCAGCAGGAGTGGATGACGCGGAACCTGCCCAAGAAGGGGGTCATCACCGAGGCCAACACATGGGGCCAGCCGGAGCTGCCCAAGAAGGCCGAACGGGTCTATGGCAAGCCGAAGAAGTCCGATCACTCCGCCATGTATCTCGATCGCGACGGCAAGGTGCAGACCGTTCACTTCCGTATGCCGGAGCCGAAAGCGGCCAAGGGCAAGGGGTCTTCGGGCGACGACGCCGTCGTGATGCCCAAGACGCGGCCCGACGTCACTCGCAAGGGCTTCGAGATGATCGGCGACTTCCGCACCGACGCCCTTCATGAGGCGCTCGGCCGCGCCCCGATCGAGGACGACACGCTGATGGCCTTGCTGGTCCTCGCCTTCGCCGGCCAGAATGTCAGGGTGGACTCCGCCAATGGGGGTGGAGACGATTACTACTATGGCAATCGGCGGATCGCGCGCCACGCGGCGTCGCTCTTCGACGCCGAGGGCAAGCTCACCTTCGACATGGAGACCCTGCGCGTCGCGGTCCGCTCCATGCTGATCGAGGTGCTCTCCTGCCAAGAGAACCGGACCAATAGCGGCATCGTTGCCCGCGCTGCGGGCGAAGTGATCGGCGCCGACGGTTTTTTGCCAAACATGGGCACGGAGGAATTTCTGTCCTGCCTGTCGCGCTCCGCCCTCGAAGCATCGTGCGAAGGCACGTCCGTCCTGCCCCGGCCCCGGGTCAAGGATACGCGGGCGGCGCTGGTCGATGCGTTCAACGAGCAGACTTTCGTTCATCCCTCGGCGTTCTTTGCACCCGACCGCGACGCGCTCGCCGCGTGGCTCGCGTCCAACACGGTCACCGAGGAGAACGAGGAGCCGGACGGCACGGGCGCCGAACCGGTCGACCCGGACCACGACGACAGCGAAGACTTCCGTGAGGCGGCAGAATAGCCCCACCACCCTTCTCTTTCGAATGCCCAATCCGCCGCCGGCCCGCTCCGGCGGCGCTTTCGTTTTCAGCATCCAGAACAGGAGGACGTCATGTCCGCGCAACTGATCTTCGACCACGTGCCGCTGGGCGCGATCATCCGCTACTCCGACGGCTCCCCGCGGCCTCCCGAACGAAATCGGCGCAAGCTGCGGGCCTGGGACAGTCGAAACAACACGGGCCGGCTCGTCAGGAAACAGACCGGCACACGCGTCGGGGAAACCACAATACCGGCCGCGATTACGCTTCATGAGGGCGATTTCGGCAGCAAGGCGGTGATCGTGCTCAAGGTATTCAAGACCTTTTCGGTCGATAGCGACCTCGCCTTCACGGTGGTCGAACGGCCCGCCATCGGCTCCGTCCTCGTGCTCGACCGCCCCGGCGATGAGGCCGAGCTCGTCCATGTCGCGACCAGTCGGCAGGCCGCCGATGAATGGTTGTCGCGGCACGGTTATCCAAATGCCGTGCTTCGTGAGGTGACCGCCGACGAGGCCGCGGCCGACCAGGTCGAGGGGAGGGCGGCATGACCATCTATCTCGTCGCGGTGCACATTCTCATCGATACCACCGGCGCCGATCCTCGTTCGGCCGTCTCCGCAATCCTGGAGAGGCAGCTCGACGGACCCCCTGCATCCATTCTTCCGGCGGGCGCGATTGTCGACTGGGCCGTCGCCGGCGAGGATCTCGCTGCATCCATGACGCCTGCCGTTATTCCGCCGGGCTACACCGCGGGGTCGACACCGTTTCCGGATTGGCATCGGCTAAGAGCGGGAAGGACGCCACGATGATGCGGGTTACCCGCTTGTCACTGCTTTCCCGAATGGAAGCATCCTGCCGGGAAACGCGCGCGCATCTCGACAGGATCGAGCGCCAGATCGCGGCCCGTGCCGAAAGGATGACGGTAACCGCCAAGGCGAAGGCGAGATTGCACCGGAGAGGTGGTTCGCGCTGGACACTGTCGGACGAAGCCCTATTCAGGGCGTATGTCGATCAGCTCGGTTTTGAGCGGCGCGGCGAGATTGATGCCCTGTCTCGCAAACTCTTGCGTCAGGAACGGGCGATCGCCGTCGTCAGGGCAAAGAGCGGCAACGACAATGAGGATCGGCTATCCTCGGCCGTACCCGGCCTGGCGGAGTGACTGGATGCGCGGCCCCGGGCGTCATCGTCATTTCCTTCATGACACGGCCGGGGGGACGCAAACTCCATGCCGGCCCTCCCTTCGGTTCTGGCTTCGGTCCTAAACCGGTGGCCGGAGGCTTCAAGGCCGCTGGCGCGCCGCGGAGCGGCCGTGAGCACCAGCCTCGGCAAACCAGCCCCGCGGGTCGGCGCAAGGGCAATAGGCCCTGCTTGCCCGCAAGGCTGGTCCGCTCGGCTTTGGTCCGCACGGACCCTGAAGCCTCCTCCTTCCGCCGGTTTTTCTGGACCGCGCCCGAAGGGAGGGCCGGCAGGGGTCGGCTCGAGCCTTCGGCCAGACCGTGAAGGAAAGGATCTCACATGACCAGAACCGCTCGTTCCAGCCGTCAATCCAGCAAGGTCGTCCAGCTCCGAAAGGGCGCCTCCCTCGAAATGGTCCGCCTCGCCTGTCCCGACAGCGCCCAGGCATCGCTCATTTCCGAAAGCTTCGGCCTCCCAGTCATCGACAGCGACGGCATCCGCGATCTCCATCGCAAGATCATCATCGACACAGCCGAGTCCTTGAACGAAGGCCTCGGCGAACGGGCCATGCAGATCCATCTTCAGCGGATCGTCGGCTCCTATGTCGGCTCAGCCCACGGCGCCGGTCAGTTCTATTCCCGGTCGGTTTCGGAAGCCCGCGATGCCACGGCCAGAAGCGCCAACGACGCCCGCGACGCGGACCTCGATGGTCCAGTCGGTTTCGACAGCGCCGCCCAGCGCAAGCGCGAATTCGCCGCCGATATGGGCATTCAGGCCCACGCGCTCCGCTGCGCCGCCGAGGGCGTCGTGGCCGCCTACGAAGAGGTCGTCGGCGAAGCCTGGAAGCCCTTCGAGCGCCATGTCGAGAATCCCGGCCAGACCGTCGATCGCAAGGCGGCCGAAATGCAGATGTCCGCTCTTGGCTGAGCGGCTCGGGCGGAGCTCCGGCTCCGCCCGTTGTTTCGTCTCCGACAACTCGGATTGACAGAATGACGTAAAATACCTATTTTACGTGAAACACCGGAGCCAAGAGATGAAACAGTACACCTTCTCCGACATGAACCGCTCCTCGGGCGAAATCCTCGAGACGGCGATGATCGAGCCGGTCGTGCTCACCAAGCACGGCAAGGAAAAGCTCTATGTCCTCTCGGCCCGGGATTATCACCGAATGCGGGGCGAGCCGAGCCCGACAAAGGCCTATTCGCTGCATGATGCGCCGGACGATGTCCACGAGGAGCTCATGTCGGGGATAGACGCCATACTTGAACCTGCCAAGACCGATGTTTGAGCAGGGCGACGTCACAGAGTTCCACTATCTCTGGCACCGCGAAGCACAAAAGGGCGAGGAATCCGGACGGAAGCCTCGCCCCGTCTGCATCGTCATCAAGATACCGGGCAATCCGGATGTCGTTTTTCTCTTTCCCTTAACGTCCAAGCCACCTCTTGCCGGCCAACTCGCCCTGAGCGTGCCCGAAACCGAATGCCGCCGCATAGGACTTGCCGCGCCGTGCTGGATCATCCTCGACGAGTACAATCGCGTCGAAATGGACAAGGACTACGACTTTGTTTCAACCGAGCCCATCGGATCGGTAAGTGCTGCCTTTCTCCGCGAGATTGCCGCGACCATCAAACAGTCGGCCCGAACAGCCGCCATCAAGGCCGTGAAGCGCACATGATCTTTTCAACCGCCACCGTGTCCGCAATCGGACAATTGGATGCCGTCGAGTTTTGTGTAGAAATCAGTCACGCGGTAGTGGTATCCGAAGTTGCGTAGTCGGGTCGGCGAAAGAAGTTGCGCGCCGGCACAATTTTGTTACTCAATCTTCAACCGCTGTTGCTTCCAATGCGTCTCATGCGATCGGGTGGCGCGCGCGTGTCGCGCGATCCTGCTAACGAAGACCTCTGGCGACTGCATGTATGGCTCCAACTTGTGCTCACGCATGAGCACAACAAAGAGCGCACACGACTTTGCTTGGCAGTTCACAGATTTTGCAGGGTTAAACTCGATATCGGTGAAGCCGGCATACTCTACGTCTGAGGTGATGCGCTTCATCAGCCATTCGCGATGAGGAAATACCGCTTGCAGATAGAGCCAATCGTAGAACACGGTCGTCGGGTTCAATGGAAAGTTGATGCTCTCGAAGCCAAATCCAACGAGTGGCCCAGACTCCCTTAATCGAGCATCGCGTTTGGCCTCCCTCGGTTCCACGCGATACAGGTCAATGAACGGTCCACCATTTTCGAAGATCTTGCTGCCTTGGAATGCATTCTCTAGCGGGATGCTGTCATCTTCGAAAGGCACTCGCAGATGAAATGCGCTCAGGTGGCGACCTGCCTTTACATCCGATTTGCTGGAAATCTCTAGAAGGGGAGCGTACCCGGCTCGTTCTGCCGCGCTGTGCAGAGCTCGGATGTTCTTCTGTTTTTGCACGTCAGCGAAGCCGCCCGCCCAAGGAATCTCAAAGTCCACCCGCTTGACGTATCCGTCCTGCTCACTCGTCGGGACAAAGATTGGTCGTTCCGCCATGCTAGACGTTCCTTATCAACGCGAGCGGGATAGCATGGGGGACTAGCACTTCGCACTTCTCGGCCTGCTGGAGGCGCGCCAAAATAGCAGGGTCGTTCCAATCGGTTCGCGTATAGAGAACCTCGAAGTCGATCATTGGTTCAGCGTTGGCTATGGGAATAGGAACGACACCTGCCTTGTTGGCGACATCACTTGTGAACCTTACGCCCGGCCACTGCAAAACCGAAGCATGGATTTGGAGGAAGATCGTGTCTGCGATCCGACCGTCCTGGCGAGCGACATGCTCCATCGGGTGATTGTTGCGAAAACAGAGGTGAACGTCACCGTCCACACCCTTCATCGCATCGGCGTCATGGCTCCAATCGTTCCCGCCTGGCGCAGCGATAGCGGCGCCTTGCTGAGCCAGCATCGAGTATGGATACAGTCCGCCAAGCTGACGGATGGAGTCGAGATTCCGTCTATCAGTAAAATGATGCAGAAGTGGTATTTGCCCAAGTGTCGTGATGGCCATGCCTACCTCCCGCCAACGGTCAGTAGATGTTACGGGATTCTTGGGTTAGTGGCCATGCGTGCACAAGAAGGGCACAATGAGTTGCTTGTGACATCATCGCCTTAATGTCCTTGAGAAATGGCCAAGTCTCAGGGATGCGGAACATTGTGTAGCGTAGCAGGGCGGTGACGAAGATCGTGCACTTCCGACTGCACGAAAAACGTACAACCTTGAACGGTCCAACCCCGCTCGTTAGGGATGGCATCTCTGGTGCGGCCGCGGAACTTCCACGATCAACCAATAGACGGTCCGCTAGCACAGCTGCTGCGGCCGTTGGGCCGACACCAGCACCGTGATCGCCTCCGCTTCTCGGGCCGGTGGAAATGGCGATTGGGAACCCCGGCGAGCTCTATGCCCGCAACCGCGCTGCCGACGCGGAAACTCATCGAAACACACGGCCGCTGCCGACATTAAGATAGATCCGGTCGGAGCCGCCTCCGCAGTAGCTGAAATAGATGCCAGCGCCCTTGTTCGACGACTTCATCCAGCCGCCCCATTCCTCGAAATCCGATGCCCGGCACGTTCCGGAGGCGATGAGTTCGTCCGTGGCCTTCACGAAGGCCTCTCGGTGCAGCCGGAAGTCATCGCTCTGGCCGATGAGCGCCGCTGTCCCGGTCGCCCCCTCGGACGGATCTGCGGGGCGTTGTGCCGTCAGCAGGTCGGAGAGCACCCATTCGGCAAACTGCCCGCCTTCGAACCCATTAGTTGGCGAGCAGTCGGCTTTCCCCGATTCCACATAGGCCGACCGCCCTCCCGAACAGGCGGCGTCGTAGTATTGAGACACCCGGGACCAGCCGTTCCGGGTCTCGAAGACCGTCGCCGACTCCCGATAGAAGAGCATGCCGACGCTGCCGCATTCAGTCGACGGGCAAGTGCGTCGGTGGGCCGAGTCGACGGACGTCCACATCTGCGTCTGCGCCACCGCCGGAACAGAAATCGCGACTGCGGCTATGGCCGATAGCAGTAGAATCTTCCTCATCGGTGTTCCCCCGGTCAATCAAGGAAAGCTATCCCGCGTTGCCAAGTCCGGCAACCGTCATAGTCTCCAACCGTCGGTCTGTCCTTCGCCGGGTCCGTAGGCACACTGTCGCCTGTCTGCCGCAAGCACGAATACGCTCAACTCGGACTCGTTCCCAGGACAGTCCAATCCCGCTCTTCAGGGATGGCATTCCTGGTGCGGCCGCGGAACTTTCACGATCAACCCGTAAAGGGTCCGCTAGCAAAGCTGCGGCCGTTTGGCTGACGCCTGCACGGTGATCGCGCCCGCTTGCCGCACACTGACGGAGCCATCAGAGCGGGAATTGGCCCGCTCCAACGATGGAGCCCTCGGATGTCAAACGATCTTTCCCTTGCCCAGAAACACGCCTGGAGACTCGCCCGCACCCTGATGACCCCGGTGGTCCTCTTCCAGTCCGACGACGCATACGGGGTGCTGCCCGCCGATGAAGTCGAGGAGTCTGAGGTCAACATACTCTTCGAATACGATCCCTACACCGGTGGACACGCGGTCCATTGAACCGCCCTTCAACTCACTGTCCGCAACGGCGGCGCCTGGCGCCGCCGCCCCTTTTTGTTTGGACCGCCCGCGGCCCGTCTCGGTCGGTGGCCTTGGCGGTGCCGGCCGCGCCAGCAACGGCTTGCGCCGTCCTCCCCTTCGGTCCGGCCCTGCGGGTGCAGGCGCGCCCTGAAGCTCCGCCTGAACCGGCCCCGTGACGGGGGCCGCGATCGGCGCGGCCTCCAGATACGGAGGTTGAAATGAGCAGGAAAGAAAAGGGCGCGAAGTCCGATATCTACGCGCGCATCACGGAAAAGATCGTTGCCGATCTGGAGAAGGGCGTGCGGCCATGGGTGAAACCCTGGAGCGCAGGCCATGCCGACGGCCGGATCACCCGGCCGCTGCGCCATACCGGTGAACCATACACCGGCATCAACGTCCTGTTGCTGTGGTCGGAGAGCCTGGCGCGCGGGTTCACCGCGCCGCTCTGGATGACCTATCGGCAGGCGGCTCAGATCGGCGCGCAAGTCCGCAAGGGCGAAACCGGCGCGACGGTGGTCTATGCGAGCCGGTTCACGAAAACCGAGACGGACGCCCAGGGCGAGGAACTGGAGCGCGATATTCCGTTCCTCAAGACGTACACCGTCTTCAATTGCGATCAGATCGACGGGCTTCCCGATCACTATTACCACCGGCCCGCGAAGGTCATCGATCCTGTCGAGCGGATCGAACATGCCGACCGGTTCTTCGCCAACACCGGGGCCGTGGTCCGGCATGGCGGCGCGCGAGCATTCTACGCGCCGGCAAGCGATCACATCCAGATGCCGCCCTTCGAGACGTTCCGGGACGCCGAATCCTACGTCGCCGTGCTCAGTCACGAAACGGTCCATTGGACCTCGAGGCCCGATCGGGTTGGCCGCGATCTGAGCCGCTACGCCAAGGACAAGACCGAGCGCGCGCGCGAAGAGCTCGTGGCCGAGGTCGGCTCGGCGCTGCTTTGCGCGGACCTCGGCATCGTTCCCGAACTCGAACCGCGGCCGGACCATGCGTCCTATGTTGCGAGCTGGTTGCGCGTCCTTTCCGACGACCGAAGGGCAATCTTTCAGGCCGCCGCCCATGCGCAACGGGCCGTGACCTACCTGCACGGTCTGCAGCCCTCCGCCACCGGCACGGGAAAGTTGGAGGCGGCCTGATGCTTTCCTTTTCGAATGCTGCTGCAGAGGGCATCGAGCCCTCCGCCATCCGGCTGCGCGTGCTATCGCTCGGCGCCGGCGTCCAATCGACCACCCTGGCGCTGATGGCCGCCCATGGCGAGATCGGCCCGATGCCCGATTGCGCCATATTCGCCGATACTGGCTGGGAGCCGAAGGCGGTCTATGAGCATCTCGACTGGCTGCGGTCGCCCAACGTTTTGCCGTTCCCCATCCACGTCGTTTCGGCGGGCAACATACGTGATCAGCTCATGGGAGCCGCAAAGGGTAAACGCTGGGCGTCGATTCCGGCGTTCGCCAAAACGGTCACGCGGGCGGGCTCGACCGCGCCGGTGTTCGACGAGGATGCGGCCGGTGCGCTCGTCGAGGTCTCCACACGGCGCACAACACGCGACACGGTTTCCATCGGCATGATCCGGCGTCAATGCACCACGGATTTCAAGATCGTACCGATCCGCCGGAAGGTGAGGGAGCTTGCGGGGCTCGCCCGGAAGCGCTCGCCCGGCCATGCCGTTGTCGAGCAATGGATCGGAATCTCGTGCGATGAGATCATGCGCGTGAAGCCGAGCCGCGAAACCTGGCAGGTCAACCGCTGGCCGTTGATCGAGATGCGCATGAGCCGTCAGGGCTGCCTCGCCTGGCTGCGCCGCCACGATTACCCCGAACCGCCGAAATCGGCCTGCATCGGGTGTTCATTTCACGACAACGCACGCTGGCGCGCCATGCGCGATCATGATCCGGATGCCTGGTTCGATGCCGTCGAGGTCGATCGAGCCATCCGGACGGGTTTGCGTGGCATTCGGGGAGAGGTCTTTCTCCATCGGTCCGCCGTTCCTCTTGACGAAGCCGATCTGTCGACGCTGTCCGACCACGGGCAACTCGACCTGTGGCCGAACGAGTGCGAGGGCATGTGCGGTGTCTAGGCAGCCTTCGATCCTTCCGATTGCCGTCCGGTCGCGAGATATCGTGGGCATCGGGCATCGGGCTTCCAGCGGATGCCAGAAGCGGACTCTATCGAAGCTGGCTGACCAGCGGAGGACGGTAAGGGCGACGGTTAGTTCTTCGACCGACTGGGCACGGCACCGCTCGTCCTGCGCGCGAGAACCAGCGAATGGAGCCCGGTTGCAGGCGTGACAGTCTGCCGTCAAAGTCGCCGGCGTCGAGCGCGCGATTGATCCCGCCGACGGACGTTGCTGAAGCGCAATGGCTCCGGGCCCGGGCGCCATGTCGTGTTCCCCTCATCTCGATGATTTGGAGCTCGCCCAGCGCGTCTCGATGGGGCATGTCTGACCGGGACCGGCTTCGCCTCGCCCGGCCTCTGCAACGCCCGTCCGGAACTTTCTTCCCCTGCGAACGTGAGTTCGCATTCCTCGCGCAAGAAAGTTCCTCCCGGCCGTCCTCCATTTCATTGCGGCCTTTCAGGTGCATGCCGGTCGTTCCCGATCTTTTCGACAGCCATCGAGACCGCGATGGGCGCGGCTCGGAACTTCGAAAGGAACACGACAATGGCTAACATCGGCACCTTCACCACCACCCGCAACGGTTTCACTGGCACGATCAAGACCCTCACGCTGAACGTCAAGGCCCGCTTCGAGCGCGTCGAAAGCCCTTCCGAGAACGGACCGCATTTCCGCATCTTCTCGGGCGCAGTCGAGCTGGGTGCGGCGTGGCAGAAACAGGCCAAGCAGACCGAACGCGACTACCTTTCGGTCAAGCTGGATGACCCGAGCTTTCCGGCTCCCATCTACGCCACCCTGATCGAGGTGGAAGGCCAGGAAGGCGTGCAGCTCATCTGGTCCCGCCCCAACGGCAATCGGGACTGACGAGATCCCCAACGGCCCCGCCGAAAAGGCGGGGCCGTTTTTGGGTCAAACGGTCGCCAGATTAGACCCCAGTCTCCACCTCACTCCCGCCTGCCGCTCAGCGAAAAATGCGGGTCGCGATAGCCCCGGCGCCGCTTCCTGCGTTCGAGCCGCAACATCGCATCGCCGGCCTCGGCGGGCGTGTCGAATGTTTCGATCATCGACTGGCCGCGCGTTCCGATCCGACCCCAGTCCCGCACGAGGGACGCCCCGCCGAACAATGTGGGCTGAACGGAAAGGCTGTAGAACCGCCGCATGTTCTGCGACGGGTCAATGCGGCGAAGATGAACCAAACGGCGATCGTTCATGTGCGGAAGTCTCGCTCCACGCGGAAGCGTCGTCCAACGCATTTCTTGAATCGGTTGGCCCTGATCGATTCACGGGATTGATACGACTTCAAACCCGGGGAAACCGCGGGTGGAGAGAACGCCGATCGTTCCTGCAATAGTCGGAAGAGGGGCCATGCAGAGGAACCCCGACCCTCGCCGGCTGGTCAGGAGGGCACCGCGCCGCACTTCTTGGCTCTTTCGACAATTTTGGCGTAGGTGGTGCCATTCCCGGACGGAAAATGCTTGCACCACGCGGCCAGAAACTGCTTCTCTCGAGCAAAATCCCGGGCCCTGTGCAAAAGAACAGCAATCCTCATCGGATAGTGAGGCGCCGGAACTTCGCCTGTGGCGAGATACCCTTTGAAGGCATCCGCGACCGTGTCGCACTGCCACGACAGGTCCTGATCGGCCTCTTTCATGTAAGCACGAAAGGAGGCTTCGTCCTGGTTCAGGAAATCCGGCGCACCAGATGCCTCTCCATAGGTGAGCCCTTGATCGAGCATCTTCTTTGTGGCGACCTGCATCGATCGCCTGCTTAACCGCTCTCGCCTCTCGTCATCCATCACCGGCTCTTTCGCGAGGAGGCCAATGACCTTGTCGACCTTGCCGGCCAGTTCATCTGTCAACTGGCTGTCCTGGACGGGGGCGTTGCGCGGTGGGCGCTGTTTCTGCCTGGCTTCGATCCTGGCACTAATCTCTCGGGCAAGTTCAGAAAGCGTCTGCGCCTGCCGTTTCGCCACTTGGATCAGTTCCGGCGAAACATCGGCACGGTGGTATTCGGCAACTTGCCATTCGAGCTGCTTGATGTGGCTGGCGACCTTGGCTTCAGGTTTCCGCAGCGCAGAGATGCCCGAATCGGGGTTGTCTGAAAGGAACCGCCGGATCTCCTCGATCAGTTTTGTGCGGTCGCGGATGTGTGCTTCCCAACGCTCACGGCGGCTTTCGGCACCGGACGCCGAAAGAGGCTGATGCCGTGGCGGTTCTTCCCGGTAGTACGCGATTGCCTCTTCGCGTGCATCTTGTTCACTGGAATATGCTTCGGAGAAATAGGGTTCCGTCCTGTCCTCAACGTCTGCGATGCAGAACTTCCATCCGCGATCCTGCGGAAAGACCGTGATGCGGGTGGACCCGTCAACGAGCATCGGGTTGCCATTCTCCGACACGGTCCAGCCCTTTGTCGAAGATCTGCCGAACAGCCACTTCAAGAACGCCATTGCCGCCTCCCCAACCATTTCCATTGTCTACAGATCGCGAGGCCTGGCAAGCAACGGTTACGGGACGGGGCTACTTGCCCTGAATCGGCTTTCTCCGACGATCGAAAACATATCGTCTCGCCGGAACCAGATGGCGCGGCCGCATCTGAGCGGCGGGTTGCCTGAGGTGAACACGATCTGTTCATCGGCGCGCATCTGCAGGACCTCCTCGGGCAGGATCAGCGGTCGCGCGGAGAGCTGCCGCGAGCGCGTCCGCGACGATCCAGACATGCGCGAGGTCCGGCTGAGCTGCTCCACCTCGACCGTCGTGTTGCCACAGCGCCGCGAGATGTAATCGGCGGTTTCCGGATCGTTGATCGCTGCGAAGGAAATCCACGAAGCGGACTCGAACCATTTGCTCGATGCATCCCGCCCACCGTAGGTTTCACGCATCTGGCCAATGGACTGGAACAGGAGCAACAGGCTGATGCCGTATTTGCGCCCGGCGTCCCGAGCGGTCTCGAGGATGCGGAGATATCCAAGCCGTGCGACCTCGTCGAGAAGGAACAGCGTGCGGCCTTTCACCTTGCCATCCCGGTTATAGATGGCGTTGGCCAGGGCGCCAATGATGGTGCGCGCCAAGCCGGGATGCGCCTCGAGCGTCTTGAGATCGAGATTGACGAAGACGTCGGTCTCGCCGTCCGCCAGATCGTCGGTCGAGAAGCTGTTGCCGGAGACCAGCGCGGCATAGTTCGGATAGGAAAGCCAATGCGTCTCCTTGACCGCATTGGCATACACGCCGGAGAAGGTCTCGGGCGTCATCGCGATGAACGGCGCCACGTTCTCCTTGACGAACGCGGATCCGGAATTGTCGTAGATCAGCTGAAGCCGCTCACGCAGCTTGGGCTCGGGTTCGGAGAGGTTCGCTCGCATCTGTCGCAGATGCTGGCTTTCCTTTTCCGTATGCCCCGACAGGCACACATCGGCGATCAGCACGGTTATGAGCTGAAGCGCGGACGCGCGAAAGAAGTCGTCGCGGATCGAAGCCTGGCGGGCCGTGTCGGTCACGACCCAGGTGGCGACCGCCACCACGTCTTCCTCCTTGGTCCCGCCGAACCGCCCGATCCAGTCAAGCACGTTGAAACCGGTGCCCGGCTCCTTCGGGTCGAGCACGAAGACCGATCGGCCGGCCTTGCGCCGGTGCCCGATCACCATCGGCGCGACCTCGTTTGATGGATCGAGGGCGACCAGCCCGCCGCCCCATTTGAGCGCCGTCGGAACGGTCACCGAGGTGGTCTTGAAGCCGCCCGACCCGGCGAAGACCAGCCCGTGCGAGGAGCCGAACGAACCGTCGAAGCACAGCAGCGGCGACTTTCCCCCAGCACCCCATGTCTCGCGGTCGTCGGCGCGGAAACCGCGCCCGCCGGCCGCTTGCCTGTCGACGCGGCAGGCCTCGCCGACGACGATGCCACCGGCCTCTGGAAAGAGGCGCCGGGCCGCAGAGAGGGTCATCCAGTCGCTCTCCCCATGAATGGCGCGTTTGCCCCGGACGCGGCGTGGCGCGGCTGCCACGAAGGCGGCATTGCCGCGCATGGCGACGCGCAGACCGAACACGCCGGCGACCGCCGCAACGACCGCCCCTGTCACCGTGGCGGGGTCGGTGTATTCGACGATCGATGTGCCTGGAGGCACCGTTGCGGCGAATGCGGCGAGCCGGCCGATCTCGCGGGCCGCAGCGATGGTGATCACCACCAGCGTGCCGGCGACGACCCCCCAGCCCGCGTGCCGGATCGGCATCGCGCCCCTGGCCGCGAAGAGAAAGACTACGCCGGTCCCTCCCGCGGCGGCATAGGGAGGAGCGATTCCAATCCGGCCAAGCATCAGGCGCGCGTCGGGCGCGCGGGCGAAGCTTGCGAGCCAGTGTTCCATGCCTGTCAGGGCGAGGCACATACCCGTCATGATGATGACCGGAGCAAGGAGCAAGGCGAGCTTAGTCGGGGTCATCGGCGAACGCCTTCATCCCGATCGCCATCAGGCGCGATCGCTCGGCTTCGTCGGTCCTGATCCGGCTGGCGCCGTCGATCAGCAGGCCGAGCAGGAGAGCGCGCTTCTCATAACGAAGCCCGGCCTTGGCGATCAGCCCGCCGAGTTGGATCTTCTCGCGCGTATCCTTCTTGCGCGCCTCTGACTGGCTTGCCTGTCGCATCCGCTCAAGCCTCGCCAGACGGCCCCTGAGCCGCGCCAGGCGCGACCGGCGCGGACGCGGGCCTGCTCGCCCGTCCGCTCCCTTTGCGAAACCGCGCCGCGAGTTCCTCGAACGCGGTTGCGAGCGTGCGCTCCTCAATCTCGATATCGCCGAGACCGGCCTTGAGGGCGAGCCGTCCGATGCGTTCGGCCTCGCGCGTTTCAGCCTGCTTGAGCTGCTCCTGCAGCCTGGCGATTTCTTCCCTGATCTTCGATGACGGCTTCTTCATTCCGGTAGTCTTCCTTCTCGACCATTCGCGTTGTGGCGATGGCGAGGATCGGCCGGGATCGCGCGCAGCGCGACCCGGCAGAAATGACGGGTCGGCGAAGCCGACGCCTTGAGAGATCATCCCGGTGTTCCGAAGGAATCCCTCCAAGGGCGCAGTAATACGTCGCTGACGCGACGTTCCGCGCCCGGCCCCGGTCCGGGGGGAGGTGTGGCCTGCGGAACGATGTCGTTCAACCGCCGGGATCGCTCTCACCGTGGCCATCACGCATTTCACGCCCCAGATCATCGGACGCGCTGACGGGCGCAGTGCCGTTCTGTCGGCCGCCTATCGGCACTGCGCGAAGATGGAGCATTCGGCCGAGGCCAGGACCGTCGACTATTCGGGCAAGCGCAATCTCGCTCACGAGGAATTTGTGCTTCCGGCCGATGCGCCGAAATGGGCCCGCGAAATGATCGCCGAGCGCTCAGTCGCGGGCGCCGCCGAAGCGTTCTGGAACAAGGTCGAGACCTTCGAAAAACGTGCCGACGCGCAGTTTGCCAAGGAATTCATCATCGCCCTGCCGGTGGAGCTGTCGAAGGCGCAGAACGTCGCGCTGGTGCGCCAGTTCGTCCATGAGCAGGTGCTCGGCCGCGGGCAGGTTGCCGACTGGGTCTATCACGACGATCCCGGCAATCCGCATGTCCATCTGATGACGACGCTGCGCCCGCTGACCCAGAGCGGCTTCGGGGCAAAGAAGGTCGCCGTAATCGGTGCTGACGGCCAGGCGGTCCGTACCAAGCCCGGAAAGATCCAATATCGGCTCTGGGCGGGCGAGAAGGCTGAGTTCCTCGAGCAGCGGCAACGCTGGCTCGATCTCCAGAACCAGCACCTCGCATTCGGCGGCTTCGAGATCCGCGTCGACGGACGATCCTATGCGGAGCGCGGCATCGACCTCGTGCCCACGACCCATATCGGCCCGGGCGCAAAGGCGATCGAGCGCAGGGCGATGCGCGAGGGCAGGGGCACCAGGCTCGAACGCCTCGCATCGCATGCGGCTGCGCGTGCGGTGAACGCCGAGCGCATTCAGGCCCGGCCGGAAATCGTGCTCGATCTCGTCAGCCGCGAAAAAAGCGTGTTCGACGAGCGCGACATCGCCAAGGTTCTGCACCGCTATGTCGACGATCCCGGCGCCTTCCAGCAGCTTCTGGCGCGGATCGTTCAAAGCCCAGATTGCCTTCGTCTCGAATCCGGGACGGTCGACTTTGCGACCGGCGCGCGCTTGCCGGACAAGCTCACCACGCGCGAGCTGATCCGCCTTGAAGCGGAGATGGTATCCCGCGCGTCCGCACTCGCGAAGGCGAAGGGGTTCGGCGTCCGGAAGAAGATCGTTGCCGACGTGTTCGCGCGTCATGACCGTCTTTCACACGAGCAGCGCACGGCCATCGTGCACGTGACCTCCGGCGCGCGGATTGCCACCGTTGTCGGCCGCGCCGGCGCCGGCAAGACAACGATGATGCGCGGGGCGCGCGAGGCATGGGAGGCGGCAGGCTACTCCGTGGTCGGGGGCGCGCTGGCCGGCAAGGCGGCCGAGGGCCTCGAGACGGAAGCCGGAATTCCGTCCCGCACCCTGGCGTCCTGGGAGCTGCGGTGGAACGAGGGGCGCAACCGCCTCGATGGTAAGACGGTGTTCGTCTTGGACGAAGCCGGCATGGTCGCCTCGAAGCAGATGGCGACATTTGTCGAGACGGTCTCGAAGGCCGGCGCCAAGCTGGTGCTTGTCGGCGACGCCGAGCAGCTCCAACCGATCGAGGCGGGAGCGGCCTTCCGCGCCATCGTCGAGCGCACCGGCTATGCTGAACTCGAGACGATCTACCGCCAGAAAGACGCCTGGATGCGCACCGCCTCGCTCGATCTGGCGCGCGGCAATGTGACGGCGGCACTCTCGGCCTATCGGGGACATGGTATGGTGATCGGGGAGAAACTCAAGGCTCAGGCGGTCGAGAGTCTGATCGCATCCTGGAACCGCGAATACGATCCCGAGAAATCCACGCTCATCCTCGCCCATCTGCGCCGCGACGTGCGCGAACTCAACTGGCTCGCCCGCGAAAAGCTGGTCGAGCGTGGGATTGTCGGCGAGGGCCACGCGTTCCAGACGGAAGAGGGGACACGGAATTTCGACGCTGGGGATCAGATCGTCTTTCTCAGGAATGAGGGTGCGCTCGGCGTCAAGAACGGGATGATCGGCAGGGTGGTCGAAGCCGGGCCCGGCAGGATCGTCGCCGAAATCGGCGAGGGCCCCGACAGGCGCCGCGTTGTGGTCGAGGAGCGGTTATATCGCAATCTCGATCTCGGCTACGCCACCACGATTCACAAAAGCCAGGGCGCGACTGTCGATCGCGTCAAGGTGCTAGCCTCGCTCTCGCTAGACCGGCATCTCACCTATGTGGCGATGACCCGGCACAGGGAGGATCTCCAGCTCTTTTATGGCGCGCGGTCGTTCCAGATCGCGGGTGGGCTCGACACGCTCCTGTCGCGGCGCAACGCCAAGGAAACCACTCTCGATTATGCCGCCGGAACCTTCTACCGGCAGGCGCTCAGCTTCGCCAACAGCCGCGGCCTTCATCTCATGCGCGTCGCCCGCACACTCGCCCGCGACCGGCTGGACTGGATGCTGCGCCATAAGCGGCGCCTTGCCGATCTCGGCCGCAAGCTCCGCGCCGCTGGCGCCCGCATCGGCCTCTTCGACACCACCCTGTCCGCCGTCCAATCGAAGAAGGAGTCCGAGCCGATGGTCAAGGGCGTGACGACGTTCTCCAAATCCATCTCCGACGTTGCAGCCGAGAAGGTCCATGCGGAAAAGGAGGTCGCAAAACAGTGGGAGGAGGTATCCGACCGGTTCCGTCTGGTGTTCGGCGATCCGGAGGCGGCGTTCCGCGCCTTTCGCTTCGATGCCGTGTTGGCCGATCCCGTAACTGCGCAGGAGCGCCTCGGAAAGCTCACGCGTGAACCCGCCTCTATCGGCGTGTTGCGCGGCCGTGAAGGGATTCTGGCGAGCCGGGCGGAACGGCAGGCGCGGCGCGAGGCCGAGGCGAACGTCCCAGCACTCGGGCGCGAGATTGAGCGCTACCTGCGTTTGCGCGAAGCGGCCACGCGCAGGCTCGAGGCCGACGAAACGGCGCTGCGCCACCGCGCCTCGATCGATATTCCCGCGCTTTCACCCGCTGCGCGAGTCGTGCTCGAAAAGGTGCGCGATGCGATCGACCGCAACGATCTTACGGCAGCGCTTGGGTTCGCGCTGGCCGATCGCATGGCCAAAGCCGAAATCGACGGCTTCAGCAAGACGGTGTCCGAGCGGTTCGGGGAACGCACATTGCTCGCAAACGGCGCGCGCGACACCGACGGCGCCGAGTTCAGGAAGCAAGCCCTCGGCCTGCCCGCCGCCGACCGCGAAAAGCTCGCTACCGCCTGGCCGATCATGCGCGCCGGCCAGCAGCTTGCCGCCCACGAGCGCACGGTGAAGGCGCTCAAAGAGACGGAGGCGCTGCGTCAGAGCCAGCGTCAGTCCCAGGTGCTCAAATGACCCGCAGGCGTCGCGCGTTCGCCTTTCTCGGGATCGGCGCCGCTGCCGTGCTCTGCCTGTTCGCCCTCAGCTATGGAGTCGGCCTGCGCATCAATCTTACGCCGAGCTACCCGCTCGGAATCTGGCGGATCGTGCCGCTCGACCGTGAGGTTGCCACCGGTGATCGCGTCATGGTCTGTCCGCCGCCAACGTCCGTGTTCACGCTCGCGCGGCTGCGGGGATATCTGCGTTCGGGGCTCTGCCCGGGATGGCTGAGCCCGCTGATCAAGACCGTCGCTGCGACGCAGGGACAGCGCGTTGAGATCGCCGGCGCGGTGCGCGTTGATGACATACCGCTCGCCAGCTCCGAGCTGCGCGCCGCGGACGCCGAGGGCAGGGTGCTCATTCCCTTCGCCGGTGGCGTCGTGCCGCCCGGCCATGTCTTCCTCCACTCCGATTTCGCAGGTTCCTATGACTCGAGATATTTCGGGCCGGTCCCGATCGCCGGTGTCCTCGGCCTGGCCCATCCCGTCCTCACCATTCATCCGTAACACGGTGAAGACTGTCGGTCTCATGGTGCTTGCCGTTGCCGCCGGAGCAATCGGATGGAGCGGCAATCCCTTCACCCTTCCGCTCGCCTTCGCGTTTCCCGCCCTGTGGGCAAATGCTCCCTCGCGGATTGCGGCCGCAATTGTGTCGGCGGGATATTTCCTCGCCGCGTCACGCGATCTGCCACAGGGCGTTGTCAATTACTTTGGCAGCGGGATCGCCGAGGGCTTCGCGCTCTGGCTCGGCGCATCGCTCGCCTTCGTCACCGTGCATGCTGTGCTGTGGACATCGCGGCCGGGGAGCGGACGGATTGTGCGATATAGCGTGGCAGCGGTCCTCATGAGCGTGCCGCCCTTCGGAATTGTGGGTTGGGCGCATCCAATCACGGCCGCCGGCATCGTCTTCCCAGGTTGGGGATGGTGGGGCCTTGCGGCGGCAGCGATCGGCCTCCTCGCCATGACGACGAAGGTCTGGCCGATCGCATCGCTCGTCTTGGGAGGAGCGTTTGCCTGGTCCGCCGCAACGTGGACGGATCCCAGCCTGCCCGATGGCTGGATCGGTGTCGACACGGAATTCGGGGGCGAGCGCGGCAAATATGCCGGGTTATTGCAACATCGTGAGACGATTGCCGCAGTGAAGGCAGCAGCGGCCCGAGGCCAGAAGATCGTGGTGCTGCCAGAGGGAGCTGCTGGAATCTGGACGCCGACTGTTGAACGCCTATGGTCCCATGAACTCAAAGGAATCGACGTCACCGTAAATGCCGGAGCGATCCTGGTCGACAGGCAGGGCTACGATAACGTGATGATAGAGATCTCGGGCGTGGGAGCGCGCATCCTGTATCGCCAGAGAATGCCGGTACCGGTCTCAATGTGGCTACCCTGGTTGGCGCCGGTCGGCGGGTCCGGTGGTGCGCGAGCGCATTTCTTCGCAGACCCGAGCGTTGAATCCGGCGATGTGCGGGTCGCGATATTGATGTGCTATGAGCAATTGCTCATTTGGCCCGTTCTGCACTCGGTTCTGTGGTCGCCCGATATCCTTGTCGCTCCGGCAAATGGCTGGTGGACAACTGCTACCGACATCGTCGCTCTTCAGATCTCATCCAGCGTTACATGGGCGAAGTTGTTCGATCTTCCCCTCGTCATCGCCATCAACAGATGAACCCTGCGAGCAGTGCTTTGCGACTGTCGTGATCTGGCATTTGTTGACGAAGGCGAGAGCTACGCCTGGGCGCGGCCGTCCCTCCGCGCCAAGAAGTTGCGCGATGTTGAACTCAAGGCCGGACATCGCCCGGCGCGCGGCCAGAAGGGAGCAGCGCATGCCTACAACATCAAAAGCTATCGGGAAGAAGAGCGGCGCTGCGTCGAACAGGCTGAAACGGCCTACGCCGGTTTCGTCGCCGGCTGGAACCTCGGGACCGAAGAAGGCGCGACGCTGGCAGAATTTCGCCATCCTTGCCGCGATGGTCAATAGACAGGATGCTCCACTGAAACTTGCTGCCCACCGCGCCAGACATCCCCAACTTCTTTCCGGTCTCGCAAGAAGTATTCTCTTAGCCCGCACCGACAACTTCATTGCTGACATTAAGGGGTGGCTGCGGGTAATGAAGGCCCCGCTGCCCCCCGAGATCTCGTCGATCCAGTTGGGGAAGATCGGGTTCGGCAAAGCCAGCCAGCGCCCCGTTCCGAACCCAATCCAGGTCCTTGCCATAGAGGCAGTCGATCAGGAGCGTTTCAAGTTTCCGCCGTGTCTTGACCCAACTAGCATCATTTGCCAGATCGTGATGTTCCTCCGGGTCGCGGGTCAGGTCGAAGAGTTGCAGCGCATTCCCCGCCGGATACCAGATTAGCTTATGGCCGCCCTTCCGTATCATCCGGCTTGCCTTGGCATCTTCCAGGCATTCGCCATAGATATATTCTCGGCCTTTAAGCGAAGCCATGGAAATCCCTTCACATATATCCGGCATGTCGATGCCGGCAAGATCCAAAAGGGTGGGCATTATGTCGGCCAGCCCGAACACTTGGTCGCACACACCATTAGTCAGTCGGGCATCACAGCCATTTGGAGCGACCAATATCGTCGGGACACAGGACGAGCGCTCATAGAAAAGGCGCTTGCCGAGTAAACCGTGCCTACCCAGCATTTCGCCATGGTCGGATGTGAACAGAATAACTGTATCATTGAGGATGCGCTCTTCACGCAAGGTGCCGAGGACCAATCTGATTTGATGATCGATATGGGTGCAAAGTGCGAAGAAGGCAGCCTGGACACCCTGGAGCATTCGTTCTGTTAAAGGCGGGCGGTATGCTCTCGACGCCCGCAGGGCGAATGGGAGATCCATCTCGTTTCTGGCCCAGTCGCCAGTACCGGGCATCGACATTTCGAACCGGTCATAGCGATCAAGATAGGTCTGTGGCGGCACCAGCGGCGGGTGCGGATGTGAGAAGGAGAGATTCCAGAATGCAGGGCGCGTGGGATCGCGGCGTTTGATGGTCCGGCACATTTCCGTCGCCGTCCAGTTCGTGACGTGGGTGTGCTCGGGCAGGTGCCAGGGGCGCCAGTCGTACTCGTTGTTGCTCATCCCGTGCATGTACTGCTGGCCGACATACCCTTGCTGAGCCAAATACATATCGTAGTCGTCGACCGTGCCGAGTTGGGGGCGACCTTCCTCGGCGAGCAGGGCATCGTCGAAGCCAATTCGGTCACGTTGGGGATGAACGTGAAGTTTTCCAACCGAATAGGCCTGATACCCCACGTTTCGAAAGGCCTGGGCCATGGTAACGACATCCGGCATGGGCTCGGTCGGCTTGAAGATCCTGTCACCGTGAGCCCTCGGCGACATGCCCGTCATCAATGTCCGACGGGAGGGGATGCAGATGGGGCACTCACTATAAACTGAGCGGAAATGTACGCCGGTGTGCGCGAGAGCGTCCAGAGTGGGGGTTTCGACAAGTGGATGACCGGACGCGCCGAGCAGATCACCTGGCCACTGGTCAACCGTTATTAGGA